>NZ_JACBZR010000001.1:4587500-4887500 GCF_013408335.1 Nocardioides panzhihuensis | reverse complement strand
GTCCCAGGGGCCGGTCATCCCGCGTCCGTTGGTGTACTGACCGCGGATACCGCTGTCGGAGAAGGTCATCGTGAACGCCTCGATGCCCGGCATCAGGCCGACGTTCATGTTCATCCCGTAGCCCGGGTAGTCCGTGCGCGCTGCGGACGCAGGACCCTTCGAGCTGCCGACGTTCTCGTCGAAGAGACCGAAGGTCCAGTCCAGGTAGTGGTCGGTGAACCCGCGGCCGACCCAGTCGTTGGGGTTGGGCAGGTCGCTGTTGAACCACAGTCGAGGGTTCTCCACGGCTCCGCCGGACATCACCACGACCTTGGCGTCCTCGGTGTGCACCATCCCCGTGGGGTTGTCCAGCCAGGTGACGCCGGTCGCGGTCAGCTCGCCGCGGACGTCCTCCGTACGGATCTTGGTGACCGTCGCGTCGGTGACCAGCTCGACGGCCTTGCCGCCTCGCGCCCACGACTCGGCGGTGAGCGCCATCGGCATGTAGCTGTTGTCGGTGGAGCGCTTCGCGGCCAGGTTGCGGGGCGCGCCGGCGGGCGATGCGCATCCCTGGAAGCAGTGTCCGCAGAACGTGCAGCCGGTCGCCTGCGGGAACTTCAGCAGGTTGGCGTCGTTGGTCCTGCCCGCGGTGCCGCCCGGCTGCAGGATCGCGTTCTCCTGAGGACGGTACGACGCCTCGAGCGTCGTCTTCGTCTTCTGGACCGGAAGACCGAGGGTCTCGCAGCCCTGCAGGTAGACCGACTCCTTGGTGCCGACGGCGGCCGTCTGCACGGGCAGCGTCGTCTCGACCCACTCGAAGTAGGGCACCAGGTCGGAGTAGGAGAACGGGAAGAGGTGGTCCACGTCGTACAGGGCGGCGTCGGGGCCGTCGTACCCGGCGAGGACGCCGGGGTAGGCCCGTGGGCTGTTGCCGAAGTAGTGCTGTGTGGTGCCGCCGACCCCGGAGACCTGCCACAGGAAGGAGTTCTGCGGGAGCTCGCGGTAGGCCGCGGGCTTAGAACGGTCCTCCTGGCCGACGCGGAGGTAGCCGGTCAGCGGGTTGTTGGCGTCGTTCTCCAGCCGGCTCCACTCTTCACGTGGCTTGGCGTGCCGCGGGCCGCCCTCGATCACGAGCACGTCGAGGCCCTGGGCCGCGAGCTCCTTGGCGGCGACCGCGCCGCCGCCACCGGCACCGATGATGATCACGTCGCGCATCAGCGGGCGCTCACTTTCTGTCGTCCCTGGTAGTAGCCCTTGAACTCGTCCCAGCCGTCCATGCTCCCCGGGTCGTACTTGGCCAGGTCCCAGCCGACGGGTCGCCTGCTGACGGTCAGCTTGTCGGCGTCGAAGGTCGACCACTCACAGAAGGTGCCGAATGCCGAGAACTCCAGCAACGCCCCCGCGATGAACTGCAGGATCCCCGAGGTCGTGCCCCTCAGGGGCTCGGGCAGCTCGGCGTCGATCGCCTTGACGAGCTGCGGGTCGGCGTGTTCGAGGAGCTCGAAGACCTCTGCCTTCTTCGCGAACGAGAGCCGGGAGAACGGTGAGAGGTGCGGCCCGACCGCCGAGCGGGGATCGACGCGGACCGCCTGGGTGTTGAGCAGCAGGGCGATCACCGCGGACAGCGGGAGCGCGGCGTCGTTGCGGAGCAGCAGCTTGATCACGTCGTCGAGGTCGGCGAGCAGCGAGCTGGGCACCAGCGGGAGGCCGTTCGGCACCACGATCGGCACGTCGGCGAGGCCGTTGGCAAGCGCCCGGCCGACGGCGGCGGCGACCTGGTCCGGCATCGGGACGTAGTTGTCGAGCGACTCGATCAGGAAGTCCGGGGTCTTCGCCTCCATCGCCCCTGGCTCTGATCGCGGGGTGCCCTGGGTGCTGGAATAGGGATCAGGACCGGGTACGACGAAGACCGCCAGCCCGTTGAGAGTGTCCCGGGCGAGCTCGGCGAGCAGCTTGGAGACCACGCTGACCAGTGGGTCCGCCGGTCCGGTGGTGACTGCCCTGGCGACCCCCGGCACCGCGGTGCCGGCCGCGGCCAGGGCCCCCAGCACCCCGACACGGGTCAGAAAGAAACGACGATCGACTTGCGGTGTCCCCATGACACAAACCTCCGAGCTCGGTGCCTGACTGACGGTGCCATCGGACCCGGGCCGGCGGCATCAGCGACACGCACAGAGTTGGCGAAGCCAAACTGTGCTGGCACACAGTTCAAGGGGATTGGTCAGGACGTGAGCAGTGCCAGCCGGAGCAGCATCTGGTCGCGGCCGTCGTCGAGGCGACAACCGGTCAGCTCCTCGATCTGCTTGAGGCGGTAGACCACGGTGTTGCGGTGGCAGTGCATCTTGGCCGCGGTCTCCGAGGTGGACCGGTTGGTGGCGAACCAGTGGTCCAGGGTCTCGAGGAGCGACTCCTGCTTGTCGAGCGGGACGGAGAGCAGATCGCCCAGGGCGCGGGACCGGATCCGGGCCGCGATCGGGCGGTTGGCTGCCATCAGCACCTCGGGGAGCCTCTCGGCCAGAGCGGCAACGCGGGGCTTCCCGGCCGACAGGCTCGCCAGGACCAGCTCCGCCATCCGGAACTCGGTGAGCACGTCGGCCAGGCCCACCGTCTCCTGAGAGACGCCGGCCCAGCCGTTGACGATCGATGACAGGCGTGCCGCCAGCTGCGGGACCGTCGCCTGCCCCAGATCGACGATCCCGATCTCGCGGTCCGAGCGCAGTCGCCACTCGGACCGGAACCCCGCGGCGGCGAGCGAAGCCCCCGGTGATGGAGGAGTTCCGGTCGGCAAGGCGCGGTGCCGGATCACCACGACCGCGATCCGCGTGTGCGAGGTCAGCTCCAGGATTCGCATCGCCTCGGTGGCGAAACCCGGGTCTGCGGCACGCCCTTCCAGCAGACCTTCGAGGATCGCCTGCCTCCGCTCGATGTCACGCCGTTCGGCCTCGAGCTCTCGGGTCCGGTACTCGTCGGCGGCGGCCGTCGACATCAGGTCGATGAGCTGCATGACCTGGACGGCGCTGTCCAAGAGGTCGTCCAGCATCTCGGGGGCCCGGGAGCGGGCCTCTTCGAGAAGCGCGGCCCAGATCACCTCGGTGCCGAGGCGATACGCGTGCAGCAGCGACTCGAGCGGGAAACCTGCGTCGGCCCGTCGTCGCGCGGTGATCCGGGCGGCGTCGAAGACGTTCACGTCGGCTGGCACCTGGTCGGCCAGGGACTGGAGGGAGCGCAGCATGTTGTCCCGACATGACCTCAGCAGCTCCTCTGCAGCGATCAGGTCGGTCGTCGCGTAGCGCTCGTCCTTGGCCTGCAGGGTGTCCCGGAGCACCGTGCCGAGCTCCTCTGCGCGCGGGAGCAGTCGTTCCGCCAGCGCGCGGGTGATCGCCAGGGGTTGCGGGACCGGCGACGGTGGCGGGCCTCCGGGTCGCTTGTGGGACATGTGCTGGAGGCTATCAATGTGATCTCCGAACCGGCGGCGCTCTTTGTGTTCTCAGCACAGGGCCGTATGTCCGCCGTCACAGCCGTCAGCAGCCGTCGCGGAGCAGGCCGGGCTGGCGCCCGACAGAGACCTCGATGAACTCGATCTTGGCGTCGCGGGTGTTGCCGGAGAGCAGGAAGCCGATCCAGCTGTTGCCGTCCTTGACGACCCAGGTCGTCTGGCCGTAGTCGTTGGTGCTCTGGGGTCGCGCTCCGTACACGTCCTGGAGGACCATCAGCGAGTCACCGACCGTGACGCCCTCGGCCGTCTCGAGGACCGGCTCGCGCATCCCGAAGGAGACGATGTCTCCCTTCGGGTCGTAGGTGACGTCGACGCCGTCGCCGACCTGCTCGGCCCACTTCCAGTGGCGCCCTTCGCAGTTCTCCTCGCGCGCGGTGTCCCGCGTCATCCAGCCCTGCTTCACGAGCGAACGTACGTTGCCCTTCGCGACGATCGCCCCGAAGGCTCCGGGCGCCAGCGGCCCGCCCCAGTCGAGCTTCGGCGTCGGCTCGGGCGTGGGCTCGGCCGAGGCCGGAGCCTCCGAGGGCACCGGGGTCGCAGTGGTGGTCGCGGACGGCTCGGTGGAGGGAGCCGTCGAGGAAGGCGCTGCCGAGGTGTCGGCAGACGACGAGGCCGCCGGCGCAGGGTCGCTTCCGCATCCGGCCAGACAGAGCAGGGCGATGGTCGCGGTCGCTGCCAGCGTGGCGCGAAGCGGGAAGCGGGGCGTGAACATGGCGACTCCTCGTCGGTCGTACGTCCGTAGTGGGCGTTCCACCGATCTAGACGGTCGACGGCCCGTCTCGGTTGCAACCGAGACGGGCCGACTCCTTGGGCCGAGCTTCCCTAGGCCGAGGCCACGTCGGGAACGGTCCGCGCGGACTGCCCGGTGCGCAGGAAGACCAGTGCGACGGCCGAGATCGCGACGACGACGGCAGCACCGACGTACAGGTTGACCGGCGTCCACGAGGAGTCGAGCAGGCGCCCGGCGAGCATCGGCGACAGGATGGCCCCGATGCGGCCGATGCCGATCGCCCAGCCCATGCCGGTGCTGCGGATCTCGGTGCCGTAGACGGCCGGGGTGATCGTGTAGAGCCCGGCGATGCAGCCGTTGATGAGTGCGCCGACGACGACGCCGATGACCAGTGCGACGGTGAGCAGTGCCGTGCTGGTGATGAAGACGACCATCGTCACCGCTGACAGCACGGTGAAGGCGATCAGGACCAGGCGGCTGTCCAGCCGGGAGGCGACGAGACCGTAGAGCACCGAGCCGGCGGTGCCGCCCAGCGCCAGCATCATCCCGGCGGTGACCGCGTCCGCCTCCGACAGCCCCGAGGTCACCAGAAGCTGCGGGGTCCAGCTGTTGACGAAGTAGAAACCGAACATCGTGGCGAGGAACGCCACCCAGATGAGCAGGGTGGAGCGGCGCAGGTCAGCACTCAGGAGTACGCCGGGGTTGCCGCTGCGATGCCGGGTCGTCGCCCGCGGCGTGGCCGCCAGCGTCTCCGCGGTGACCGCCGGGTGGCCGAGGCGTCCGAGGATCCGGTTGATCCGCTCGACGGCCTGGCGCGGGCGGCGCTGGACCAGGAAGTCGACCGACTCGGGCAGCAGCACGAGCAGGAGCACCAGCGCGGCCCCGGTCGCGATACCACCGGCGACGAAGACGCTGCGCCAGCCGAGGTCGGTCAGCATGGCGCGTGCGGCCACGCCGCCGAGGGTGGCGCCGATGCCGTAGCCGGCGGTGTAGAGGCCGATCGCCAGGCCGCGCCAGCGCGCCGAGGCGTACTCGCTCGCGATCACGTTGGTGCTGGCCAGGATGCCGCCGACACCGAGCCCGGTGACCACGCGGGCGAGGCCGAGCAGGACGGCGGACGGGGCGGCCGCGGAGAGCAGCATGCCGAGGGTCGCGAGGCCGACACTGATCAGGATCAGCGGCCGGCGCCCGATGACGTCGGCGATCGGAGCCAGCGCCAGCGAGCCGACCGCCATGCCGACCAGGCCGGCGCTCAGCAGCACACCGAGCTCCGAGCCGCTGAGCGAGAACTCCTCGGACAGCGAGGAGGCGGTGAAGGCCATGGCCATCACGTCGAATCCGTCCAGACAGTTCAGCAGGACGCAGAGCGCGACGACCATCCACTGATAGGGCGTCATCGCCGCGGCGTCTATGCGCGCACGAAGGTTCATCTCGGGTCTCTTTCGGTGTGGGGTTTCACGGAAGGTGGAGGGTGACGGCGGCGGGGTCGGCCGAGCCCGACTCCGAATCGCCGCGGGCGGCTCGGGCGACGCAGAGGCACAGAGATGCGTACGCCTCCTTCTGCTGTTGACTCAGGAAGACGTCGCGGTGGTCGATCCGGCCGCTGACGTCGAGGACCTTGACCTGGCAGATCCCGCACTCGCCCTTGCGGCAGTCCCACATCACCTCGACTCCGGCGTCCTCGAGCGCGTCGAGCATGGAGCTGTCCCGGCTCACGTGGACCGAGCGGTCGAGCTGGGGGAGATGCACGACGAAGTCCTCCGCCGCCCAGGCTCCGCTGCTGCCGAAGGTCTCGAACCGGAGGTTGGGCTCGGGCAGGTCATGGGCGGCCCAGGCGCGACGGATCGCGTCCATGAGCCGGATCGGGCCGCACATGTACATCTCCGTCCGCGTCGCCGCCGGGGATCCGGCGACCTCGCCGACCAGCGACTCCACGTCGAGGCGTACGTCCTCGTCGTCGACGAACACCCGGACCCGGTCGCCGTGGGTGTCGACGAGGTGGTCGAGGTAGGCCATCACGCGTCGGCTGCGGCCGGCCAGGACGAGCGTGTAGTCGGCGCCGCGGCGGCGCAGGGTTTCGGCCATCGCGACCAGCGCCGTGATGCCGATGCCACCGGCGACCAGGACGTAGCGGTCGGCGCCGACCCCGAGCGGGAAGCTCTGGACCGGACCGGTCATCTCGACGACGTCACCGACCTCGAGGCCGTGCATGTGGCGGGAGCCACCGCGAGACGTCGGGGCGAGCTGGACACCGAGGGTGAGCCGGCGGCCACCGTCCTCGGAGCGGACGACCGAGTAGGACCGCTTGCGGGCATGCCCGTCGAGGTCGAGCCGGAGGTCGACATGGGTGCCGGGCGCGGCGTGGACGGGTCGGTCGGGACAGAGCACGATGCGGCGTACGCCTTCGGCGAGCTCGTCGCACTCGGCCACGCGGCCCTTCTGCCACCAGGTCTGGGTGTTGACGGCCATCCTCGCCGCCCTACTTCGCCGCCGCGGCGGGGAGACCCTCCGCCTGCAGCATGCGGTCCAGGATCCGGCGTACCCACATCCCGCCGGCGTCGATGTTGAGGCTGTAGAACTCGTGGTCCGGGTTCGCGTCGATCGCCTGCTGCTGCGCGGCCAGCATCTCCTCGTCCTCGCCGAAGACGCCGTGGACGCCCTGGCGCAGCTGGGTGGTGATGGTCTGGCTGTCCAGTCGGTAGTTGCGCATGAAGGCCCAGAAGTAGTGCGAGGTGCGCGCGGTCTCCGGAGTGATCGTGTTCATCACGAAGCCGTTCACGCCCTGGCTGCGATCGCCCTCGGGGGCGCCGGTGCCGGCCTTGGCGACGCCGACGTCGATGCGGATCGTCGAGGGGGCCTCGAAGTGGATGATCTGCCAGCGGTCGACCTTGCCGTCGAAGCCGGGGAACCTGTCGCGCATGTTCTTCAGCCAGAACGGAGGCGCATCGATGTCGCGCATCCAGCGGGTCACGGTGACGTGGCGGTCGTCGTGGCTCACCTCGAACTCGGCCTCGGAGAGCTCGTCCTGACCGATGCTCGAGCTGTGCACGAACTCCTCGTGGGTGAGGTCCATCAGGTTGTCGAGCAGCAGCTG
This sequence comes from Nocardioides panzhihuensis, assembly GCF_013408335.1. NCBI lineage: Bacteria > Bacillati > Actinomycetota > Actinomycetes > Propionibacteriales > Nocardioidaceae > Nocardioides > Nocardioides panzhihuensis. The sequence continues at coordinate 4,880,201 of NZ_JACBZR010000001.1, read as the reverse complement.
GTAGTTGCACGGTGCGTAGATCGTCTCGCCGTCGCCGGCCCACTCCGGGGAGTCCATCTGCTGCATGTCGGGCACGGTGTCGGGGTCGGCGAGGTCGGGGTCGCCCACCCAGACCCAGACGTAGCGGTAGCGCTCGACCACCGGGTAGGACGGGACGATCGCGCTCGGGTTGATCGTCTCCTGGGCGGGCATGCCCGTGCAGCGGCCGGCGGAGTTGTAGCGCAGGCCGTGGTAGGGGCACTGGATCTCGTCGCCGAGCACCTTGCCCTTCGACAGCGGCGCCAGCCGGTGCCAGCAGGCGTCGGCGAGCGCGACCGCGCGGCCGTCGCTGTTGCGCCACAGGGCCAGCGGGCGGTCGGCGACGGTGCGGGCGAGCGGCTGCTTCGCGGTCACCTCGTGGTCCCACGCCGCGACGTACCAGGCGTTGCGGGGGAAGTTGAAGATCTTGCTCGCGGCGGTGACCGGAGGGGAATCCAGTGTGGTCATTTGGGGAACTCCCTATGGAGATAGGTGTAGTGCTCGCCACAAACTACCTATCTCTATAGTTAGTGGCAAGAGGCAGGTACGCTCGCGCCACGGTCACCACGTCGAGAGGGGTCACGATGTCGCTGAGATTCGCGCTGCTCGCGCTGCTCACCTCACGCCCGATGACCGGCTACGACGTCTCCAAGCAGTTCAGCCAGTCGGTGGCCCACGTGTGGCACGCGCCGGACTCGCAGATCTATCCCGAGCTGAACCGGATGGAGCGTGACGGCCTGCTCGAGTCCGCGGTCGTGCCGTGGGGCAAGAAGGGCACGAAGAAGGAGTACGCCGTCACCGAGGCCGGGGTGAAGGCCTTCCGGGAGTGGATGGACGCGCCGATCGAGATCCGTCGGCAGCGGGAGCCGGCCTACCTCAAGGCGGCCTACCTGGAGTGGGCCGAGCCCGGGGCGGCGCGTGCCGAGCTGGAGCAGTTCCGCGACCACTGGACCGAGCACCTGGCGATGCTCGAGGCCACCCGCGCCACGCTGGTCGACCGCAGCCACCCCACGCTGGCCCGGCGCCTGGAGCACTACGACGCGAGCGAGTGGGACCGGATCGTGCGCTACAAGATCTTCGCCTACGACGGTCTCATCGAGCAGGCCCGCACCGCGATCGCCTGGGCCGAGCGTGGGCTCGTGCTCGTCGACGAGCTGGAGGGCTCTCCGGTCGACTGAGTCACGCCACTGCCGGGGGATCTCGCATCGCCGCCCCCGGCGCCGGCGACCTGCGCTTGGACCAGATCACCAGCAACCTCAAACCGCCGCGTGCCTGATCAGCGACCACCCTCTCGACGGCGAGCGGGGCGGGGGAGCGGTGATGACCCAGCTGAGCACCCCGAGCGCCCCAGGCACGCCGAGCCGGCCGACGCTGCAGAAGCTGCCCGCCGCCCATCTGGCCCGGCTGCCGATCTCGGACCACACCCGACGCAGCTGTGGCCAGGCCGTGACCGGGTTCGTCGACTGGCTGCCCTTCCGGCTCAAGCACGACTACGACCAGGTGGTGACCGACCCAATCGCGGCCACCCACACCGTACGCGACTACCGCCGCCACCTGCTCACCCGGCGCCGCCTCAAGCCGAAGACCGTCGACGCGGCGATGACCGGCATCGCGAACCTCTACCTCTGGTTCGGGATGCCGCGACCCGACGTACGCTCCGCGGCCCCGAGCCGGCGGAACGCGCCACAGTCGCTCGCCGAGGACCAGGTCCGCGACGTGCTGCGCGCGGCCGAGCGCCGCGGCGTGCGCGATCACGCCCTGGTCAACCTGCTCCACGCCTCTGGGTGAGGATCTCCGAGGCCGTCGAGCTCGACGTCGGTGACGTCCCCTTCACCGAGCGAAAAGGCATCGTCCGCGTCCGCCTAGGCAAGGGCGAGAAGCCCCGCGACATCCCGCTCCCCGGCCCGTCCTCGGCGCTGCGGGCGCTCGCGGCCTGGCGTGCCCACCGCCGCGACCAGCTCGGCATGCCCGACGACGCTGGCCCGCTGTTCGTCACCCGCGGCGAGCGCCTTGCCGAACGCTCCATCCGCGACGTCGTGACCAGCCACAACGACGTCAACAGCACCGTGGTCTACACCGGCCCCCGCGCCGATCACCTCGCATCGGCGATCGACGGGGTCATACGAAGGTTGAGGGAGCCGTCGCCGGGGTGACCAAGCGTTACGTAGAGCTCGAGCGTGTCGTCGCTGGTCGTCAGGCGTACTCCTGGCGGTAGGGCTGGGTGAGCAGCCGCGATAGAAACCAGGGATCTTGGTCCCAACACTTAGGGGTCACGTGTGGTTAGGTTTTCGTAAGTTGCGTAACTTGGGTTCCGTAAGTTTCGCAAATAGCCTAGCCTCTACTTCCACGAGTAAGTACGAGAGAACGTGCGAGAGAGGGTTCTCGTCTAGTTCTTTTAACTCGCTTCCCAGTTAAGTCAGAGGTGAACAAGATGACCGTTGCGCATCAGAGCGCCCTCCCGAACGAGGAGCTCGCCGAGCAGAGCGCCGAGGTTCTCAGCTTCCTCGAGGCCCACGAGTCACGACACGGGAAGAAGCCGGAGCCGACCTACTTCCTGTGCGGTGCCGACGAGCACGAGCGAGTCGAGTTGACCGAGGGCATCTATGAGATGGTCAAAAGCCTCCTTAGCGCGCTGGCTGATCGGAAGTCGGTTCAGATCCTTGCGCTCGACCAAGAGCTCACCACCCAGCAGGCAGCCGAGCTCCTCGGCCTAAGCCGGCCCACCGTGGTCAAGCTCATCAAGTCCGGCGAGATCCCGGCGCACGTTCCTGGAGTGAACCGCCGCAAGCTGCGGCTAGCCGACGTTCTGGCCTACAAGGACCTGCTCTACAAGCAGCGCAACGAGTTCATTGCTGAGTCGTCGGCCGCCTATGAGGGCGATGAGGACCTGGTCGACGTCGACGATCTCCTCAACGAGGCGCGTAAGAACCGCTAAAGCCCGGTCGAGTGTCGGAGGCGTCTGTGACACTCGACCGGTGTTCCGCGCTGTCCTTGATACCTGTGTGCTCATCCCCAGCATGCAGCGCAACTTCTTGCTCCAGTTGGCTACCGAGGGCGCCTACTCGCCGCTGTGGGGGAGCGGCATCATCACCGAGCTCGACTACGTCCTGGAGCGTATCGACCTCAAGAAGGGCCGCGACCCCGAAGAAAGCGCGAAGCACCGCCAGCACCTGCTCGAGCAGATGACGCGTTACTTTCCGGGTTCGACGATCGAAGCCCCGAAGAAGCGCGAGTACCCGTACGACATCAACGACCTCGATGACGGGCACGTCGTCCATGCGGCGATCATCGGCAAGGCCGACGTCATCGTGACCAGTGATCAGCGGGCCGGGATGGAGACGTCGTTGGTGCTGGCTGAAGCCTCCGTCGACGTCCTGTCTGCCCATGAGTTCGCCGCGAACACGGTCGACGCCCACCCCGACGCCGGCTTCAGGGCCGTTCTGGCGATCTCCAAGCGGTTGAAGAACCCGCCACGCTCTCCAGTTGAACTGCTCGAGTTGCTCGAGGTCAAGTGCGCCATGTCCGAGGTCGCCGAGATCCTCGCGCCGCGGTTCGTGGACTGAGACTCGAGCGGTTGGCGACTAAGGCGTCTTCTCCGTGCTGGCCGCTCTTGACCTCGATGCAGGCTGCGAAGTTTGCGCCGCACTCCTGGCCGACGTCGGGTTGCCTGCTGGCCGGGTGACAGGGATCGCGACATCCGTCACCGATCGGTAATACCTCGCAGGCGGGTCTCTGTCGGTGGTCGCGGGCACAATGCGACGGCATGGGTAGGCGTGCGTCGCTGGCAGTGCTGGTCGTCCTGCTGGCGGTCGCCGGCTCGGCGGCGGCGCTGTGGCTGCCCGATGACGCGCCGGAGGACGTGCCGGAGACACGACGTACGCCGCCGGCTGTGACCGCGGAGCCTTCGCCGGCGCCCGCCGGCGCACGGGTGGTGCGCCGTGACCTCGCCGCGCTGGAGACCGTCGCTAGACGCCCTGGCGGGCTGGTCGCGTACGCACGCTCGTCGTTCGGTGGCGGCTGGGCGGACAGCGACGGCAACGGATGCAACCAGCGCGACGACGTGCTCCTTCGCGATGCCGTCGAGGTGCGGACCCGGCCGCAGGGGAGGTGTGGCCACGACGTGCTCGCCGGGACCTGGGTCGACCCCTACACCGGCAGACGCCTGACCTTCACCGACCTGAAGGAGCCCGGCCAGGCCCAGGCGATCCAGATCGACCACGTCGTGCCGCTCGCGGAGGCGTGGCGGTCGGGCGCGAGCGCGTGGCCTGAGGACCGGCGTCGCGCGTTCTCGAACGATCTGGGCAACCTGCTCGCTGTCGACGGCCCGACCAACATGAGCAAGGGCGACGACGACCCGGCGGGCTGGCGTCCGCGGAAGGGGTTCCAGTGTGCGTACGCCACCCGCTGGATCGAGACCAAGGCGCGGTGGTCGCTCGCGGTCGACGACAGCGAGCGGCGGGCGCTCGAGGAGATGCTCGCCTACTGCTGAGGAGGGTGGGACGCTCAGACCGCGCGGCGGTAGATGGCCATCGCGCGGTCGTAGGCCTCCCAGGCACGCCAGGACTCCAGCGCCCGCTCGCCCTGGGGCTTGAGGCCGCCGACCTTGTGATAGGACTCGCCGCTGGCGTACTGCGACTCCCGGCCCGTCACCAGGGACAGCAGCATCGGGAGCACGCTCCCGTCGGTGACCGTGATCGTGCCGACCTGGAAGGTCTGCCGCACCCACTCGGCCCGCTGGTCGGAGCCCAGGACGAGCACGACGGGGAGCTGCGCCGCCCGGGCGATCGCGTCCAGGATCGGACCGAGCCCGTCCGGGACCCAGCGTTCGTCGGCCGGTGGCGTCGGGGCTTTGGGGATGCTCATGGTGGAGTACGCGGGGACCTGGCCGGTCGTCGGGCCGGCGATCCCCTCCGCGACCTTCGGGGCCGGATCGGGCGCGATCGCCGTAGCGACCTCCGCGGCGACGGTCACGGTGATCTTCTCGGCGACCTTCTCAGCGACCTTCTCGGGGACTTTCTCAGCGACTTTCACAGCCTTACGACGGGGCCTGACCGAGGGGATCTTCGCGGTGAAGTTGAAGCTGCCGGTGCGCGTGGGATCGACATGACGGCCGGGGGTCGGTTCGGGCGCGCGGCCGAGGGCCGGCGCCGGTGCCGTGGCGGTGGTGACCAGCTCGGCCGCGTGCTTCCCGTGCGGACGGATCGAGCCGTCCGCGGCGAACTCGAACAGCCCCACCCGGACCTTGTCGGCCCAATCGACCGCGTCGGTGGTGTAGCCGGCTCGGCTGAACAGCACGACCGTCCGGGCGTCGTAGGCGTAGCCCGCGCCGCGGGCCGCGCAGACGCCGCGCGCCTCGGTCGGAGTGCGGGTGAGCATCACCTGTGCGACGACGACGTTGTCGGGACGGCCGCCGATGATGTCGACGTCCGCGGCCGCGGTGCTGCCCGAGGGCGCGGCGTCGGGCCAGCCGAGGGAATGCAGATGCTCCGCGGCGTACTTCTCGGCCTCTTCACCCGTTCTGGGCTGCCTCGAGGGTGCCAACGTCGGTCCTTTCTCGATCCTCCACTCGGGCCTCCCTGCCCGATCGAGACTGGGGAGGATGATAGGCCCGACCCATGGGCTCTGTCCGGCGGGGTGGCGAATCAGCCTCGATGTTCGCTCCTGGCTGATCGGCCAGCGGATGTCGGTGCTCGGCGCTAGCGTGATCTGCATGAGGCGCCCGCACGAGAACGTCGCTACGGTCCTGGTGGATCCGCGCGTTCTCGGCGACATCGAGATCGAGCTGATGTCGCTCGACATGCCGCTGTGGCGGGTGTGTGCGGCGCCGATCGTGAAGGATGGCCAGCGACTCGCGTTCCAGGTCCGCCACCGGCTGCTGATGTCGAAGCGGGGCGAGTGGGACTGTGCCAAGGAGTGGGTCCCGGTCTGGATCGGCTTCGGCTCGACCTGGGCTTTCCCTGGTGAGGCCATCCCGTGGCCGGCGCACAAGGCGTTGTGGACGCTCCTGGAGGGTTACGCCGACCACGTCCGCTACAACAAGCGGCTCGGCGGGATCCCTAGGATCCCGCGGCTACGAGAGGCTTGTTAGGGCGCCGCTCTATCTGCTTCCAGGTCGGGTCGATCGCGGGGAACATCGTGACCACGAAGTAGGCGATCCCGCAGGCCACCAGGGCCGTGGTCAGTCCGAACGCGGAGACCAGGCTGCCACCGAGCAGGCCTCCGAGCGGCATCAGACCCCAGGCGAACGCAGAGATCAGCGACATCACCCGGCCGAGCACGTGCGCGGGGATCCGCTCGAACTGGAGCGCTCCGAGGATCGGGTTGATGAACCCGCTGGCGGTCCCGCCGATCGCGAAGACCACGAACACGACCCACAACGGCGCCCCGAAGGCGAGCACCAGGAACCGCGGGATCCCGGCGATGAGGAAGCAGGCCAGGTACGTCGGGTAGCGGCGCATCCGGTTGCCGATGGCCGCCGCCACCGCCGATCCCACCGCGGAGAAACCGGAGAAGGTGGCGAACAGCAGGCCGATCGTCTCGGGGCCGGCGTGCTCCCGGCCCCATACGGGCATCAGCACGCTGCTCCAGGCGAGGTCGATCAGGTTGGTGAGCGCGACCATGAATGCGATCCCCATGAGGACCCGGTCCCGGCGAAGGAAGTGCCAGCCCTCGGCCAGCTGGGCCCGATAGGGGATGGCGGTGGTCCGTTCCGCCCGCTCCTCGGATCCCGTGTGTCGAGCACGGGTGAGTCCGGCCGTCGTCGCGGCGAGCACCAGCGCGGCGAGTGCGAACGAGGCGGCGTCGATCACGATCGCGTCGGTCGCACCGACCAGGCCGATCAGCAGGCCCGCCGCGGCGGCGCCGAGCATCGAGGCGGTGCGCTCGACGAACGAGTGGAGCCCGGTCACCCGCTCTGTCGGCACGCCGGCTGCCTCGACGAGCTGCGGGATCATCGACGACTTCGCGGCGTCACCAGGGCCGCGCAGTGTGCCGGCGAGCGCGACGAGGAGCAGCAGGATCGGGAAGTGCAGCAGGTCTGCTGCGTACAGAAGGGGAATGAGGCCGATCACGACGGCCGAGCCGAGGTCGCAGGAGATCGCGACGCGGCGTGGGCCGATGCGGTCGATGACCGGGCCGCCGAAGATCTTGCTGAGCACCAGCGGTGTCAGCTCGAAGAGCGCGATCAGGCCGGCCTTGGTGGGACTGCCGGTCGTCTCGAGCACGAACCAAGGCAGTGCCAGCATCGAGATGCGGGTGCCGACCAGCGAGATGGTCTCGGCGGCGAGCCAGCCGTAGAGGGGGAGCTTCATGATCTATCTCTCCTGATCGGCTCCGAGGTGACCCGGCAGCGGGAAGACATGGAACTGGAACATCACGGCCTCGCCGTCGGGGTCGTCCTCGAGGTCGTCGATCAGCGTGTTGACCTGCTCCTCGACCTGGGATGCCTGGCTCGGGGTCAGGCGCACGACGCGGTCGTTGAGGCCGAAGGCCTCCCGCCACTCCTTGGGGAGCAGGGCCCGTTCCTCGATCGCCTCCTGGAGGCGCTGGGCATAGATCGTGACGACGGTCTGCAGGTAGGCGTCCAGAGTCTCGCGACCCTCGGGAGTGTCCGGCACGTCCCCGTCGCCGGTGACGGTCGCCTGGTGAGCGGCCTTCCACCACCTCTCCCGGGCGTTGCCACGGCTCTCGTCGTCCTCGATGAACCCGTGTTGGGCGAGCTGCCGGAGGTGGTAGGACGTCGCACCGGTGTTGATGCCGAGCCGGGTGGCCAACGTCGTCGCCGTCGCCGGGCCGTCGACGCGGAGGATGCCGAGCATTCGGACGCGCACGGGGTGGGTGAGGGCCTTGAGCTGGTCGACGCCGGGGACGATCTCGCGAGCTGCCATGAAGCGATCCTAAACTGCAAAGGAAGCTTTGCAAATAGATCTGTGTGATCTGGCGGAAACCCAAGTATCCGAGTGAACAAAGTCTTCATAGCGTCGTTACCCTGTCGGAGTGACGACAGATGCCGCGCCGCCCATGCCGACCTCCAGCCCCATGGTGGCGATCGTCGGGGGAGGAGCGAGTGGCACGCTGACTGCGATCAACCTGCTCCGCCGGGGCGCGTCGGTGACGCTGTTCGAGTCGCGGGGCGAGGCCGGGTACGGGGTCGCCTACTCGACCACCGACGGCCGTCATCTCCTCAACGTTCGGGCCAACAACATGTCCGGTTTCCCCGACGATCGTGACGACCTGCTCGACTGGGCGGCAGCGGCAGCGGCCGGCGTCGAGCTCGGGCCGACCGACTTCCTGCCCCGGCGCGACTACTCACGTTACCTGCGCGACCGGCTCGCTCAGGCCGCCGAGGCCGGCCAGGGGACGCTGGAGACCGTTGGTGAGACGGTGATCGACGTCGAGCCGATCGGTCCGGGCTTTCGGATCCTGACCAGCGACGACGATGAGGGTCATGCCGCGGATGCCGTCGTTCTCGCCTACGGCAACCCGCCGCCCCAGCCGCTGGCCGGCCTGCCTGAGGCGTCGTGGAACCTTTCGGACCCGTGGGACGTGGCCCGGATCAGTGCCTTGCCGAAGGATGCGACCGTGCTCGTCGTCGGCACCGGCCTCACCGCCATAGACACGACGGTCACGCTCCTCGACGACTCCCCGGCCCGCCGGGTGATCATGGTCAGCCGCCACGGCCTGGTCCCGAGTCCCCACGTCGACGACCAGTTCACCTCCTGGGTGACCCCGGTCCCCGACGGCCCGCTGACCGCCGACGGCATCGCCGCGCTCGTACGCGAGCAGATCGAGCACGCGACCGGTCTCGGCGTCGACTGGCGTGCTGTCATCGACGGCCTCCGCGGCCCGACCCAGTCGATCTGGCGCCGCCTGCCGGAGCTGGAGCGCCGGCGCTTCCGTGAGCTCTACGCCCGCGAGTGGGAGGTACGCCGCCACCGGATGGCCCCGCGCATCGCAGCCTTCCTGAGGGCCTACCAGGCCGAGGGACGTCTGGAGATCCTCGGCGGCGGGGTGCTCGGCTGCGGGACGGACACCGCCGGGCGGCCGGTCGTCTCCCTGGCCGACGGCGACCACATGGTGACCGCGGTGATCAACTGCACCGGCCCGTCACCCGACATCACCCGCACCGACAACCCTCTCCTGCTGGCGCTCCAGAAGCGTGGCCTGATCGCCCCCGACCCTCTCCGCCTCGGCATCGACGTCACCGAGGACGGCCACGTCATCGGGGCAGGCGGTCGCGTCGTACCGAATCTTCTGACCGTCGGCCCGCCCTGCAAGGGCGCGCTCTACGAGGCCACCGCCATCCCCGAGATCCGGGTCCAGGCCGCCGCCGTAGCCGCCCACCTGACCTCCGAGTAGTCACTCGCGTCGGCCGAGACGTCACCCCCGTCGCGCGAGGCGTCACCCCCGTCGCGCGAGACGTCACTCCCGTCGGTCGAGACGTCACTCCCGTCGCTCGAATGGGCATTGGGTTGCCAACTCGGCCGACCTAAGTGACGTCTCGGCCGACGGGGGTGACGCTTCGGCTGGGGTCGGTCAGCCGAGGTTGAGCTGGCGGTCCGTACGCGTGAAGGTCTCGGCGGCGAGCTCGGGGTCGGCGCTCAGCTCGGGGCCGGTGGCCGGGATCATCGTCTTGAGCTGGGGCTGCCAGGCGTCCCAGCGGGCGGGGAAGCAGCGGCGCAGGACGTTGACCATGATCCCCGGCGCGGTCGAGGCGCCGGGGGAGGCGCCGAGTAGGCCGGCGATGGTGCCGTCCTCGGCGGTGATGACCTCGGTGCCGAACTGGAGCACCCCGTCGGGGCGGATGACCTGAACCCGCTGGCCTGCGATGATCCGGTCCCAGTCCTTGCGGTCGGCGGCGGGGAAGAAGTCCTGCAGGTCGTCGAACTTCTTGCTCGGTGAGCGCAGCAACTCCTTGACCAGGTAGACGGTCAGGTCCATGTTGGTCAGCCCGGCGCGCAGCATCGGCGCCAGGTTGTGGGGACGGACCGAGAGGAACAGGTCGGTGAGCGACCCGGTCTTGAGGAAGCGCGGGCTCCACCCGGCGTACGGACCGAACATCAGGTGGGTCTTGCCCGCGACGTGGCGGGTGTCGAGGTGGGGCACCGACATCGGCGGGGCGCCGACCGCCGCCTTGCCGTAGGCCTTGGCGCGGTGCTGGGCGACGAGCTCGGGCTTGGAGGTGCGCAGGAACTCACCGGAGACCGGGAAGCCGCCGAAGCCGCGGATCTCCGGGATCGAGGCCTTCTGCAGCAGCGGCAGGGCGTAGCCGCCCGCGCCGACGAAGACGAACCGCGAGCGCAGGTGGTACTTCCCGGACTCGTTGCGGCCGTAGATGTGCCAGAAGCCGTCCATGGTCTGGTGGAGGTCGGTGACCTCGGAGCCGGTCTCGAGGTCGGCGCCCTTGTCCACCAGGGTGCGGGTCAGGATCGAGGTGAGCGAGCCGAAGTCGACGTCGGTCCCGGCGTTGGTCCAGGTGGCCGCGACGGGCTCCTCGGCGAGCGACTTGGCCGAGCGGCCCTCGAGCAGCAGCGGGGCCCAGCCCCGGATGACCTCGGGGTCGGTGGAGAACTCCATCCCGGGGAAGAGCGCGTGGTCCTTGAGCGCCTCGTAGCGCTTGCGCAGGTATTCGACGTTGTCCGCGCCCCACACGAAGGACATGTGCGGGACGGTGTGGATGAACTTGTCCGGGTCAGGGATGCGGCCGCTCTCGACCAGGAAGGACCACAGCTGCCGGGAGAGCTGGAACTGCTCGTTGACGGCGACGGCCTTGGAGATGTCGACCGAGCCATCGGGCTGCTGCGGGCTGTAGTTGAGCTCGCACAGCGCAGAGTGACCGGTGCCGGCGTTGTTCCACGGGCCGGACGACTCCTCGGCGAGCGAGTCGAGCCGCTCGATCATCTTGATGGACCAGCTGGGCTCCAGCTCCTGGAGGAGCACGCCCAGGGTGGCGCTCATGATGCCGCCGCCGATCAGCACTACGTCAAGAGGTTCGTCCACAGGTCTTTTGTCTCGCTTTTGGGGCCGCAATGGTTAATCGGGGTCCTTAGATCGGTCTAACTTGTGGGCAACTTCACTGCCGGACCCGATCGTGATCAGGTCTTTCATTGTGGCGCACCGCACATGTCGGGGGTGGATCAGGGTGGAGTTACGCTCGGTCGGTGCCTCGCCTCTCTGACTCCCACCGCGCCTGGATCGACGAAGCCGTACGCCGCGTCGAGGCCGACGCTCAACGCTCGGCCGACACCCACCTGCACGCGGTCCCGCTGCCGGTTCGCGACGGTGCGAGCGGCGGGGTCGACCTCTATCTGAAGGACGAGTCCGTCCATCCCACGGGCTCGTTGAAGCACCGCCTGGCCAGGTCGCTGTTCCTGTACGCGATCTGCAACGGCTGGCTCCATGAGGGCTCGACGGTCGTGGAGGCCTCCTCGGGATCCACCGCGGTCTCCGAGGCCTACTTCGCCGGCCTGCTAGGACTGCCGTTCGTCGCGGTGATGCCACGCTCGACCTCGGCGGAGAAGGTGCGCCTGATCGAGTGGCACGGCGGGCGCTGCCACTTCGTCGACAAGGCCCCGGACATGTACGCGGAGGCCGAGCGCCTGGCCCGCGAGTGCGACGGCCACTACATGGACCAGTTCACCTACGCCGAGCGGGCCACCGACTGGCGCGGCAACAACAACATCGCCGAGTCCATCTTCGACCAGATGTCGCAGGAGCGGCACCCGGTGCCGGCTTGGATCGTCGTCTCGGCAGGCACCGGCGGCACCTCAGCGACCATCGGCCGCTACCTCCACTACCGGCGTCACGCGACCAGGCTGATGGTCGCCGACCCGGAGAACTCCGCCTTCTACGGCGGCTGGGAGACGGACACCTCCGACTACGCCACCGGGATGCCGTCGCGGATCGAGGGGATCGGGCGGCCCCGGGTCGAGCCGTCCTTCGTCGGCGGTGTCGTCGACGACATGGTCCAGGTCCCCGACGCGGCGTCGATCGCGACGATGCGCTGGCTCTCGGCCCGGATGGGCCGTTCGGTCGGCCCCTCGACGGGCACCAATGTGTGGGCATCGCTGGGGGTAGTACGCGGGATGGTCGACGCCGGCGAGGAAGGCAGCGTCGTCTCGCTGCTGTGCGACTCCGGGGAGCGCTATCGCTCGTCCTACTACGACGACGCGTGGGTGGCCGAGAAGGGCATCGATCTGGCGCCGTATGCCGCCGCGCTCGCCGACTACGAGCGCACCGGTGTCCTCGTCGACCCGTCCTGACGCGCCCACATCCTCAGTCCGAGCGTGATCAACGCCCAGATCCCCGCCACGAGCAGGATCTCGTTGAGGATGTAGACCGGCCACGGACCCAGCAGGTCGAGCATCGAGGCCGACTCCGGCTTGTAGCGCAGATAGCCGTAGTTGGCGTCGAGGACGAGATTGAGGACGTACGCCGCCGCGGCCCACAACGCCGTGGTCGCGACCACCCAGCCGTAGTCCCGCCAGCGCGGGAGCAGCTTGAGCCCGAAGATCAGGTAGACGGCGGCGAGCACGATCATCAGGTGCAGGCCCCAGAAGGTGAAGTAGCTGACGTCTGGGAGGTCCTGCACGTCCGGCGTGAACACGCCTTGAGTGGTCAGTGTCAGGCCCCAGAAGCAGGTCAGTGCGGTCGGGTAGGGATGGTGGGTCCACAGCGCGACCGCGGCCGCGATCCAGGCCAGGTCGCACAGATGGATCGGCAGATCGATGAAGAGATCGAAGTCGGTGACCCATTCGTGGGCCTGCAGCGGGATGGTCGTGAGCGGGATCGCGAGCGCGAAGCCCCGGGAGAATCTCGACGGTCTCGCTTCGGACCGCTGCCGCCTGCCCAGCCAGACCATGGCCACGATCCCCGCTGTGAGCAGGGACAACGGCACCAGATGGGTCAGACCGTAAGCCTGCATATCGGAATTCTGACGGGATTCTCGAAAAAATTCTTCCCAATCCACGTCATGGGTCTGCAGGTGGCCCGTTTCATCGGCGTGAAGGTCGTCCACCGGTGGGGGGTGGACGACCTCACACACCAAGGGTTCGTGACTGACCCGGGGCCCGAGAATCGGTACAGCTGCGAGCCAGGTGCTGGTGGTCCCTCTGAATGCACGCTGCGGGGGTGGTGTGCAATCAGGGGGACGCCTCGCCTTTCAGGCCCGTCACGGCCGTCGCGTAGAGGTCCTCATCGTGGTGGATCTCCGCGGTGAGCCCCTGCGCCCACATGAGATCGGCGGTCACAGAGGCCTGCTCCTGCCCGGTCTCGATGATGAGTACGCCGCCGGGAGCCAGATGCTTCGGCGCCTGCTCGATCACGCGGCGCTGGATGTCCAGCCCGTCCGCCCCACCGTCGAGAGCCACGTGGTGCTCGTGGTCGCGGGCCTCGGGAGGCATGTTCTGGATCTGGTCGCTCGGGACGTACGGAGCGTTGGCCACGATCACGTCGAAGGCGAGGTCGTGGGGGAGCGGGTCATAGAGGTCGCCGAGGAGCACCCGGCCCCGCGGCAGGTTCTTCCGGGCACACTCGACCGCCGCCGGGTCGATGTCAGTGGCCCAGACCTCGGCGTCCTGGACACGTGCCGCGACGGCGGCACCCAGCGCCCCGGTCCCGCAGCCGAGGTCGAGGACCTTCCGGGCCACGCCCCGCTCGACGCTCCGGTAGGCGAGCTCGACCATCAGGGCCGAGCGCTGTCGGGGCACGAACACCCCTGGCGCCACCCGGATCCGGAGCCCGCAGAACTCGGCCGACCCCAGGATCAGCTCCAGCGGCTCACCGGCGAGGCGGCGTACGACCATCGCTTCTCGCTCCTGCGCCGAGACCGGTTCCCCTTCGAGCAGCGCCGCCTCGTCCTCGGCGAAGACGCAGCCCGCGGCGCGGAGGCGGGCGACGAGCCCCGGATCGGGCGATGTGGAGGTCATTGGAGAAGATTGGCATGTGGACGCCGTGACTCTGATCGGATTTATCGTGGCCGGGTATGCCGCGTTCGTCACGATCGCGGCCGCTCTCGGCGTGGTCCTGAGGGCGCCCCGGCCGAAGTGGCTCGACCAGGTGGCGTGGATGCTCGAGATCCTGGCGATCGTGCTCGCGCTGGGTGCGCTGGCGGGCTGGTCTGCCGGACGCAAGCCGGAGTCGCTGTCGACCTTCCTCGGCTATCTCGGGGCGCTGGTCTGCCTGATGCCCCTGGCGCTGCAGACGATGCGTGAGGACCGCTCGACGTGGTCCTCCGGCGTGATCGCGGCGGCGGCCCTGGCGACCGGGGTCGTGGCCGTACGCGTCATGATGGTCAGGTGAGCACGACCTCGACCGCCAAGACCCGTTCCGGTCCGCACCTGGTGCTGCTTGCCGTCTACGCGATCTTCGCGCTTGCCGCCGGCGCCCGGTCGCTGGTCCAGGTCTTCACCCGGTTCGACGAGGCGCCGGTCGCCTACACGCTCTCGGTGGTCGCTGCGGCGACCTATGTCGCGGGCTGGTTCGCGATCCGCCGAGCGGCCAACGGCTCGGCCGGGTTCGCGAAGGTCATGCTGTGGATCGAGCTGGCCGGGGTCGTCGTCGTCGGAGCGCTCTCGCTGGCGGTGCCGTCCTGGTTCCCGGACGCATCGGTATGGTCGAGGTTCGGGAGCGGATACGGTTTCGTTCCTGCCCTGTTGCCGATCCTGGGTCTGCTGTGGCTCTGGAGAGGTCGACCCGAAGGAGACCGATCAGCCGATGAGTCAGTCGACAGCCACCGCAATCTCGCCTGACTCGGGGGAACACTGGTCGGCTCCGGGCGCGTGGACGGTCGCCGACGGCGTACATCGGATCCCGCTCCCGTTGCCGATGGACGGGCTCAAGGCGGTGAACATCTACGTCCTCGAAGGTGACGACGGGCTCTCGCTCGTCGACGGCGGCTGGGCGATCACCGAGGGACGTTCTGCTCTCTCGGCCGGGTTGAAGAATCTCGGCTTCTTGTTCGGCGACATCCGGCGGTTCCTGGTCACCCATGTGCATCGTGATCACTACACGCTCGCCTCCGTCCTGGGCGCGGAGTTCGGCGCGGACGTGCTCCTCGGCGCCGGTGACCGGCCCACCTTGGAGCTCACCAACGGCGACCCTTCGACAAGCTCAGGACATCGCCTCGACGGCTGGGTCTCGACCGATCGGCTGCTGGCCTACGCGGGTGCCCACGATCTGGCTGCGAAGTGGGCCGCCAATCCGCCGCCAGCGCCCGACCTGTCGCACTGGCGGATGCCCGACCGCTGGCTCGAGGGCGACGTACGCCTCGACGTGGCCGGCCGCGACCTCGATGCCGTGCACACCCCTGGGCACACCCAGGGCCACTACGTCTACGCGGACCTGGCCGGCTCGGTCCTGTTCGCGGGCGACCACGTGCTGCCCACGATCACGCCGTCGATCGGCTTCGAGCCGGTGCCCGTCGTCGACCCCCTCGGCGACTTCATGGCCTCCCTGACCAAGGTCAGGTCCATGCCCGACCTGCGGCTTCTCCCCGCCCACGGTCCGGTCGCCTCGTCTTCCCACACCCGCGTCGACGAGCTCCTGGCCCATCACGAGTCGCGGCTGGCCCAGTCGCTGGCCTCGCTGCGCGCCGGCCGGCGCTCGGCGCTGGAGGTGGCCAACGACCTCGGCTGGACCCGCCACGAGCGTGCCTTCGCCGAGCTCGACTACTTCAACGCCGGCCTCGCGGTCATGGAGACCAAGGCCCACCTCGAGCTCCTCGTGGCGCGTGGTCAGGCGACGCGCGAGGAGACCGAGGCCAGCGTCCTCTTCGCCGCTGTCTGACCTCGTCTCCTCAGGCGGTGTAGCCGCCGTTGGTGTCGAGGACGGCTCCGGTGATGTAGGACGCGGTGGGGGACACGAGAAATCGGATCCCCTCGGCCTGCTCCTCGGGGCGCCCCTGGCGCTGGATCGCCAGGCTGGAGGTCAGAGCTGCCAGCGTTTCCGGGTCGGGGGGTGCCATCCCGGTCTCCATCAGCCCGGCCTGGATCACGTTCGCGGTGATGCCCCGCGGGGCCAAGTCGCGCGCGATGCCGCGGGTGTAGGCGGCGATGCCGGCCTTGGTGGCCGCGTAGTCCGCCAACCCGGGGACCCCGGTGCGAGCGGCGACGCCCGAGCTCACCGTGACGATGCGTCCCCCGTCGCGCAGCACCTTCGTCGCCGCGCGGGTGACGGCGATGACGCCGGTGTAGTTGGTCGCATGCATGCGGTCCCACTCGTCGATGTCGGCGTCAGGTGAGTCGACGGCGACGCCTTGCTCGACGCTGATCGCCGCGTTGTTGACCAGGATGTCGAGCCCGCCGAAGTGCTCGACGACGTTCACGATCAGCCCGGGCGCGGCGCCCGTGTCGGCCTGGTCGTTGTGGAATGCGCGTGCCCGGACACCGAGCGCGGTCAGCTCGTCGACGACCGCTGCTGCCTTCTCCTTCGATGAGACGTAGGTGATCGCGATGTCGGCACCGTCAGCCGCGAGCGCCCGCGCGGTTGCCGCGCCGAGCCCTCGTGAGCCGCCCGTGATCAGTGCGACCTTGTTCTTCAGTGTTGCCACCTGTGACTCCTTCGATGTGTTCTGGACTGGTCGGTCCACCATAAGGGATTCTGGACCATCCGGTCAATCAAGGGTTAGGCTCGAGGACATGGCGAGGCCGAGGACTTTCGACGAGGAACAGGTGCTGCGCGATCTCCGGGACCGGTTCTGGGACGCCGGGTACGCGGCGACGACGCTGCAGGACCTGATGCGCATCAGCGGGCTCGGCAAGGGCAGCCTCTATGGGGCGTACGGGGACAAGCATGCGCTGTTCCTGCGCACCCTGAAGGCCTACAACGCCGAGGGGAAAGAAGGGACGCGCGCCACTTTGGAGAGCGAGCCGCGCGCCATCGACGCGCTGCGGAAGGTGCTGGTGGCACCGGTCGGCCCAGGTGCTGACCGCGGCTGCTTCCTGGCCAACTCCACCTGCGAGCTGGCCACGGAGCATGCCGATGTTCGTGCCGAGGCGAAGCAGACGTACGACGCGCTGGCCGACCTGATCGCCGCCTGCGTCGAGCGGGCGCAGCGCGACGGCGACCTCCTGGCCGACGAGGACGCGGGTGAGCTCGCGCGCACCCTGCTCACCGCGCAGCAGGGCCTGGTCTACATGGGTCGTGCTGGCACCGACCTCGAGACGCTCCGCGCGACCGCGCGCGTCCTGTCGAACCGGCTGCTTCCTATCGCCTGAGCCGCATCGGGGTGTGCGGGATGCCGTCCTCGAGGAACTCCTCGCCGTCCGCGGCGAAACCGAGCTTGGCGTACCAGCCGGCCAGCGGTGACTGAGCGTCCAGGACGATGTCGCGGTCGGTGACAGCCTCGATGGCGGCCCTCATGAGCACGTCGGCCAGGCCCTTGCCGCGGTGGGTGGGGGAGAGGACGACTCGGCCGATGCGCCACACGTCGCCGTCGTCGAGGATGCGGGCGGTCCCGGCGAGCTGGTCGCCGTCGCTCAGGACCACGTGACGCGTCCCGGCTTCGAGGTCGCGGCCGTCCAGGTCGAGGTACGGGCAGTCCTGCTCGACGACGAACACCTGCTGGCGCAGCTGCCACAGGGCGTACGCGGTCTTCGGGGAGAGGTCGTCGAAGGACGAGATGGCGACGTCGGTCATGGGATGGATTGTCGCAAGCAGTAGTGTTGGCGGGAACAGACAGGGGAGGCCGCGAGGCCTGAGAGTGTGGCGACAAGCGCCGCAGACCCTCCGAACCTGCTCCGGTTGATACCGGCGAAGGGAGTCAGAAATGCGCATGCGTACGCCTGCCATCGCTGCCACTGCTATCTCGGCGCTCCTCCTGTCCGCGTGCGGGGGCACGTCCGCCGAGCCCGACGCCAAGCCGTCCAGCGGCTCCGACGACAAGTCGGTCGTGCTGCTGACCCACGACAGCTTCACGCTGCCGAAGGAGGTGCTGGCCGAGTTCACCGAGAAGACCGGCTACACCGCCGAGATCCGGCACGCGGGCGACGGTGGCGAGCTGACCACCAAGATCGCCTTGGACACCGGCAACCCCGACGGCGACGCGGTCTTCGGCGTGGACAACACCTTCGCCAGCCGGGCGATCGACCAGGGAGCGTTGGCGGCCTATACGCCCGAGACCGTCCCGGCCGGGGTCGACGAGTTCAACCTCCCCGGCGACGAGGAGCACTTCCTCACCCCGGTCGACAACGGCAGCGTGTGCGTCAACATCGACACCAAGTGGTTCGCCGCGAAGAAGCTGGCGCCGCCGGAGTCGCTCGATGACCTGGCCGAGCCTGCGTACAAGGATCTCTTCGTGACACCGGGCGCGGCGACGTCGACGCCGGGGATGGCGTTCCTGCTGGCGACCGTCGCCGAGTACGGCGAGGACGGCTGGTCGGACTACTGGGGCAAGCTGATGGACAACGGCGCCAAGGTCGTCGACGGCTGGGACCAGGCCTACTACTCCGACTTCACCCAGGGCGGCGGCAAGGGCACGCGGCCGATCGTCGTGTCGTACGACTCCTCGCCGGCTTTCACCGTCAAGGACGGCAAGACGACGACCGAGGCGCTGCTGGACACCTGCTTCCGGCAGGTCGAGTACGCCGGTGTGCTCAAGGGCGCAGACAACCCCGAGGGCGCTCAGGCGCTGATCGACTTCATGCTCTCCGGCAGCGTGCAGGGGGCGTTGCCGGAGAGCATGTACGTCTTCCCGGTCTCCTCGAGCGTCGAGCTGCCGGCCGACTGGGCGAAGTTCGCCCAGCAGCCGACCTCCCCGCTCTCCGTCGAGCCGGAGGAGATCGAGAAGAACCGTGAAGCGTGGCTGGCGACCTGGAGTGACACGATCGCGAAGTGACTGTGTTGGTCTCGACACGAGTTCGCTCGTTCCTCGCGAGCTCGGCTCGACCAGCGGTGCTGGTCGCGCTCGCCGCCCTCCCGGTGGCGGTGCTGGCGGTCTTCTTCGTCCTGCCGGTCACCGGGATGGTGCAGCGTGGCCTGTTCGCATCGGACTCGTTCGACCCTGCGGTCGCGATCCGGGTGTTGCAGCGCTCGGAGATCCAGCGGGCGCTCTGGTTCACGTTGTGGTCCTCGGGCCTGGCGACGGCGCTGAGTGTGGCGCTGGGGCTGCCGGCCGCCTTCGCCCTCCACCGGCTGAGTTTTCCGCTGCAACGGGTGATCCGGGCGGGGCTGCTGGTGCCCTTCGTGCTGCCCACCGTCGTCGTCGGGGTCGCCTTCCGTGAGCTCATCGGCGAGGCGGGTCTGTTGGCCGGGCTGGGGCTCGACGGCACGCCGACCGCGATCATCCTCGGGCTCGTCTTCTTCAACGCCTCGGTCGTGATCCGGGCGGTTGGGGCGGCATGGGAGTCGCTCGATCCCCGCCCGGGGGAGGCCGCGGCTGCGCTGGGGGCGGGGCCTTCTCGTGTTTTCTGGACGATCACGCTGCCTGCGCTGCGGCCGGCGATCGTCTCCGCGGCTTCGGTGGTCTTCCTCTTCTGCGCGACCGCGTTCGGGATCGTGCTCACCCTCGGCGGCGTGCGCTACAACAGCATCGAGACCGAGATCTACAAGCTCACCTTCACCCTGTTCGACCTTCCTGGTGCCGCGGTGCTGTCGGTGCTCCAGCTCGTCGTCGTCATCGGGCTGCTGGTGGTGGCTGGCCGACTGCGCTCGGTGGCCGACCCCGCGCAGTCGCGGGTCGTCGTACGCCGCCGGCGGGTCTCGCTGCGGGACCTCCCGGTGCTGCTGTCGACGTCGGTGCTCGTCCTGCTGGTCGCCGGGCCGCTGCTGGCGCTGCTGCTCGGGTCGCTGCGGGTCGACGACCGGTGGAGCCTCGCGAACTACGCGGCCCTGCAGACCCCTGGCTTCGACCCGCCGCTGCCGGTGCCGGTCACGACCGCGCTGATGACGTCGCTGACGGTCGCGGTTCAGGCGTCCGTGGTCGCGCTCACGCTCGGGCTGCTGGTGGCGTTCGCGGTGACCCGGCGGTCCCGGACCCGTGCCGAGCGGCGGGTGCGCTCCGTCCTCGACGGGCTCTTCATGGTGCCGCTCGGGGTCAGCGCGGTCACGCTCGGGCTCGGGCTCTACCTGACGCTCGGATCCGGCGCGCTGGACTTCCGCGACGAGCCCTGGCTGGTGCCGCTGGCCCAGGCACTGGTCGCACTGCCCTTGGTCGTACGCACCCTCGTACCGGTTCTGGCGTCGGTCGACGACCGGCTGCGCCAGGCCGCCGCCGGCCTCGGGGCCGGGCCGCTGCGCGCGGTCATGACCGTCGACGTACCTGCCGTCTGGAAGCCGCTCCTCGCCTCCGCGGGCTTCGCGTTCGCGGCTTCGCTGGGGGAGTTCGGCGCGACGTCCTTCCTCGTCCGCGAGGAACGGCCCACCCTCCCGGTCGTCATCCTCCGGCTGCTGTCCCGTCCCGGCTCGGACAACTACGGCATGGCCCTCGCGGCCGCCTGTGTCCTCGCCGCCACCACCGCCGTCGTGATGCTCCTCGTCGAGCGTCTCCGCGTCCCGTCGATCGGAGCACTGTGAACGTACGCCGAGAAGTCACCCGCGTCGGCCGAGGCGTCACTCGCGTCGGCCGAGACGTCACGGCTGTGCCATCTCGGCCGACCTCCGTGACGCCTCGGCCGACGGGGCTGACGCCTCGGCCGACGGGGCTGACGCCTCCGCGCTTCGCGCGGTCACTCCCTCGCTCGGCGCGAGCGGACGAGCAAGCTCGCCGCTCGACCTCGCTCCGGTCGTCTCGGCAGGATCGAGGTTGCGATGCTGTCGCTGAGTGAGGTGTCGGTTACGTACGACGGGAAGACCGCCGTCGAGGACGTCAGCCTGGAGCTGGCCGACGGCGAGGTGCTGGCGCTGCTCGGGCCGTCGGGGTCGGGGAAGTCGACGCTGCTGAGGGCGGTGGCCGGGCTGGAGCCGGCGACGGGGGCGATCAGCTGGGACGGGCGGGCCCTGCGAGGGGTGCCGACGCACAAGCGCGGGTTCGCGCTCATGTTCCAGGACGGGCAGCTGTTCTCGCACCTGACCGTCGCGAACAACGTCGCCTACCCGATGCGGCTGCGCCGCATCCCGACTGCCGAACGTAGGAAGCGGGTCGATGACCTGCTGGAGCTCGTCGGTCTGGGTGGTTACCAGGACCGCCTCCCCGGCACGCTGAGCGGCGGCGAACGGCAACGGGTCGCGCTCGCCCGGGCGCTCGCGGTCGAGCCGCGGCTGCTGCTCCTCGACGAGCCGCTCTCCGCGCTCGACGCGGGACTGCGGGAACGTCTGGCGGGCGACCTGCGCCGGATCCTGCACGAGGCCGGCACCACCGCGCTGATGGTCACGCACGACCAGGAGGAGGCGTTCGCGGTGGCCGACCGGATCGCGCTCCTGCGCGACGGTCGACTGGTGCAGCAGGGGACCCTCCAGGAGGTGTGGGCCACACCTATCGACACCTGGGCAGCCCTGTTCCTGGGCTATGCCCGTGTGCTCGAGGGGCCGGCGGCGTACACGGTCCTGACGGCCGCCGGGATGGATCCGGCCGGAGCTGTCGCGCTCCGTCGCTCCGCCTTCGTCGCCGACCCGGCCGGACCGCTCACCGGCACCGTGGTCTCGGCCAGGGCTACGCCGGAGCAGCATCGGCTCGTCGTACGTCTCGACGACGTCGGTGAGGTCGACGCCGTCGCCGACTCGGCGCCCGCGCCGGGGGAGAGGGTCGGACTGCGGGTCGAGCCGAATCGCCTGGCCGTCCCCGGGTCACACGTCCAGCGATCACGCGCCCAGGAATGATGCGCCCAGGAATGGGCCCCGTAGCCACCCGCCACTTAGAATTAGCGGCTATGTATCGCCGCGCTCAGATCTTTCTCGTCAGCAGCGCGCTGATCTTCGGTCTGATCGCAGTCGTGACCGCGCAGATCGTCGACAAGCGCATGCTCGACCCGGAGGGCTTCCTCGGACCGTCCTGGCTCCGCCTTCCCCTCCTCGTCGGAGCCGCGCTCCTCGTCGACCTCGTGCCACGTACGCTCTGGCTGGCGCGGTTCCGGTGGCGGGAGATGGGCCCCATCTTCAAGGACCGGATCCGCACCCACTGGACCCGTGAGCGCCTGACGCTCGTGGCGATGGGCATCGTCTGCTTCTACCTCGTCTACGTCTGCTACCGGAACCTCAAGTCGTTCCTGCCGTTCGTGGTGCCGGAGACCTACGAGTTCGACCACGAGCTGCACCTGATCGACAAGGCGGTCCTCTTCGGAGCCGACCCGGCGATCGTGCTCCACGACCTGCTCGGCACCGGCTGGGTGGCCTGGTTCCTCTCCTACATCTACATGTGGTTCCTGCCGCTGGTGCCGTTCGCCGTCGCCGGGTGGCTGGTGTGGTCGCGCAACCTCGCCTACGGCTACTGGTTCGTGAGCTCGCAGTGCATCGCCTGGATCCTCGGCACCGTCTCCTACTACTGCCTGCCCACGGTTGGCCCGGGGTTGCAGTACCCCTATCTCTACGCCGATCTGCCGGACACGCCAGCGAGCACCCTGATGGAGTCGCTGGTCTTCACCCGACAGCACGTCCTCTTCGACGTCGACGCCAACGTGGTGCAGTCGGTCGGCGGGTTCGCCTCGCTGCACTGCGGCATCACCCTGCTGATGGCCCTGATGATCCATGCGACGATCAACAACAAGATCGCCCGCTGGGCCGGGTGGATCAACTTCGGGATCACCGTCGTCGCGACCATCTACTTCGGCTGGCACTACCTCGCCGACGACATCGCCGGCTGCATGATCGCGCTGGTCGCCTACTACTTCGGTGGGCTGGTGGCCAACCAGAAGTTCCAGCGCAAGGGCGTGCGGCGGCTCGTCGCGGAGTCCGACGAGATCGCCGACCGCGAGTCGAAGGTCTCCCACGAGCTGACCTGATCCCAGCCTGATCCGAGCCTGATCCGGGCTTGGACGGGGCTTAGGCTGGTGGCGTGACCGCCATCGATGCCACATCACTGACCTCACTTCTCGACGGGCGCTACGCCGGGGTCAGACAGGACGTACGCAAGGCGCTCGCCGAGCGGGCCGACCTCCTCGACGAGGTCGAGGAGCTGCCCCGGGCGGAGTATCGCGAGCGGGTCAGGGAGGTGCTCCTCGACGTCTCCGCGAGCGGCCTGACCGGGCTCGGGTTCCCGAAGGAGTACGGCGGGGGCGGTGACGTCGGCGCCTCCATCGCCGCCTTCGAGGAGATGGCCGGAGGCGACCTGTCGCTGCTGGTGAAGTCGGGTGTGCAGTTCGGCCTCTTCGGCGGTGCGATCCTCCAGCTGGGGACCGAACGCCACCACGATCGCTACCTCGCCGACATCGTCGCCGGGCGGCTGCTCGGCTGCTTCGCGATGACCGAGCACGGCCACGGTTCCAACGTCGCCGCGGTGGCGACCGTGGCCACCTACGACCCGGCCACGCATGAGTTCGTCATCGAGACGACTCGGGAGGATGCGTACAAGGACTACATCGGCAACGCCGCCTGTCATGGTGAGCTGGCCGTCGTGTTCGCGCAGCTCGTGGTCGGCGGTGAGGAGCGTGGGGTGCACGCTCTCGTGGTGCCGATCCGGGTCGACGGCACGGCTGCGCCCGGAGTGCGGATCGAGGACGACGGACCCAAGATGGGGCTCAACGGCGTCGACAACGGACGGCTGTGGTTCTCGGGCGTGCGGGTGCCGCGTACGTCGCTGCTGAACCGTTTCGCGGACGTCACCGAGGCCGGTGAGTACGTCTCCGAGATCGAGTCGGCCGGGCGGCGCTTCTTCACCATGCTCGGGACGCTCGTCCAGGGCCGTGTCTC
The DNA here is from genome assembly GCF_013408335.1 of Nocardioides panzhihuensis. Lineage (NCBI taxonomy): Bacteria > Bacillati > Actinomycetota > Actinomycetes > Propionibacteriales > Nocardioidaceae > Nocardioides > Nocardioides panzhihuensis. The sequence continues at coordinate 4,856,408 of NZ_JACBZR010000001.1, read as the reverse complement.
GGTGGGTGGCGCCGCGATCCGGGCATCGGAGGTCGCGCTGACGATCGCGGTCCGCTACGCGCTGCGGCGTAGGCAGTTCGAGGCGTCGTCGGACGCCGAGGAGTCGCTGCTGCTGGACTACGGTCAGCACCAGCGGAGGCTGCTGCCGCTGGTCGCGCGGACCTACGCGATGCGTTTCGCGCAGGAGGTCGTACGCGACGACCTGCACGACGTCTTCTCCGGTGTCTCCACCTCGGAGCATGCCCGGCGCGAGCTCGAGTCGCGAGCGGCCGGAACCAAGGCGCTGGCGACCTGGCACGCGACCCGGACGATCCAGGAGTGCCGCGAGGCGTGCGGCGGGGCGGGCTATCTGGCCGTCAACCGGTTCACGGCGCTGAAGGCCGACACGGACGTCTTCACGACGTTCGAGGGTGACAACACGGTGCTGCTTCAGTTGGTCGCCAAGGGGCTGCTCACCGGCTACTCCAGCGAGTTCGAGGAGATGGACCAGCTGGATCTGGTGCGCTTCGTCGCCGGTCTCGCGGTCGAGACCGTCCTGGAGCGGACCGCCGTGCACAAGCTGCTCGAACGGGTCCGTGACGTCGTGCCGATCGCGGGCGAGCGCGAGCCGGACATCCTCGACTCCGACTACCACCTGACGATGCTGCGCTTCCGCGAGGAGCACATGCTCGCCGGTGTCGCCCGGCGACTCCAGTCGGGCGTCAAGGCCGGCCGGGAGCCCGGCGCGGTGTTCTCGACCGTGCAGGACCACGTCATCGGGGTCGCGCACGCGCACGTCGAGCGGCTGATCCACGAGGCGTTCCGGGCGAAGGTGCGCGAGCTCCCCGAGGGAGCCGTCCGCGATCTGATGGACCTCCTCTGCGACCTCAGCGCGCTCTCGGTCATCGAGGCCGACCGGGCGTGGTTCATGGAGCACGGCCGCCTCTCCTCCGAGCGCTCCAAGGCCATCATCGCCGAGGTCAACCGCCTCTGCCGCGAGCTGCGGCCACACGCTCGGCTGCTCGTCGACGGCTTCGGGGTGCCTGAGGAGCTGCTGCGGGCGGAGGATCTGCTGGGCTGAGGGGGTGGCGCGCTGCACTTTCCCGCCAAGGCGTGGAAGTGCGGCCGACGGTCGGCTCAGCGGCGTGCAGTTTCCCGCTTTGGCGGGAACCTGCGGATCGGCCCGGTACGGTCACCGCGTGGCTCGTCTGATCTTGCTCAACGGAATGCCTGGCGTGGGAAAGTCGACGATCGCCCGCCGCTACGCCGCGGCGCATCCGGGAACACTCGTGTGCGACGTCGATGTGCTGCGTACGTTCATCGGCGGGTGGCGGGAAGACTTCGTCGGCGCCGGCGCCCGCATACGCCCCGCGGCGATCGGTCTGATAACCGGGTTCCTGCGCGAGTCCGGCGACGTCGTGCTGCCGCAGCTGCTGGCTCGCGTGAGTGAGGTCGAAAGGTTCGAACGGGCCGCTCTCGACGCCGGTGCGGAGTTCGTCGAGATACTGCTCGCGACGGAATCCACGGATGCCGTGCGTCGCTTTCATGATCGCGACGACGGTGTTGATCCGTGGCACTCCACGGTGCGCGCACTTGTAGCCGAGGGTGGCGGGGACGCGTCGCTGATGGCTTATGCGGAGAAGCTTGGTGAGCTTGCCGAGAAGAGGCCCGCAACTCGGATCATCGCAAGCGTAGATGGTGACGAGGACGGCACCTACGCCGCCGTTCTCGCTGCTTTGGGCGACTGAGGCTGCGTCGGCCGCGGGCATTCTCCCGCCTTGGTGGGGGAGTGCTGGGGTGCGGGAGTCTCGGGGCGGACACTTGCCCGCAACGGCGGGATATTGCGGTGGTCAGGGCACGGATGTGTCACCGGGTTGATCGGTGCTGGGTGGTGGTGGTCGCGCGGGCCACTGTCCGTCCACAAGCAAGGTTCGGGAGCGAGTTGTCCACAGCGGCTGTTTGACGCGTCGAAATGGTCGGTCCCGGATGCGACGGTCGATCCCATGAACTGGATCTGGCCCACCTTGAGAGGCACTTCCCCGCCGGTGCGGGAGAGTGCTGCAACTGCCCGAGTTTTACGGCGAAAATTCCCTGCCCTGGCAGGAAAATGGAGATGGACGTTGTGGTGAGCGTCGTCGAAGCCGAGAGCGACGTGGGCGACGTCCCCATGGTCGACGTTCGACACCCGTTCCGCCGCTCAGCAGCGCGTGCAGTGGGTTTCGACCCGCTGCGGATGCGTCGTGAGTATCGACGCCTTTTCCATGGCATCTACATCTCGCGTGAGGTCGAGCCGACTCCGTTGGTGCTCGCGCGGGCGGTGCTGGTCTCGGTGCGAGGGGTCGCTTGGGCGAGCCATGCGACAGCTGCCCGGGTCCTGAGGCTCCCGATCCCGGTGCTCCCAGGAGAGCACGTCACCGTGGTCGATCGGAACCACCGGCGAGGGCGTCCCGACATCACGTGCCACTCGGCACCATCCGGCATGGTGACGAAGGTCGAGGACGTCACCGTATCTGCGCCGTCTCAGGTCTTCCTCGAGCTCGCGACAATGATCTCGCTGGTCGACCTCGTCGTTGTCGGTGACCACATGGTGCGCAAGGGGATGATCAGTCTCGGCTCTCTGGTCGCGGCGTGCCAGGCGGCGAGCGGACCGGGTGCCGACCTTGCTCGAGAGGCCGTGTCGTACGTCCGGGAGGGCGTCGACTCTCCCATGGAGACACGCACTCGGATGCTGATCGTGCTCGCCGGCCTGCCCGAGCCGGAGGTGAACGCCCTCGTCGGCAACGAGACCGAGCTCCGTAGATATGACCTGAGCTATCGAGCGTCCCGGACGATCGTCGAATACGACGGACGAGCCCATATCGAACGGGAGGAGCAGTGGGAATCCGATCTGGTTCGCCGCGAGAAGATCGATGACGACGAATGGCGGATCATCGTGGTCATCGCCAAGGGCATCTACAAGACTCCGGGGGACACGCTCGAGCGGATCCATCGCGTGTTGCGCAAGCGGGGTGAGCCGGGTGTTCTTGCGGTCCTATCGGACCGCTGGAAAGCTCACTTCCCGGGCTACGAGTGACGCGATCGAGGCCGCCGACATGACCCCGCCTCGGTGGGCTAATGGGGGTGCAAGCGGGTTGTGGCTGCAGCAATTTCCCGCCGATGCGGTGATCCGTGGTTGTGGCGCTAGTCGGGTACCCACTATTCCGCCGGGGTGGGGAAGTGGCGGCTCGGTGCGACCGGGTGCCGTCAGAACGTCACCTATGCACGAAAACGCCGCCCCAGCCCGGCCAAAATGCCGACAGTCCCCCGCCACAGCGGGGGACTGTCCACCTAAGCAGCAGGCGCCGCCCCCCGCCCACGGAACCCTCAGTGGGCGGTGTTCTTGAACCGGTCGATGGAGGCGGCGATCTCTGCCTCCGCGGCGGCCTTGCCGACCCAGTCGGAGCCCTTGACGGTCTTGCCGGGCTCGAGGTCCTTGTAGTGCTCGAAGAAGTGCTTGATCTCGTTGAGCGTCCACTCGTCGACGTCCGCGAGGTCCTGGATGTGGTCGAAGCGGGGGTCGCAGGGGACGCAGAGGACCTTCTCGTCCTGGCCCTTCTCGTCCTCCATGACGTACATCGCGACCGGACGGGCCTCGACCAGCACACCGGGGAAGAGCGGGTAGGGGGTCAGGACCAGCGCGTCGAGCGGGTCACCATCCCCACCGAGGGTGTCTTCGATGTAGCCGTAGTCTGCGGGGTACATCATGGAGGTGAACAGCACGCGGTCGAGTCGAAGCCGGTTCGACTCGTGGTCCACCTCGTACTTGTTGCGGGATCCCTTGGGGACCTCGATCAGTACGTCGAACTCCTGCGTCACTTCTCTGCCTCCAGACGAACCCAAAACGGAATGCCGGACAGTCTGACATCGATCAGCGTCAGATCCGGCATCGAGGAGGATATCCGTGAAGCCCCAAAGCGAGCCCAAGTGGCCCTCCGAAGAGCCGGAGGGCCGCGGGAAACTGGTGGTCGTGGTGCCGCTGGTGCTCGCGCTCCTGGTGGGAGCTGCGGCAGCTGCGTACGCCCTGGGATGGGTGCGCTACGCCCGCGGCAACGTCGCGCCGACCCCGCCGCCGGCACCGCTGAGCATCGCCGCCGTGAGCCCCGCGGCGGTCGAGGGCGAGCAGACGCGAGCGCCCGGGAGGCCGGACCAGGTCGCGTTGGAGCAGGTGATGCGCGAGATGGTCCGCGACAAGCGGCTCGGCAAACACCTCAAGGCCGCGATCGCGCCGCTCGAGGGCGCCCCGCTGGTCACCCACGGCACGGGGGCGGCGACCCCGGCCAGCGTCACGAAGGTGCTGACCAGCGTGGCGGTGCTGGAGGCGTACGGCCCGGAGCGCCGCTTCGAGACCAGCACCACGCTGCAGGGGACCACCGTCACCCTCGTCGGCGGCGGTGACGCATCCCTCACCAGCAGCGACCTCGACACCCTCGCCGCCGAGACGGCCCGGGAGCTCGGCGCGACCAAGACGGTGCGCCTCGCCTACGACGACACCCTCTTCGAAGGCCCCGCGGTGAGCCCGACCTGGCGACGCATCTACCTGGGTGAGGAGGTCGGCGGGATCACCGCGCTGCTGGTCGACCACGGCGGCTCGCAGGCGACCGGTTACAGCCAGGACCCGTCCATGCAGGCCGCCGCCCAGTTCAAGAAGGCCCTGGCGAAGCACGGCGTGAAGGTCGCCGGCAAGCCGGCCAAGGGGACGAAGTCCGGCGCCCAGCTCGCCGTGCACCGCGGCGACACCCTGCGCGAGATCGTCGAGTACACCCTGGAGTACAGCGACAACCAGCTCGCCGAAGTGCTCGCCCGCCAGGTCGGGCTGGCGGCCGGTGCGCCGACTTTCGACGGCTCCACCGCGGCGATCACCGCCACGCTGAAGGAGCTCGGCATCGACACCAGCGGCCTGGTTCTCCTCGACGGGTCCGGGCTCTCCCGGCAGAACCGGATCCCGCCGGCGCTCCTGGTGAGCGCGCTCCAGACCGCCGCCAGCTCCGGCCGTCCCGAGCTCGCGCCGGCGATGACCGGCCTCCCGGTCGCCGGCTGGATCGGCTCGCTCTCCCGGCGGTTCAACTTCGACGCCGAGCCTGGTCGCGGCCGCGTCCGGGCCAAGACCGGCACCCTCAGCGGCGTCTCCGGGCTGTCCGGCGTCGCGGTCGACGTCCGCGGCACCCCGTTCGTCGTCGTACTCATGGCCGACGGGTTCAAGCCGGAGGAGACCCTGGACGTACGCGACGCCCTCGACGACGCGATGGCGGCGGTCGCGACGTGTCGATGCTCGGCATAGGGCGGGTCGGCTACGGTCGTACGCATGACCCATCGTGCTGAGGACCCCAGGCCCGCTGGAGCGACCATGGTCGACTGGGACCTGGCCGTACGTCTGGGCGCGAAGGTCGCTGGAGACGGCCCGATCGTCTCGCGCGACGAGGCCAGGCAGGCCGTCGAGGAGCTGCGTGCGGACGCTGCGAAGGCGACCGAGTTCGTACGCGCCTTCACCGGCCTGGACGCGCCCCGCGACACCGCGCCGGTGCTGGTGGTCGACAGGCGGGGCTGGATCCAGGCCAACGCCGACACCTTCGCCACCGTGATCTCGCCGGTGGTCGACCGGATCACGGCGAAACGCGCCCCGGGCGCCATCACCCAAGCGGTGGGCTCCAAGGTCAGCGCCGCCGAGGTCGGCGGTCTGCTCGGGTTCATGTCCTCGAAGATCCTCGGCCAGTTCGACCCCTTCTTCGAGCCGTCCGGCCGACTGCTGCTGGTTGCTCCCAACGTCGTCCACGTCGAGCGCGAGCTGGGGCTGGACCCGACCGACTTCCGGCTGTGGGTCTGCCTCCACGAGGAGACCCACCGCGTCCAGTTCACCGCGAGCCCGTGGATGCGTGACCACCTCTTCGCCCAGATCGAGGGCCTCTCTGAGGCGATGGACCCGTCCTCGATCTTCGACGGCGGGCTCCAGCGGGTCACCGAGGCGCTCAAGGGCAACGGCAGCATCGTGGACGCGTTCGCCAAGCCCGAGCAGAAGGAGATCATCGACCGGGTCACCGGGATGATGTCGCTGCTCGAGGGCCACGCCGACGTGGTCATGGACGACGTCGGCCCCGGCGTGATCCCGAGCGTGACCACGATCCGCAAGGCGTTCAACAAGCGTCGCCAGGGCATCGGCGTACTCGACCGTGTCCTGCGCCGCCTGCTCGGCCTGGAGGCCAAGATGGCGCAGTACCGCGACGGCGCGAAGTTCGTACGCCACGTGGTCGACCGGGTCGGCATGGACGAGTTCAACGCCGTCTTCGTCGGCCCCGAGAACCTCCCGTCGAAGGCCGAGATCGTCGACCCGGACGCCTGGGTGACCCGGGTCCTCTGAGGCATGAGCGAGCGTCAGCGAGCGACAATCCAATACCGCATGCCGCGGCTTCCGTATTCTTCGCTCTCCTCGACGGAGGCGGCGGCATGAGTCTGCATCCCTCCCTCGCAGCTGTACGCCGCCCAGTCCGTGCCACGCTCGAGCAGCTCGAGCCGGGGGAGAAGGTGATCGTGGCCTGCTCCGGGGGAGCGGACTCGCTGGCGCTGGCCTCTGCGGCCGTCTTCGAGGGTCACAAGCTCGGCCTGCACCTCATCGGCGCGACCGTCGACCACGGGATGCAGGACGGCAGCCGGGCGCAAGCCACGAAGGTCGTCGGACAGCTCGCCGCGATGGGCGTCGACGAGACGGTCACCGCGACGGTCGAGGTGAAGGCCGACGGCGACGGCCCCGAGGCCGCGGCAAGACAGGCTCGCTACGCGGTCCTCGACCAGCTCGCCGAGCGCCTCGGCGCGAGCATGATCCTGCTCGGCCACACCCGTGACGACCAGGCCGAGACCGTCCTGCTGGGCCTGACCAGGGGATCGGGCGCGCGCAGCCTCTCCGGGATGAGAGCAGCCTTCGACCGCTATCGCCGTCCGCTGCTGGCGACCACCAGGATCGACACCGAGACGGCGTGCCGGGTCGAGGGCCTCGACATCTGGCAGGACCCGCACAACCGCGACTTCGCCTACACCCGCGCGCGCATCCGCCATCGCGTCCTGCCCACGTTCGAGGAGGACCTCGGCCCCGGGGTGGCCGACGCGCTGGCCCGCACCGCCGAGCAGCTCCGTGAGGACGCCGACTTCATCGACGACATCGCCGAGGCGATGCACCGCGACCTCGGCGGGGCCCTCCCGGTCGAGACCCTCGCCGGGTATCCGTCCGCCGTCCGCACCAGGGTCCTCCGGCTCGCCGCCCTCGAAGCCGGCAGCCCGCCCACGGAGCTCACCCGTGAGCACGTCAAGGCCGTCGACGAGCTGGTCACCGGCTGGCGCGGACAGCGTTGGATCGACCTTCCAGGACACCTGCGCGCGAAGCGTACGAACGGTCGTATCGTCTTCGAATCGGGACCGTTCACACCAAGCGCTTAGAGTGACGGACATGGACACCGAGTACGTCGGCGATGACCTCGTGAAGACCCTGTTCACCCACGACGAGATCCAGGCGAAGGTCGAAGAGCTGGCCCGTCGGATCGAGAAGGACTACGAGGGTGAGGAGCTGTTGATCGTCGGCGTCCTGCGCGGCGCGGTGATGATCATGGCCGACCTCGCCCGCGCCTTGAACCGCCACGTCGAGATGGACTGGATGGCCGTCTCCTCCTACGGCTCCGGCACCAAGTCGTCCGGCGTGGTGAGGATCTTGAAGGACCTCGACACCGACGTCACCGGCAAGCACGTGCTCGTCGTGGACGAGATCATCGACTCCGGCCTGACCCTGACCTGGCTGACCTCGAACCTGACCAGCCGCGGCCCGGCGAGCATCGAGATCGCCACTCTGCTGCGCAAGCCCGAGGCGGTCAGCATGCCCGTCCACGTGAAGTACGTCGGTTGGGACATCCCCGACGAGTTCGTGGTCGGCTACGGCCTCGACTTCAACGAGAAGTACCGCAACCTGCGCGACATCTCGACCCTCGCTCCGCACATCTACTCCTGACCTTCCGGAGCCGTGCTGTTACGCGGACAGCGGAACCGCACAGATGGGGCGGGCACGATTTGGCGTGTACCGTCGTTCTATATGGCAGGCACGCGGACCTGCGTGCATGTCTGACCCCGTAACGGTTGAAAGAAGCCTGTGAAGCGCATATTCAAAGGTCCCTGGCTGTGGATCATCCTGGCAGTGCTCGGTGTGATCCTGGCGCTGCAGTACCTGGCCCCTCGCAACGGTGGCGACGAGATCACCACCAGCGAGCTGACTGAGTACATCCAGCAGGACCAGGTCAAGGAGATCACGTTCGTCGACGGCGACCAGGAGATCAAGGCGACCCTGGTCAAGGACGCCCGCAAGGGCAGCGCCGAGGTCACGACCTCGTGGGTCGACGGCGACCAGGAAACGCTCATCGAGATGGTGCGCAAGACCGAGGCCGAGGGCGAGAACCTCAAGGAGTTCAACTCCGAGGTGGCCAAGCCCTCCGTGCTCGGCTCGATCCTGAGCTTCGTACTGCCGTTCGCGCTGATCATCATCCTGTTCCTGTTCATCATGAACTCGATGCAGGGCGGTGGCGGTCGCGGGGTCATGCAGTTCGCCAAGTCCAAGGCGAAGCTGATCACCAAGGACATGCCGAAGACGACCTTCGCCGATGTCGCCGGTGCTGACGAGGCGGTCGAGGAGCTCCAGGAGATCAAGGAGTTCCTGCAGGAGCCGGCGAAGTTCCAGGCCGTCGGCGCCAAGATCCCCAAGGGCGTGCTGCTCTACGGCCAGCCCGGCACCGGTAAGACCCTGCTGGCGCGTGCCGTCGCGGGCGAGGCCGGCGTGCCGTTCTACTCGATCTCCGGTTCGGACTTCGTCGAGATGTTCGTCGGTGTCGGTGCGAGCCGTGTCCGCGACCTGTTCGAGCAGGCGAAGGAGAACGCTCCCGCCATCGTCTTCATCGACGAGATCGACGCCGTCGGCCGTCACCGCGGCGCCGGCATGGGCGGTGGCCACGACGAGCGCGAGCAGACGCTCAACCAGCTCCTCGTGGAGATGGACGGCTTCGACGTACGCGGCGGAGTGATCCTGATCGCGGCCACCAACCGTCCCGACGTGCTCGACCCGGCGCTGCTGCGCCCCGGCCGCTTCGACCGCCAGATCCAGGTGGACGCTCCCGACCTCGCCGGTCGCGAGAAGATCCTGCAGGTCCACGCCCGCGGCAAGCCGCTGGCCGGCGACATCGACCTCGACGGCGTCGCCCGACGGACCCCCGGGTTCTCCGGTGCCGACCTGGCCAACGTGCTCAACGAGGCCGCGCTGCTGACCGCTCGCAGCGACGAGAAGCTGATCACCAACAAGGCGCTGGACGAGGCCATCGACCGGGTCATCGCCGGCCCGCAGAAGCGCACCCGCCTGATGAGCGAGCAGGAGAAGCTCATCACCGCCTACCACGAGGGTGGCCACGCGCTGGTCGCCGCAGCCCTTCCGGGCCCGGACGTGGTCCAGAAGATCACGATCCTGCCGCGCGGCAAGGCGCTGGGCTACAACCTGGTGATGCCCGACGACGATCAGTACAGCCAGACGCGCTCGGCGATGCTCAACAAGCTCTCCTACATGCTCGGCGGTCGCGCCGCGGAGGAGCTCATCTTCCACGACCCGACCACGGGCGCCGGCAACGACATCGAGAAGGCGACGAACCTCGCCCGCGCGATGGTCACCCAGTTCGGCATGACCGAGCGCCTCGGAGCGATCAAGCTCGGCGAGTCCAACGGCGAGCCGTTCCTGGGCCGCGACATCGGCCACCAGCGCAACTACTCCGAGGAGGTCGCGGCCATCGTCGATGACGAGACCAAGAAGCTCCTCGCGACCGCTCATCAAGAGGCCTTCGACATCCTCGAGGAGAACCGGGACGTCCTCGACAGCCTGGTCCTGGAGCTCCTCGAGAAGGAGACCCTCTCCAAGCACGAGGTCGCCGAGATCTTTGTGCCGCTGCGTCGTCGCGACCCGCGTCCGGCTTGGACCGGTTCCGACACCCGCCGTCCCTCCGACCGCCCCGCGGTCGAGATCCCGCGGTGGATCGTCGAGCGCGACAAGGAGAACCTCGCCAAGGCGATCCGTGCCGCCGGTCGACAGTCCGGTGTCCAGTCCGGGAACCAGCCCGCCAACGGTGTCGACCTCGCCAAGCCGTCCGAGGCCGGCTCGTCCGAGGGCACCCCGCCCGCCTGAGACGATCAGATGTCTGAGACCTTCGATGAGGTAGCGCCCGTCCACGTCCCCGAGCGGGACGTGGCGGACGTTCCGACCTTCGACCAGAAGCGGGCCGAAGCGGCCGTGCGCGAGCTGCTCTACGCGATCGGGGAGGATCCCGACCGCGAGGGGCTGATCGATACTCCCGCTCGGGTCGCCCGGGCCTACCAGGAGGTGACCCGCGGGCTGCACCAGACGCCCGAGGAGGTCCTCACCACGACCTTCGATCTCGGCCACGACGAGATGGTCCTGGTCCGCGACATCGAGCTGTGGTCGATGTGCGAGCACCACCTGGTCCCGTTCACGGGTGTCGCCCACGTCGGCTACATCCCGGCGACCTCAGGCAAGATCACCGGCCTGTCCAAGCTGGCCCGGTTGGTCGACGTCTATGCCAAGCGGCCGCAGGTCCAGGAGCGACTCACCACTCAGGTGGCCGACGCGCTCATGGACCTTCTCGACGCGCGTGGCGTCATCGTGGTCATCGAGGCAGAGCATCTGTGCATGACGATGCGTGGGGTCAAGAAGGCCGGTGCGCGCACCATCACCAGCGCCGTACGCGGCACGATGCGCTCCAACGCGACCACCCGGGCCGAGGCGATGAGCCTGATCCGGGGCGGGACGCGCTAGTGGCACGTCCCGGAAGCGCCTAGGAGCTTCCGGGACGCGCCCCAAGAGATCGCGCGGGCGCACTGCCTGCTGCGCGACTTCCTATGCGGAACGACGCAGCCGGCGGCGAAGCTGCCGGAGGAAGCTGCGAAGGCCAGCTTGCTCCTGATGACGAGCGAGGTCCGTACGCAGGTCCTGGATCAGGGCTCGCTGGCGGTCCAGGCGACTGGCCTGACGTTCGATGCGGGCCTGCTGCTTGCGTGTGGTCGACTCGAGAGCTGCGATTCGCTTGGTCTGGCTCTTCGATGACGCGGCGACCTTCTTCGCGAGCTCCTTCTCGCGCCGCTTCGCGGCGTTCTCGGCGTGCTCGGTGGCGATCTTCAGGGCGTTGATCCGGTCCTCGATGCGCCGGAGAGCGTCGTCGCCTGACCCGCGGAGCGTGACGACAGGTGCGGCCGGGTCCAGGGCGGCGAGTGCGTCGTCGTACGCAGCGCTCATCTGACCCGGCTGTGCGACGTTCGCCAGACCGGCATTGTCCAGGAACGCGGTGAGTCGCTTCCAGCCCTCGGCCAAGCGGTTGTGGAAGCCGGTGTAATCGGCTGCCTGGTACAGCTCGTCGACCGTGGTCTCGGGTGTGATCGAGTCGAGCATCGTGTAGGGCAGGCCGTGGTAGTCGCACAGCTCCAGCACACGGGAGTCGTGCGCGATCACCATGGCGGGGGTCCCGGCGAGCACCGCAGCGACGTTGCCGTGGATGCGCGTGCCGAACGCGAACCTCTGGGTTGCCAGGAACCGCATCCAGGACCCCGCATCGAGGAACATCCGCGTCCGGTCCTCGAAGTAGAGCCGGTGGTCGCGGTCGATACCCATCTCGGGCTGACGGTGTCGTCCCCACTGGAGCATCGCGAAGTCGTGGTGGGTCTGGCCGACGTACGTCATACGCGGGTGCCGATCGGCGAAGGCATCGACGTACGTCTCGAACCAGGGCGAGGTCAGCGGGCTCATCGAGACGGCGACCGGGTCATCGGTGGCGATCGGTGCGGAACGCTCGTCGCGGACCCTGACGTCGGGGCCGTTGAGGTAGATCGACGGACAACCGATGATCTCGACGTGCTCGTCCCCGTATCCGAGCCGTCGCAGATAGGCGGCGGTGATCTCGCCGCGTACGCCGACCTTCGCGGACCGCTCGAGAACGCTGTTCATGAATCGCCGGTGAAGAGCTGCGAGCTCGTCGTCGGGAGCGGTGTCGAGCTCTTCGAGGGAGAGCTGCGCGCCGATGCCGACGATGGTGGTCGGGATCGAGATCTGCTCGATGAACGTGGTCAAGCGGGTCAGCGGACGGGTGAACTCCGGTCGGAGGGCGTTGGCCAGCGGCACCACGAAGTGGTCGTACTCGTCGTTGGTCGCCGCGACCTCGTCGGCGGTGAACGCGCGTCGCTCATGGGCGAAGAGGTTCGGGACGATCTCGGTTCCAGGCACGCTGAGGAGCCGGTGTGTGGAGTCAGCGAAGAGAAGATTGCCGACATTCGTGCCGTAGAACCCGATGCCCCACGCACGCGGGTCGGCCGCCTCGATCACGTCGAAGGGGTCCCTGGCTGAGCGGAGCAGGATCCTGGGCACGATGCCTCCAAGTCAAATGAGCAGGCGGGCAGCCTTGCTGAGCGGGTCCAGATGGTCAAGTCGGCTCCTCCTAGGACGCCGGATAGGGTCGAACCGTGCAGGTCATGGGGATCGTCAACGTCACGCCCGACTCGTTCAGCGACGGTGGGCGGTTCTTGGCGACCGACGATGCGGTGGCTCACGGGCACGCGCTCCTGGCACAAGGCGCAGACCTGCTCGACATCGGTGGCGAGTCGACCCGGCCGGGGGCGACCAGGCCACTGGTCGCCGACGAGCTGGCTCGCGTGGTGCCGGTCATCGAGACGCTGGCCCAAGAGGGCGCGACCCTCTCGATCGACACCATGCGTCCCGAGGTCGCCGAGGCCGCGCTGAAGGCCGGGGCCATGATCATCAACGACGTCTCGGGCGGTCTGGCCAACCCGAAGATCTTGAAGGTGGCGGCCGACCACGGCGCGACGTACGTCGTGATGCACTGGCGCGCCCACGGCGCGGAGATGCAGCACGAGGACCATCTCGTCTACGCCGACGGAGTGGTCGCCACGGTCAAGCAGGAGCTCGAGCAACGGATCGAGGCGGCGCGGTCGGCCGGGATCCTGGACGACAACATCGTGATCGATCCCGGGCTCGGCTTCTCCAAGACGGCCGATGACAACTGGCGCCTGCTGGCGGGGGTGGAGGAGTTCCACAAGCTCGGCTTCCCGCTGCTCATCGGCGCCAGCCGCAAGGCGTTCCTCGGCCGCCTGCTGGCCGCCCCCGACGGCACACCACGCCCGGTGACCGAGCGGGAGAGCGCCCACGATGCGATCACCGTCTTCCTTGCGCAACGCGGCGTATGGGCCACGCGTGTTCATGACGTACGTGCCGCCAAGGACGCCCTTGCGGCGTCAGCAAAGCTGAAGACGATCGGAGCGAGGGAGACCATTCGATGAACATCGCAGAACCTGCGGACGAAATTCAGATCATCGGTCTGGAGTGCTTCGGCCACCACGGAGTCTTCGACTTCGAGCGCCGTGAGGGGCAGAAGTTCATCATCGACCTGGTCATCGGCACCGACTCCCGCAGAGCCGCGGAGACGGACGACTTGCATGACACCGTCGATTACGGAAGTCTCGCAATGGCGGTCAAAACTAGTGTTGAGCGCGACCCGGTGGACCTCATCGAGACGCTTGCCCAGCGGATCGCGGACATTTGCCTTGCAGACATCCGCGCGCTTTGGGTACGTGTTACGGTTCACAAACCGGGGGCGCCTATCGAAGCGACGTTCAAAGACGTCACCCTGACGATCACCCGGAGGCAGAGCACGTGACAGAGGTACCCAACCCGTACATCATCGACGCCGACACGCTCACCGGGGAGATGCGGCCGATTCGACGGGCGGTGCTGTCGTTGGGCTCCAATCTCGGGGACCGGTTGGCAAATCTGCAGGACGCGTTGAACACTCTCGCTGAGACCCCGGACGTCTGGGTGACCACCGTCTCGCCGGTCTACGAGACCGAGCCGGTCGACTCCCCCGAGGGTGCTGAGCTCTACCTCAACGCGATCGTCCTCGCCGACACCACTCTCACGCCGACGCGTCTGCTCGAGCGGGCGCTCACCATCGAGGACGCCTACGGGCGCTCGCGCAGCGGCATCTTCAACGAGCCGCGCACGCTCGACATCGACCTCGTCTCTGTTGGCGACAAGATCCTCGAGGAGGAGTCGCTGACGCTGCCGCATCCGCGCGCACACGAGCGGGCCTTCGTGCTCAAGCCGTGGCTCGACCTGGAGCCGAACGCTGATCTGCCGGGTGTGGGTCCGATCGCCGAGCTGCTGGAGACGTCCGGGCAGGGCGGCATCACTCGGCGCGACGACCTCGTTCTCGAGCTCTGAGCCGGACCTGAGCGCGACACCCGAGGACCCCGACCAGGGTCCGGAGAAGGATCCCGCCGACGACGAGCGCCGACTCCGCCCGATGTCGGGTGGAGCCATCACGGCGTGGGCCGTCATCGGGATCGTCGGCGGCTGGCTGGCTCACCCCGTGGTGGAGGCCTGGCGCGGGGTCGCGCCGGTCGTCACCTGGGCGCAGCCGATGCTGCTGCTGCTGATCGCGGCCACGTTGGGTGTCACCGCCTGGGTCACGCACCGCCAGCTACAGGTACGCGGTGAGCGGATCGAGGCTCATCAGGCGGTCAACCGGCTGGTGCTCGCCCGTGCCTGCGCCTTGGTCGGAGCGCTCCTCGCCGGCGGTTACCTGGGCTACGCGATCAGCTGGTTGGGCTACGACATGAGCACGGCCGCGGGGGATCGGCTGGTGCGTTCAGCCGTGGCGGCGGTCGCCGGGACCACGATCGTCATCGCCGCTCGACTCCTCGAACACGCGTGCCGGGTCCGCAAACCCGATGAAAACTAGCCGTACCGTGGAAGCATGCCTTCCCCATCCGCAACTCCAGTCACACGCAGGCGTCAGCGCAGCACACGCCTGACGGTTGCTGTAGCCCTGCTGGCGCTGGCCGCCATCACGATCACCGCTGCGGTGGCCTCCGGGTCGTGGCTGGTCGTCGTGCTCGCGGCCGTTCTCGGGCTCGCCTGTGGCGCAGCCGCAACCAAGATCACCCACTCCGAGCTTCTCCAGACCCGCCGCGACTGGGCGCGCGACCGCGCCGAGCAGGCTCAGGCCTTCCGTGTCGAGTCCGAGAAGCGGGCCGAGGAGAACGCCGAGTTCCGCGAGCACATGGATGCCAAGCTCGCCGAGCGCGTCCAGGCCGTCGAGGAGCTCGAGGCAGCCCTGGCCGCTGCTCACCAGCGCGCAGCTGAGGCGGTCCGCCGCCGCGGCGACGAAGCTCGCCGGGCCGCCCAGGCCGAGCTTCGCGGAGAGCATCTCGAGGCGAGGCTTCAGGCCGTCGAAGCGGATGCCGCGGAGGCGGCCATCCGGGTCGCCGAGCTGGAGTCCGAGCTGGACGCCGTGCGCGCCGAGCTGGAGGTCGAGCGCACCAGCTGGAGCGGGGCTCAGTCCGCCTGACCGGCGAACGGCAGACAGATGTACGGATGGTGACGAGGAATCTACATTGTCACCGCAGTTGGATCCGGCGCGCGTGAAATAACGCCCCCACGCCCAAACAGGTACTCGGGTGGGTAACTGCCGGACGACTGGCTCGTTAGGATTTTCCGGAACGGGTAACGCATCTGTCGCGTCCCAGCGAGCTGTGGTGACGCTGCGACGAGAGTCGTTGGAAGGGGGACACCGGTGACGTTGATCGCCGAGAGGGCAGTCACGATCACTGAAGGCCTCGTCTATCTGCGCGACCTGATGGAAACGTATGCCAGGAGGACCCCGGTCACCTCGGTCGCCGTGCTCGGCAATGCTCCGCTGGGGCCCAGCGACGAGCGTGCACAGGCGATCGACGACTCAGACCTGGTCATCCGGGTCAACAGCTTCGTGCTCGACGACCCCGGTGGTCCGCGCGTTCAGGGGTCGCGAACAGATGTCGTGGTCTGGAACCGGATCACCCGTCCGACGCGGCACACCTTCGACCGCTACCGGGAGCGCCTCTACCTCCTCGCCGAGCCGATGCGCTTCCACGGCCGTCCCGAGGTGTGGCCGATGTCGTGGCCGCCCGATCTGGGCTTCGTTCCCCTCCCCAACGCGGAGGTGCTCCCTCGTATCGGCGACGAGCTCGACATCCCCTGGCGGACCGAGAAGCTGGCGCCGACCACGGGCTTCACCGCCGCGTGGCTGGCGGTCAACCTGTTCCCGGAGGCCGACATCCGGCTGTCAGGGTTCTCGTTCGTCGACGACCCGGGGCAGACGGAGTGGACCTACCAGATCGGCGGATCCTCGCCGGTGGCACGGGAACATCGGATCGAGGCAGAGGCGCGTGTGGTGACCGACTGGCTCAAGGAGGAACGGGTGTCTCTATGGCGTTGAACCGACTGCGCGGCGAGGTCATCAAGAAAGTCAGATCCGCTGCCGACGCGGAAGAGTCTCGCGCCATCATCGAGGAGCTGCGTGCGATCACGGACCGGCAGCGGGTCCGCATCGGTGACCTCGAGCGCGAGCTCGCTCGGGTCAGCCCGCAGGTCGCGGCCCTCGAAGCGCGTCTGGAGAGCCTGCGCGAGGCCGTCGAGCGGGGCAACGTCGCCACCGACGCCACGGCAGGCGGCAACGTCGACGCCGCCTCGATGTGGGCCGAGATCCAGCGTCAGCAGGAACAGGTACGCGCCCGCATCACCGCAGCCTCGCGTTTCGAGGAGCGGTTGCGACGACTCGAGGACGGCAACCGCGTTGGGTGAGCGTAGGCCGCAGGCCGCACTGAGCATCGTCATACCGTTCCACAACGTAGCGCCCTACTTTCAGACCTGCTTGGAGTCGCTTCGGACCCAGACCTTCTCCGACCTCGAGGTGGTCATGGTCGACGACGCGTCCACCGATGGATCCGCGGAGATCGCGGACCGGTTCGCTTCGGTCGATCCACGATTCCGACGGGTCTCCTCGGCGAAGGTGGGTGTCGGGGTCGCCCGGAACATCGGCGTCGAGAACAGCACGGGCGATCTCCTGGCGTTCGTCGACGCCGACGATTACGTGCCTGAGTACGCCTACGAGCTGATGACGGAGACGTTGGCCAAGACGGGCTCCGACTTCGTGGCGGGCAACGCTCGTCGCTTCGACTCGGTGTCGGTCTGGCAGTCGTGGTCTCATCGGCGGCTGTTCGTCACGACCCGCATGGCTACGCACTGCAGCCGGACCCACATCCTGGGCATCGATCGCTACATCTGGAACAAGGTCTACCGGCGCGACTTCTGGGACTCCGCGGGCCTCAGCTACCCGGACATGCTGTACGAGGACTACCCGGTCGCCCTTGCCGCGCACATCCGCGCCCGACAGGTCGATGTCCTCGCCGAGCCGGTCTACTACTGGCGTCACCGTGACGGTGGCGAGGCATCGATCACGCAGAGCCACTGGCATCTCGACAACCTCGAGGACCGCGTACGTTCGGCCGAGATGCTGTTCGAGATGGTCGAGGAGCAGGCTCCCTACCTCGCCGACCTGGTGAAGTCGCATCTCACCGCCACGGACGTCCAGGTGCTCGCCCGATCGATCGAGGACCACCCCGCCGACGAGGCCGGACGCATCTTCGACCTCGCCGCGCGCTACCTGGCGCGGATCGACGACACGATCCTCGATCGTCAAGGACCGTTCGAGCGACTCGTGTTCGACCTGCTGAGGCGCCGCCAACGTGACGCGCTGACCTCGTTGACCCGGTATCGAGCCGAGAACGGGACGCTGGCGCCGTTGGCCCGACGATCGGATGGCTGGTACGCGAAGCTCCCGACCTTCGAGGACGCCGCAGTCGGCGTCCCCGAATCGGTCTTCCGTCTGGCCCCCGCCTACCTGAAGCCCAAGGCAGTGGCCACCGAGGCCTGGTGGAGCGGGTCCCGAGTCGCGGTCCGGGTCAACGTCGGTGTCAACACCCTCGCGCTCGCGCGACGAACCCGCTTCAAGGTGTGGCTGCAGAGTCCCGCCGGCGCCAAGATCCCGGTGGACCATGTCACGAAGCCGCGGGCGATCGCATTCGGTCAGGACGACAGGTCCACGCTCGAGCTGAGCATCGATCCATCGCGACTGGCGGGTGATCGCCAGTGGCGCCTCATGATCAGCATCCGTAACCGCGATGTTCGCGACGTGATCCAGGTGGCGACCTCGGGAGACGGACGCGAGCGGTGGCAGGGCTGGCGGCGTATCGGCAACCGCTGGTGTCGCCCAGGACGCCTTCCGGGTGGCTTCGGGATCACCGTTCGTGACCTTCCGGACGCGTGGGTGGATCACACCGCGGACCTCGGCGACGAGATCGAGATCCGCGGCGCGTTCCGCGGCAGACGTCCTGAGCACGCAGAGCTGACGCTCACCGACCGCAGCGGTGCGGTGGTGACTCACCCGCTGACCATCGGGGATAGAGGCGATCGAGGCATCACCCCATGGCGGTTGACGGTGCCCGTCGACGCCGTCCTCGAGAAGTCCGGCATGGACGTGCCCATGGAGGAGATCGTGCCGACCCGGGTGAAGCTGGTCCGGAACGGGCGTACGTCTCCGCTACCGGTCCACCCGGACTTCCTCGGGTCTCGATCGCTGATGAAAGGGCGCGCGGTGAACGCCACCCGCGATCCGAACGGGTGCTTCGTCATCACCGCAGCCCACGACCGTCCGGTCGTGCATGACGGGTGGTGGCAGGGTCAGCAGCTGATCCTGCGCGGTCCGGACGGCCCACGACTGGCATCCACCGGCGCGTTGCTGCGGACCTGGCCGACCCCGGAGAGACCCCTCGACGTCCCGCTGGACGTGGTCGATCGCGACGGCGTCTTCCTGATCACCGTCCCAGTGGGCGCGATGCAGGACGCCGCCGTCGAG
This sequence comes from Nocardioides panzhihuensis, assembly GCF_013408335.1. NCBI lineage: Bacteria > Bacillati > Actinomycetota > Actinomycetes > Propionibacteriales > Nocardioidaceae > Nocardioides > Nocardioides panzhihuensis. Next base: position 4,837,575 of record NZ_JACBZR010000001.1, on the reverse strand, counting down.
CACGACGTCTGTGCGACATCGTCGTGGTCGTTGCTGGACGGCCGCGAGCACAAGCCGATCGTCGTGGCCCGTGAGCTCGGGGAGCGGGTGCCTCAGCCCGCCGCAAGCGAGGCAGCGAAGCTCGAGTTCGGCTGGTCCGACGAGATCCACCTGCGGCTCGCGCCGGTCACGCCCATCGAGGCGTGACCGGCACGCGCCACTAGCGCCTGACTGCGCGCCGGAGCGCGCCGAGAGCCCTTCTGAGCAGGCGAGCCGCACGCCGGGCTCCGGGCAGGCGTCCGAGGCGGGCCCGGGCCCGCGACGGGACGCTCGAGGCACGCTTGGCGACGCGGCTGATGGAGGTGGTCTGCTGAGCGCTCAGCTGATCCTCCAGCTCCTTGATCCGACCGTTCAGGGCCGCGACGTCGCGTCGGGCTGCGGTGCGGACCTCGTGGGTCATCGTCTGCCGCTGACGCATCTGCTGTTTGAACCAGGTCACCTGACCGCGAAGCGCCTCGTTCTCGTCCATCAGCTTCCGCAGCTCGCTCGTGTCGGCCTCGGCCGGCGACGTCCGGCGTGCGAAAACAGGAGTCATCCCGTTCGACGAGAGTGCGGACTCCCTCCGCTCGCGCACCCGGCGTACGTCTGCCGGGGTCACCACTGTGTCGACGGTCGCGGCGAGAAGGACGGTGAGCTCGTCCCGCCCGCGTCCGGCTGGCCAGGGGTGCCGCCATCCCGCCACGCAGATGAACGCGGCCAGCTCGTCCAGCAGCCCCAGCAGGATCTCGTCGGCGGAGGCGCCGAGCCTCACCGCGGAGTCGTGGACCGGGACGAGACGGTCGGCGTCGAGGCCGATCTCGTCGACCTGGAGACCGCGCCAGCGCTCAGGGTCGCCGTCCACCGCGTCGCGCAGCCGGCGTACGCGGCTGCGCAGGCCCGAGGCGTCCCGTCGTGCCGAGTCGCGCATGGCCTCGACCAGCCACGAACGGTCGGCAGCGTTCCATGACGTCGCGTTGCCGCTCCGATCGACTCCGAGGATCGACCCGATCGTGTCCGCGCTTCGCGCGGTTACTCCCTCGAGGCCGCGGGTGACCAGCCAGCCGCCGGCGGCTGCCGTGACTCCCAAGGTGTCCAGCGTCTGGGCCAGCGCAGGCTGCAGCTCGCGCAACGTGGCGGTGTCGGCGGGTCGGCCATGAGCGATGGCGAGCGCCGCCGAGCACGCGTCGGGAACTGCGGCCAAGGTGGGAGCAGCGACATCGGGCCACAGGGTGTATCCGTGGCCTCCGAGCCGTGCGCTCGCATCGACGAGGCTTCGCGGGTGTGCACGATCATGGATCGGGAACGACCAGTCAGCATCCTCGTTGGAGGCTTCCGAGGCGACGGCCCTGAGCTGTTCGAGCGGGGATCCTGGGTTCGGGACAACCACTGCCAGACGAGAGTCGCGTGTCGCCAGGCGGGCGAGGTGCACGGAGATCGTGTGCCAGTCCGCAGGGGCCGCGTCGATCGACGAGACCCGTCCGAAGCCGTCCAGCGCGAGCACCGCATCGGCCGGCTGATCGGGGGTCCAGGAGCGAAGGTCTCCGCAGACGACATCGACAGACCTGTCTGCGTACCGCTCGGACACGAGCTTCGCATCGGTGTGTGTCCGGAGCACGACGGTGGTTCTCGCCGCGTGGCCGAGGACGGCGTCGAGCAGCTCGAGGTCGTGCGGGCCGACGACGAGGAGGTGAGCGGCATCGCGCGCCGTGGCAACGGCGAATCGGCTCAGGACCGGCCCGCGAGGGCACGGGTCAGCGCTGGTCAGGTCCGACCAGTCGTACATGTCCCCCGAGACGATCTCGTAGGCGTCGCTCTTCGAGACGGTGTCGATGTCGTTCATCCAGTGGGCTCCCATCCGAAGAGCGCGCGGAGCTCGGCAGGAGACGCCATGGCGTCCAGCCCGAGCTCGCGCACGGTCGTGGCGCGTACTTCCTCTGCATCGGTCTCTACTCCGTGGAACTCCGGGAACAGCCGTCTGGCCTGCTCGTTCCCGTCCCGCACGCTGGCGTCCCTGACGTCGGAGAAGGTCATCGGGTCACCGTAGACCGCGACCTCGGAACCGACCGAGGCTCCGTAGAAGATCGCCGTGGTCAGTCGGTTCGAGGCGACCCGCCGGTGGCGGATCTGCTCTGCGTACTGCTTGTGGAGGAAACGGGTGTCCGTGCCCTGCCGCAAGGTGCCTCGCTTGCCGTGGCAGATGACTCGGAACCCAGCGTCCTCATAGCTGCGCCGGACCTCCGGCATCTCGTACTCGATCCAGTAGAGACAGACGGTCACCGGACCGTCCTCGGTGTCTCTGATCTCCGAGATCAGTCGGTCGTGATCGCCGCTGACCTGACCGTGGTCCCAGGTGTGGAAGGGGTAGAAGATCGTTCCCTCGCGCTCAGCGGCCGGCGGCACGGGCTCGGTGTCCTTCTTGAGCTCGAGCAGGTAGTTCCACGGCGCGCCGATCACCGCGTAGTCGCGCCAGCCGATCGCCTGGCCGCGGCGCAGGTTCGCGTGAGACCAGACGAACTTCGGGAAACCGTAGGGCGGTGCGTGACCCGGACCGAAGCCGTGAAGGAGGTTCCAGCCGTGTTGGAGCACGCCCCAGATCGGACGCGGCTCCTCGAAGGGGAGCCCGCAGTACTCGGACAGGATGTGTGCGTGTCCGTACCAGTGGTTGCTCGTGTCCAAATGTCAGTCTCCGAGATCTAGCGAACAGACTCGGGCGGCTCAGGTCGCACGCCGAGGCTTGTCAGAGTGTATGCGCGATTTCAGTGTGGTTTGAGCGCCGCCACGAGCACCGAGGAACCGAACGGCAGATCCAGCCTGCCCAGCAGTCGCTCGTCGATGCGGGTCGCACCGAGCAGGAGTCTCTCCGTCGCAGGCGAGACCGTGGGGAGCGGAGCGACGCCGCCCTCGGGGAGAGCGTCGGTCTGACCGCGCTCCTTGAACCGGGTGACCAGCCGCTGGGCGGCGAACATCGGGAACGTCCCGGTGAAGCCGTACGTCGCTCGCAGGGGCGACAGCCCAGCGGCCTCGATCACCTCGACCGCCCGCCGCCGGGTGTAGCGCCGGTGATGGTGGTTGTGGACGTCGTGGCTGGTCCAGGCCCAGTTGTACGCCGGCACAGACATCAGAAAGCGGCCGCCGGGAGCCAGGACCCGCTCGATCTCGGCGAGAGCGATGTCCTCACGATCGCAGTGCTCGATGACGTCGAAGGCGGAGACCACGTCGAAGGAGCCGTCGGCGAAGGGGAGCCCGGTCGCGGAGCCGCACACGCCGCCGTCGGTCAGCCCGCGCGGGTCGACGTCGAGGGAGACGTGCTGCTCGGCGGTGCCTTGTAGCCAGGTGACGCTGGGTCCGTCGGCGCTGCCGACGTCGAGCAGACGGCGTGGGGCGCCTACGTACGGCTTCATGACGGTCTCGAGGATCCGGGTGCGCGCTCGATACCACCAGTAGTCGCTCTGGGCGATCGAAGGAGATCCGCCGGCCTTGCCCATCAGCGTGTCCGTCTGGGTCATCGGGTCAAGCGGGGTCATCGGATGGAGATCTCGCTCACTTGGGTCGGGAGTGCGGATGTCCCAGCAGCGTAAGCCAAGGCGATCTCGTCGGCGGTGCGACGCACGCCGACCGAGAAAGGTGTCTGAGACCTTTGCCCGAGCTCCGGCCAGACGACGCTGCGGACCCGCAGGTCGCGGGTGTGGCTGGGAGTGCCGGCACCCGGGAGTCGCAGCCTCGCTCGTCGTCTGAAGACCCGGTTGGTCTCTCCGATGACGGCTGCGAGGGTCACGCCGGTGCCGGTGGCGAGGATCTTGACGACGGCGTTCGTTCCGGAGGTCCGGGCCTGCTCGTGGATTCCGTCGAGGGCCGCAGCGACCATCTCGGCGCAGTCGCCAACGTAGAGATAGTCCCGGATCGTGTCGAAGGAGACCCAGACCGGAAGCGGGGTGCCGCGCAGGTGAGCCAGACACAGCTGGGAGACGAGGCCCTGCGGCTTGGAGAGCGCTTGGCCCGGGCCGTAGAGGTTGGTGATCCGGCCGAGCAGCGCGACCGATCCGGTCTCGACGCAGAACTCGGTCAGCGCCTCCTCCATCGCCAGCTTGGCCCTGCCGTACGCCACCAGCGGGCGAGGCTCGGAGTGCTCGGTGAACGGGGGATCGGCCGAACCCGCGTAGACGCCACCGGCGGAGGAGGCGAAGAAGAAGGCCAGGCGGGTGTCGGGCTGCAGCGCTGCACGCAGGTCGTCGAGCACGTCACGGAAGAGCGACACCTCGGTCTCGAGCTCGTCCGCCGGGGTGGCGACGATGCCGGCGCCGGCACACCAGGCGATGTTCACGCGTCCGTCCGACGCCGCCGCCGCCGCTGTCGCCGAGCCGAGGAACGAGGTGAGCTCGGACCTCAGGACTTCGCGGGCAGCGATCGGGTCGTGCCACGGCACGCTCACCGTGCTAACGGGTGCCGCGGAGCGCTCCAGCGCGAGGCGTACGTGGCGACCGAGCAGACCGCCACTGCCGACGACGAACGTCGGGGGTCTGCTCGGGGCGCCGGTCCCCGTCATTCGGGGTGGCCGGGACCGGGTCCGTGGCGGAGCGGGCCGTTCGCGGGGTCGCTGACGACCACGTAGAGCGGCTTGCCCATCGCCATGTTGACCGCCATCCCGAGGTATTCGGCGATCACGCCGAGAGTGAGCATGATCGCGCCGGAGCAGACCAGGATGGCCGCCATCAGCGAGGTCCAGCCCTGGACGTCGACGCCGCCGGCCAGACGAGCGACGATGAGAGCGACCGCGAGCACGATGCCGGAGGTCGCGAGCAGGGCCCCGCAGACGCTGACCGTACGCAGCAGACGGGTGCCGCCGGTGAGCACCATCCGCCAGAAGTGGGACATCAGCGAGCGATAGCTGTAGCCGGAGGGCCGCTCACCCTCCTCGCGCAGCTCCACGGGACAGGTCGCCACGTCGGCGATGACCCAGCTCAGCGCGACGTCGAGGTAGACCCCGTTGGCCGCGTAGGCGGACACGCTGCGGCCGTACTCACCCAGGATCAGGCGGAAGCTGTTGAACTGCCGGGCGCGTCCGCCCGGCATGACGCGGTCGATGAGGACCTTCGATCCGCGCGAGGCCAGGTTGCGCAGCGGCCCGTGGGGCGCCGGGTTGGTGGGGCGGGCGTAGACGAGCGCGGCCTGCTCGCCGAGCGCGGTGTCGAGCATCGGCAGGATGTACGCCGGGTCGTGCTGCCCGTCCTCGTCCATCGTGACGATCCAGTCCGAGCCGGACGAGGCCAGGCCGGCAAGGGTGGCGGCGTGCTGGCCGAAGTTGCGGCTCAGCCAGACCGGGCGAACGATGTCGTACTTCTCGGCGAGCTGTCGCATGGCCACGTCCGAGCTGTCCGGGCCGTGGTCGTGGACCAGCAGGATCTCGGTGACGCGTCCTTGGTGGCCGTTCGGGGTGACAACCGGCTCGGCGAGATCGACGATCTCGCTCACCAATTCGGGAAGCGTCTCGGCACCGCGGTAGACCGGGATGACGACGGAGACGGTGTGGGTGAGGGACATCGCTAGGAAAATAGCGCATCCGGAGGGGGTTTGGTGTACTTCGTGTAGTCGATTTGTTGGCATGATCACCCGCGTGACTGCAGACCCGGCAACCGTAGGCGTCGCACCTGACGCAAAGTCCTCTTCGGATCGCACGCTCTCGGATCGCGTCTTCCCGGGAGGGTCCTGGTCCGGGCTGCTCCCGGGCACGCTGGTCGTGGGCGCGATGCTCGTCCTCGCGATCCGGGTCGCGGGAGTCGAGCTCGGCGACGCGCTGCGCTTCACCGCGTACGTCCTGGTCTTCCTCACCTTCCCGGGCACGGTGGTGTGGCGAGCCGTCGCCAAGCCGGGGCCTGGGCTAGGGAATGACCTGGTGCTCGGCACCATCCTCGGACTGGTCCTCGAGGCTCCGCTCTACGTGTTGCTGCGGCTGCTCGATCTCACACCGCTGATCTACGCCTACCCGGTCGCCGTCCTCGTCGGCTTCATTGTCGTGACCCGGCGCCGAGGCGCGCGGCCGGTGGTGATCGGGCGGGCGAGCCTGTGGTCGTGGGCCGGTGCTGCGGTGGCGTGCGTCCAGGCGCTGCTGGCGGCGAGGGGGGTGTGGTCGGTGCGTCCGATCGAGGCGGTGCGGGCTCCCTATGTCGACGATCCCTTCCACCTGGCGATCGCCGGGGATCTGCTCCACCACTTTCCCGCACAGATGCCGTGGGTGGAGGGCACGCCGCTCTTCTACCACTGGTTGGTCTACGCCCATCTGGCCTCGGCAGCGACGGTCACCGACATCGAGCTCGTCGTGCTCCTGCGGGGCCTGTCGATCGCGCTGCTCGTCCTGCTCACGGTCGGAGGTGCGTACGCAGCGGCTTTCCGTCTCACCGGCCGGGCCTGGCCCGGGTTCGTCGCTGCCCTCGTCCTCGCCATGGGAGCGGCTCCGGACTTCTTCGGCTGGACCAGCCTGGTCGGCCCCGCACAGCTCGCCTTCGACTCGGTGACCCGTGCGTTCTACAGCCCGACGCACGCGTTGGTGATGCCGCTCCAGATGGTCCTGATGGTGCTGATCGTCGAGATGATTCGGCGGGAGCGGTGGCAGTGGCGGTCGTGGGTGCTGACGGTGGCCGTCATGGCCGCCGTGGCCGGCGCGAAGTCATCCGCCCTACCGACGATCGTCGCCGGTCTGCTGCTCGCGCTCGTGGTCTCGGCCGTGCTGCGCCAGACGCGGGCGGTCCGCACGCTCGGTGCCCTGCTCGGCTCTGCCGTCGTCGTCTTCCTCGTTGCGCAGCAGGTGTTCTACGGCGGGGGCACCCGGGCGACGACGATCGATCTCAACGGCAGCACCGTCCAGCGCTTGGGCCTCCTGATGCTGCCGGAGGGTGAGACGCTCCCCGGGGCGGCGGCGGTGCCGATCTGGATCTGCTTCACGGTCGGTCTCGTGCTCGCCGTCGTGCCGGTCGTCATCGCCCTGGTGCGCGGCGGCTGGCGACGGCCCGAGCTCGTGTTCCTGGTGGGCCCCTGGGCCGCGGGCGCCGGTGCGCTGATGGTGCTGAGCCATCCGGCGCTGAGCCAGGCCTACTTCCTGCTGGGCGCCAGCGGCTTCATCGCCGTCGCCACAGCCATTGCCCTCGCGGAACTCTTCCCGGGCGATCTGTCGTGGCGCGAGGGCGTCCCGTACGTCGGCTGTGCTGTTCTCGGCGGTCTCGCCCTCGTGGCCGCGAGGCTACTGGTGGGTGACGACATGCCGGCCGACGGCTCGGTGTTCACCTCGACCCTGCTGACCCAGCTCGTCATCGGGCTGCTCCTGCTCGGGGCGGCCGCCGCCGTCGCACTCGTCTATGCCAAACGCGCGGCCCTTCCCGCGCTCCCCGTCGTCGCGGCGTTGATGACGGGGGTCCTGCTCGCTGGAGCACCGCAGACCGTCGCTCTCGCGGTGGCCGGCCCCTCCGGCGACCGCGCTCCCGTCACCGACATCATCGGCCCCGGTGGAGTCGCTGCGGCCCGCTTCGTCCGCGGGCACTCGCAGCCGGACGAGCTGATCGCGACCAACGCCCACTGCATCGGTCTGCCCGTGCCCGACTGCGACCGCCGGAACTTCTGGATCGCGGCGTACGCCGAGCGGCGGGTCCTGGTGGAGGGGTGGGCCTACATCGACCCGCTGGTCGTCGGGCAGCCGTCCACGGACCTCAACAACTCGGCGTACCTGCCCTTCTGGGACCCGGAGCTGCTCGGGGCCAACGATGCGGCGATCACGGATCCGTCACCGGCGACGATCGCCACGCTGCGCGACGACCACGGCGTCGACTGGATCGTCGTCGACCGTCGTTATCGGGCCGACCTCCCGGGCCTGCGCCGCCAGCTCGGTCAGCCGCGCTTCAAGCGCGGGCTGTACTCCGTGTTCGACCTGGATACGAGCGGCGGCCGTTGACCGGGCAGAACGGCGCAACGACCTCCACACCCATCTCTTACACGCGTCTCTGGTGAATTCGCACTGTCCATGGTCCCCGGTTGCTGACGGCACGCCATGATCGCGCCGTCGAGGTATGGGCCGCGGGTGTTCCGGGCGACGCACTTCTCCTGGGCTGAGTACGCCGCCTATGAGGCGTTCGTCGGGAAGGAGTGCACCGGTCGGGCCACGAACGCCCTGGTGAACCTTGTCGACCTCGACCAGCAGACCACGAAGATCGATCAGCTCATCGCGGAGACGGAGCGGTTCATCGAGCTTGTTGTCGGCGTCGTCTGGGTAGACGTCCGCGACCAAGTGCACGGCGAGGCCAGCCTCGCGCAACGCTGCGGCCGTTCGGCGTCCGAGACCTCGGTCGAGGAAGAGCTCAGGCCGCGGCAGCGGGTGGTGTGGCTGCTCGGATGATGTCTTCAACGACGCCTACGTCCAGGTCGTACTCATCGGCGACGTCCGCGATCCTCTCGCCGGCCTTCCACAGGCCGACGATATCGGCGACCCGCACCTTCTTCGCGCCGAGGACCGGCGCTCCCCAGCCGAACCGAGGATCGATGATCACATCAGCAGCCTCGGGGAAGGTCCGCAGATGGAGCCGCCTCGGGGCGCCGTCCGAAGCCCACTCGATCAGGCGCAGATGCTCGTGGAGCACCTCCGGGATGGCGTGCTGGCGATCGCGTGCCCTGACCAGCGAGGTCTCGTCGGCCAGACGGACGAACAGGTCGACCCCGTCCGTCGCGATCCGCTGTCTGGCCAGCGCATACGGGTCTCCGAACTCCTCACGGACAAGCTCCGCAGCTCGATCGACGGCCGCGAGCGGCATCCGCGCGTCCCGAAGAGCACGCAGGACGTACGCCTCGATGACACCGACGAACGGAACCCGCGGCCACCCTCGTCGCTCGGGCTCGACGGCGTGGACAAGCGGTGCCGCGCCGCGAGGGAGGAGCCAGCGGTCGAGGGTCGACTCGGGCATGCCGAGGTAGCGCGCGGTCTCGCGCGCGGTCAGCAGCGGTGTCGTGTAGATGTCAGCGGTCATCAGGGTGAAACCTCCCGTCGGGAAGCAGTGTCTCACTGGCGCACCCAGTCTCGCAGTAACGTAAGGCCGGTGCGGCCTCGAAGTCGGGCCTGTTGGCGCACGCACTGAAACAAAGCGAGCTGATTCGCTCACAGACGGCCCTGGGATCTACGCCGTGGTCGCGGCGATCGCGGACGCGTTCTACGAGGCGGCGATCGATCAGGACGTGCGTGCGTGAGGTGAGGACTCAGCGGCGCAGGATGCTGCGGATCGACCTGCGCCGCGGGGGCGTCGCTTCCCGCCTGCGAGCGCGACCGGCCTCGACCTCCTCCTGGATCTCCTCCGGGATGGTGTGCAGACCCTGCATGACCAGCTTCATCACCTGCATCACCTCGTCGCCCGGGATGCTCGCGTAGTCACCGATGTTGTAGTCGGGGAAGCTGCTCTGCTCGATCATGTCGGTGAAGGAGAAGCCGCCGAGCTTGCCGATGGTGAGATTGTCGTCGCGGTACTCGTCGAGTAGCTGCCGGCGGAACTCAGGGGTCATGTAGACCGCGCTGGACTTGTTCCAGCCCAGCCGGGTGGTCAGGGTGACGTAGTCGCCCCGGATGATCTGGATCCACCGCAGCCGGGTGGCCTTCCAGGAGTCGGCGCCACGGAGCCGGCCACGCATGGGGGCCGCTGCCACGATGGGAGCGAAGTGGCGCGCGGTCTCGACGGTCCGCCAGCCGGACCCGACGTTGCTCGTGCCGGCTCCTTCGCCCTGGATCGGGAGCTCGCACGTGTCGAGGAAGTCCGCGACGGCGTTCCCGTGACGCAGCTCCTTGCGGATGAACGGACGAAGCCTGAGGTCGACGTCCGGGATGGCGTCGGTGATCGTGTCCGCGAACTCGCCGTAGCGGAGGAAGCTCATGTCGAGGGGCGACCACTCGCGGAAGTCCTCGAAGGGGAGGTCGACCAGCTCGGCGTGCTCGGGCCGCATCACCATCAGCCGCTCGACGTAGAAGGCGTTGTAGAAGGTGGCCTGGTCGCGAACGTAGTGGACCCAGCGGACCTTCGCGCCCGCCTGGCGTGCGTACTCGCCGATCGCCTTGATGTGCTCGGGCTCGAGCATCGAGAACGCCTCGCAGGAGATCACCGTGGTCTCGGCGCTGCCGGAGACGATCGACTCGACCAGCTGCTCCCAGGTGCCGAGGGCGGGCGAGAAGAGCACCTCACCCAGCAGCTGGGAGTAGAGGTTCTGGTGCTGGATGCTGTGCTCGCCCCGGCCGATCGTGGGGTAGGCCACCTCGGGTGGCAGCTTCCCCTCGCGACTTGCGCGGGCGAGGAAGGTCTGGATCGCCGTGCTCCCGGTCTTGAACGTGCCGGAGTGGACGATCAGAGTCTTCTGCATGTGGTGCTCCAAGTGTCGCAGCTGAGAGGAAGGGCGCGACGTCTCGCGTGTCCGGGGATCCTAATCGCCGACCTTCTTCTGTTCGATCTGAGCGTTGATCGCGACCAGCTCGGGATGGGCATCCAGGAGGGAGACGAGACCGGTCGCGTCGAGATGATGGGCGTCGTGGTCCTCGATGAGGATCCGCAGCAGCCGTAGGTCCTCGGGGGTGTCGAGGGTGATCCGGTACGCCGAGGCGTCTCGCTCCCACGGCAGGCTGAGCTTGGGCCGGGCGTCGTCGCCGTAGAGCCACGGGGTGACGTGCTCGCGGTGGGGCTGCTCGGTGGCGAGCCGGTCGGCCTCCAGCAGCGCAGCCGCGGAGAAGACCTCGAAGTCGAGGCCTCGCGGGTAGGTGCGCTCCAGGGCGTTGCTGGCATAGAGCGCCGGGTCGTCGGCGGCGGCCCAGGCGGCGATGCCGCGGCGTACGACCTCGCCGTCGATCAAGGGGCAGTCGCTGGTCACCCGGACGACGACATCGGGCCGGAACTCCCGCACCGCCAGCGCGAACCGCGACAGCACGTCGTGCTCGCTGCCGCGGACGACCCCGGCCCCGAGCTTGTCGGCCAGCACGGCGACCGGGTCGTCGTCGAGATTGGTGGTCGTCGCGACGATCACCGGGAGGCCGGCGGCGGTGAGACGGGCGAGGTGATGCTCGAGCATGGTGGCACCCGCCGCCTCCTCGAGCACCTTGCCCGGCAGACGGGTGCTGGTCATGCGGGCCTGGGTGATGACGGCGGTCTTCACACGAACCCGATCAGCGTCTCGATGACCTCGTCGACCTGGTCGTCGGTCAGGTCGGGGAACAACGGCAGGGAGAGCTCCTCGGCGTAGAACGCCTCGGCGTTGGGGCACATCCCTCGGCGGTAGCCCAGGTCGGCGTAGACCGGGTGCCAGTAGACCGGGATGTAGTTGACCTGTACGCCGATGCCGGCTGCCCGCATCTTCTCGAACACCTCGCGGCGACGGCCCTCGAGGATGCGCACCGGATAGAGGTGCCACGCCGGGTCGACGCCCTCGCGCTGGACCGGGACCCGCAGCCCGTCGACGTCGGCGAGCGCGGCGTTGTAGCGGGCGGTGATCTCGGCGCGCCGCTGCTTGAACCCGGCCAGCCGCTTGAGCTGGGAGAGACCGAAGGCGCACTGCAGGTCGGTGAGCCGGTAGTTGAGACCGAACTCGTGCACCTCCTGGTGCCACGGCCCCTCGTCGGCGATGCGGAACCGGTCGGCGTCGCGCATCAGGCCGACGAAGTGAAACTCATGGGCCCGCTGCGCGATGGCAGGGTCCTTGGCGACGACCGCGCCGCCCTCGGCGGTGGTGAGGTTCTTGGTCGGGAAGAACGAGAGCGTGGTCAGGTCGGCGAGGTCGCCGACCGGGCGTCCCTGGGAGAAGCCGCCGATCGAGTGGGCCGCGTCGTCGAGCGTCAGCGCTCCCACTCGGTCGGCGATCGGCTGCAGCGCGGCGTAGTCGGCCGGATGGCCGGCGTAGTCGACCGCGGCGACGACCTTGGTGCGATCGGTCACCAGCGCGTCCACCGCTGCCGGGTCGATGAGGGCGGTGTCCTCCTCGACGTCGGCGAAGAGCACCTCCGCGCCGAGCAGCGAGGCACCCGATGCGGTGGCGACGAACGTCATCGGCGTGGTGACCACCTGGTCACCGGAGCGGACGCCGGCGGCGGCGTAGGCGATGTGGAGCGCGGCGGTGCCGGAGGTGCACGAGACCGCACGGTGCCCGCCGACGGTCTCGGAGAGCGCCTGCTCGAACGCGGCGACCGTCGGGCCGGTGGTGAGCCAGTCGCCGCGCAGGATCGCGGTGACTGCCTCGATGTCCTCCTCAGAGACCGACTGGCGGCCGTACGGCAGCACGCTCAGACCCCCGACTCCAGAACAGTGCGGAGGTCCTCGGCGTCGTACCAGATGTCGTTCTTGTCGGAGGCGCAGTGGAAGCCGTCGGGGACCGGGACGGCGTCCATGATCGGCTTGTAGCCCCACTGCGGGTTCTCCGGCTCGATCACGTAGTACCTCCCGTCGCGGATGCTGACCGCGCGACGGCCCTCCTCCGGGCTGATCATCTCCTCGTGGAGCTTCTCGCCGGGGCGGAGCCCGATGTCGACGAGCCTCGCGTCGGGCGCGACCGCCTTCGCCAGGTCGACGACCTTGTGGGAGGGGATGTGCGGGACGAGCAGCTCGCCGCCCTGCATGAGGTCGAAGGTGTCGATCACCATCTGCACCGCCTGCGGCAGCGTGATCAGGAACCGGGTGCACCGCATGTCGGTGATCCCGAGCGCCTCGCCGCGCTCGGCCATCGCCTTCCACTTCGGGATGATCGAGCCGCGCGAACCGGTCACGTTGCCGTAGCGCACCACGGCGAACCGGGTGTCGTAGGAGGCGGCGTAGTTGTTGCCGAGGATGAAGATCTTGTCGGCGGTCAGCTTGGTCGCGCCGTAGAGGTTGATCGGCGAGGAGGCCTTGTCCGTCGAGAGCGCGACGACCTTCTTGACGCCGGAGTCGATCGAGGCCTCGACGACGTTCTGCGAGCCCAGCACGTTGGTCTTGATAAACTCGAAGGGGTTGTACTCCCCGGTGTCGACCTGCTTGAGCGCCGCGGCGTGGACGACGTAGTCGACGCCGTGCAGTGCCCGGTACAGGCGGTCGCGATCGCGGACGTCTCCGATGAACCAGCGAAGCCTCGGGTCGTTGTCGAACAGCTGGCGGCACTCGAACTGCTTCAGCTCGTCACGGGAGTAGATGACGACGCGCTTCGGGTTGTGGTTGTCCAGGACATGGCGGATGAACGCCTTCCCGAAGGAGCCCGTCCCGCCGGTGACCAGGATGCTTGCACCATCGAGAGGATGGGCGTTCGGCTCGGGGGACTCTCGGGCTTCCGGATTCGGCACGGTCACAGGGATGCTCTCTACTCTGGTCCTCGGTTTGGCTCGCGCGCCAACGATACGGTGCGCAAGGGATGAAACATGCTGTCCTCGCCAGAAACGGACGAATCCTGGAGGTGACGCAGCCGTGCCCATCGGTGTGCTCGAGAGTGGACACCTTCGGGTGGCGATGGTCTGCGACGCCGGGCCCGATGTCGGGATCGGGCACGTCATGCGCTGTCTGGCCCTCGGCGAGGAGCTCGTCGGCCGCGGAGCACGTGTGGTGATGGTTGCGGACCTGGCCCGGGTGCCCTGGGCAGCCGAGCAGGTGCGGCGCCGGGGGATCGAGATCGAGCCGGACCCGGGCGACGTCCTCGCCGCTCTCCTTCGCCTCGACCCGACCTCGGTGGTCGTGGACTCCTACCTCCTCCCGGCTTCGGTCTACGCCGACCTGCGGGAACGGTGGCCGCTGCTCGCTCTCACCGACGGCGACCCGCGCGGACGGGTTGCCGACCTCTACCTCGACCAGAACCTGGGCGCGGAGGCGTCGGCATGGGCGCTCCCCGAGGGGGCCACGCATCTCGGCGGGCTCGACTACGCCCAGCAGCGACGTGACATCGTCCGGCAGCGGCCGAGCGCGCCCAGGTCCGCCGCCGACGAGCACTCGCCCCTGCGGGTGCTGGCGTTCTTCGGCGGGACGGACGCCTTCGGGGTCGCGCCCCGGGTCGCCCGCCTGGTCGCGCGAGCCGGCGTCGCCGTGGAGCTGACCGTCATCGCAGCCACGCCGGCGCTCGCCGCGGAGATCGCCGACATCACCGCGGCGCCGAGGCAGGTCATCGACGTGATCGGGCCGACCGACAACCTGGCCGAGCTCGTCGCTGAAGCTGACGTGGTGCTCAGCGCCGCCGGCACCTCAGCCTGGGAGCTCTTCTGCCTCGGTGCGGCGGTCGGGTTCGTCTGCGTCGCCGACAACCAGCGGGACGCCTACGTCCGGATGGACCAGGACGCGCTGGCCGTCGGGATCGCCACCCTGGCCGAGCTCGACGACGATCCCGAGGGCGTCGTCGTCCGGCTGCGTGGTCTCCTGGGCGACGTACGGCTGCGGGAGCGGTTACGCGCCGCCTGCTGGGCCAAGGTCGACGGCCGGGGCGCCGCGCGGGTCGCCGACGCGCTCCTGGCCCTCGACCGCGAGCCTTCTAGACCAGGTCCCAGCTGAGCGGTGTCCCGGCCGGAGCGTCCTTGGTGAAGGTGCGGCCGAGGACGATGTCGACGTCGCTCGGCGGCAGCCCGTCGGCGGGGCGGACGGAGCGTACGTTGTCCGGGCCGACCTTCTCCCCGGCGCGTACGTCGCGGGTGACGAAGAGCGAACGACGGAAGCGGAGCCCCTCGCGCTCGGCCGACTTCGGTCCGATCCGGGCCTCGCCGAGCGCCTGCCAGGCGATCTTGGTCTCGCTGACCAGCGAGGCGAACTCGTGCGGCTCCAGGGAGAAGTCGGAGTCGACGGCGCCGTCCTGGCGCGAGAGCGTGATGTGCTTCTCGATCACGCACGCGCCGAGAGCGACGGCCGCGACCGATGCGCCGATCCCGAGCGTGTGGTCGGAGAGGCCGACCGCGACGTCGAGCCCGTCGCGCAGCACCGGGATGCCGCGGAGGTTGGAGGCCTCCGGGGGAGCCGGGTAGGACGCGGTGCAGGCCAGGACGACGAGATCGTCGTTGCCGGTCGCCCGTGCCGTACGCACCGCCGCGTCGATCTCGGCGAGCGTCGCCGTGCCGGTGGAGATGATCGTCGGCAGCCCGGCCTCGGCGATCGCCCGGACCAGCGGCAGGTCGGTGATCTCGGAGGAGGCCGACTTGAGCATCGGCACCCCGAGCCCGACCAGGAAGTCGACCGCGGTCGGGTCGAAGGCGGCGCTGAACGGCACCATGCCGAGCTCGCTCGCCAGGGCGAAGATCGGCTCATGCCAGTCCCACGGCGTGTGCGCCTCCTCGTAGAGCTCGTGGAGGCGGCGGTTGGGCCACAACGGATGGTCGGCCGAGAGCCGGAACGCAGGGGTGTCGACGTCCAGCGTGATGGTGTCGGCGGTGTAGGTCTGGATCTTGAGCGCGTGCGCGCCGGCCTCGCCCGCGGCGCGCACGATGTCGAGCGCCCGCTCCAGGTCGCCGCCATGGTTGCCGGACATCTCCGCGATCACGAACGGCTCGTGGCCGGGGCCGATCATCCGGTCGCCGACGGCGATCTCGTGGGTTGTCATCGGGCCACCTCCGTAGCGCGAGCGCCAGAGTACGGACGCGGCCCGATGAAAGATCTGATGGTCGCTCGCTGGCGCTCGCTCATTACTGCTCCTTGGGGGAACGTCGGGTGGGTCGGTCGTCGCGGTGCAGCCTGACCGGGATCGCGGTCACCGAGCTGTCGCCGACGGTCTGCTCATAGGGTTCGCCCTCGGTGAAACCGAGGCGGCGGTTCATCGTGCGAACCGATTCGTTGTGGGGGAGCACCTCACCCTCCAGGACGTCGATGTCGAGCCCGTCCGGCTCGGGGGCGAAGGCGTACGCCACGGCCTCGCGCATGATCTTGGTCCACGCCATCAGAGTGGTGCCGTCGGCGGTGGTGCCGTCGTGGTCGAGATAGAAACCCCACGAGGCGGTCCTCGTGCCCGGGTCGTGGTCGAAGAAGCTCACCACGCCGAGAGGCCGGGCGGCGTACTCGAACATCAGCACGCGCCGGGTCGGGTCCTGAGCGACCCGGGACCACCAGGCGGCGTGCTCCTCAGGGGTGATCAGATGCTGGTTGATGCTCACCGAGCGGTTCGCGTCCTGGTTGCGCCAGGCCAACATGTTCGGCAGGTCGTCGGCGGTCGCCCGTCGTAACATCGATCTCCTCAGACGTCATGGGAATGCGCGCTCACGTTACTCGCACGTTCCGGACCGGTGGGGTTTCCCTCGTCGGGCGTCACGATATGGTCCGAGGCCATGGAGACTCTTGACCGACCGGCGGTCCGCAAGCTCATGGGTGAGGTGCTGGCCGTGCAGGGGAAGACCCTTCCGGACGACGACGCCGCGAAGCTGGCCGACATCGGTTTCCGTTCTCTCGACTTCTCCGAGCTCGCGCTCCGGGTCGAGGACGAGATCGGCGACGAGCTCAACTTCGAGGCGGCCGGACTTCGCTCGATCGAGACGATCGGCGACGTGCTCGACCTGCTCGTGGAGATCCAGGGGCAGTGATCGGCGACAACCTCGTCGTCGACGCCGGAACCGGGAGTCGCGCGACCTGGCGTGAGCTCGCGCAGCGGTCCACCGGACCGCGTCCGGCACCGACGGCGTACGTGGTCGAGCGCAGCATCGACGCGCTGTCCGCGGTCGCGGGGCTGAAGGACGGCGGCGAGCTGCTCGTCGCCTCCTCCGGGCGGCTCGACGAGTCGCTCGCCGAGGAGCTGCGTACGGCAGGGTTCGACGTTTCCGCTTCCGGTGACGTGCAGGCGGCGACCGCTCCACGCCCGGCCGAGGACGGCCGGGTCTGGCTGCTCACCTCCGGATCGACCGGCCGGCCCAAGCGGGTCGGTCACACCCTCGAGTCGCTCTCGACCGTGACCGGCGAGCTGGCCCCGCGCACCTGGCTCTGCCCCTATTCGCCCGGGACGTACGCGTGGTGGCAGGTGATCACCCTGGGACTCGGCGTGCCCGGTCAGGGCCTGGTCCTCGTCGACCCGGCTGATCTGGACGATTGGGTGGCGCCCGCGCTCGAGCACGGCGTCACCGCGGTCTCAGGCACTCCGACGTTCTGGCGACGGACGCTCATGCGGCACGGCGCCGAGCTGCAGAAGCTGCCGCTCGAGCAGGTCACGCTCGGTGGCGAGCCGGTCGACCAGGCCGTGCTGTCGCAGGTCAGCGAGGCCTTTCCGGCCGCGCGGGTGTCCTGGATCTACGCCTCCTCCGAGGTCGGCGCCGCGATCGTCGTCCACGACGGCCGCGCCGGGTTCCCGGTGGAGTGGCTGGATCGTGACGTCCCCGGCCGGCCGCGGCTGGCGGTCGTCGACGGCGAGCTGGTGATCACCTCCCCGCACCACGGCACGGACGCCTCGGGCGCCGAGATGACCGGAGCCGTACGCACCGGCGACGCCGCCCGCATCGAGGACGGTCGGGTGCTGGTCACCGGTCGTCTGGACCGCGACGAGCTCAACGTCGGTGGCTCGAAGGTGTCCGCCGGAGCCGTACGCGACCTGCTGCAGTCCCACCCCGAGGTGGCCTGGGCCGCCGTGCGCGGCCGGAAGGCGCCGCTGGTCGGCACCATGGTCGTGGCGGACGTGGTCGCCGCCCACGACTCGGACGTGACCGCCGACGACCTGACCCGCTGGGCGGCCGAGCGGCTGCCCGAGTACGCCGTCCCCCGGCGTATCAAGATGCTTGACGAGATCCCGGCCAAGGAGACACTGAAGAGCGATGTCTGATTTCGCACCCGTCCCGCCCGTATCCGTCGTGCTGGTCTCCGGCGCTTCGCGCGGCCTCGGTCTCGCCATCGTCACCGACCTGCTCGAGCGTGGGGTGAAGGTCGCGGCCTTCGCGCGCACGGTGACCCCCGAGCTCGAGGCGCTGGCTTCGAAGTACCCCGAGGACACCCACGTCGGCTCGGTCGACGTAACCGACGAGAAGGCGGCCCAGGGGTTCGTCAAGGAGGTCGAGGCGAGGCTCGGCGTCATCGACGGCCTGGTCAACAACGCCGCGATCGGCCAGGACTCGCTGCACGTGCACACCTCGTCGGACCGGATCGCGCAGATCATCGAGACCAATCTGACCGCGCCCCTGGTGCTCACCCGGTTCGTGCTGCGGCGCCTGATCGGCAAGGGTCTGAAGGGTCGGGTCGTCAACGTGACCTCGATCTGTGGCCAGCGCGGCTACCAGGGCCTGGTGGCCTACTCCGCCACCAAGGGAGGCCTCGACGCGGCGACCCGCTCGCTGGCCCGTGAGCTCGGTGGCCGGGTGCTGGTCAACTCGGTCGCTCCCGGGTTCTTCGCCTCGGAGATGTCCGCCGTGCTCGGTGCGAGCCAGCTCGAGTCGATCGCGCGGCGTACGCCCTCAGGAGCGATGACCACGCCCGACGACGTCGTCCCGACCGTCCGGATGCTCCTGCTCGAGCAGACCAACATCAACGGCCAGTCGATCGTCATCGACGGCGGCGGCTCGATCTGATGTCCGGTGGCGAGCTCAGCGTCGGCAGCGACGCCGAGCTCGCGGGCCATCGAGCCCGCAGCCACCTCCACGACGGCCGGGTGGTCGCCTGGACGGGCTCCTACGACGTCCCGGTGGCCGTCGACGCGGAGGTGGACCGTGCGGTCCCGGCGGCCCTCGCGACACGGTTCGGGACCGACCGGTTCTGGGAGCGATGGACCCGGGCCGAGTGCGTCGCGAAGCTCACCGGCCGAGGGGTCCTCGATCTGGTGGATCTGATGACCGGTGCCGACCCTGGCGGGGACGGCCGTAGCGCCGGGGTGAGCCTCAGGACGGTACGCCTGGCAGGCGGCATCGTCGTGTCGATCGGCACGCTCGATGCCGAAGGGTCCGGATCCCGACGCTGAGTGCTCGCCGTCGCAGTTGCAGGCGGCGTGACTGACGGCTTGCCCTGTCGACGTGATCGACGCGGGCATCGGCCGGAGTACGGGAGACCGTTCGTTCGCCTGTAACCTCTGGCTTCGACCAGATTCACGGGGACGTCATCTCGGCGCGCCCCCGAACCGAGAGGGAACTTGCATGGGTCAGGGATTCGTCGACGTCTTGCGTCGAGCCGAACGAAGGATGCCACAGGGCATTCGTCGGCTGGCTCGCGACGCCGGGCATCGCGTTCTCGGACACGAGCGCGGCCCACTCGTCTCGGTGGTGGTGACGGTCACCGATCGAGACGAGCAGTACCTGGCCGAGTCGCTCCTCTCGGTGCGAGAGCAGACCCATACGACCCTCGAGATCCTCATCGCGCCTTATGGACAGGCCAGCGCGGTGAGCGACCAGATCCTGGCCGACGTTCCGGACGACTACCGACTGCGGTTGCTGGAGAGCTCCGCGACCCAGGCCGAGGCCCGTGATCGCGGCGCCCGTGCCGTGCGGGGAGACTATGTCTGCTTCCTGCTCGCTGCCGATCTCCTCACGCCGAACGCGATGCGTACGCTGGTCACCTCTCTGGAAGAGAGCGGCTCCGATCTCGCGGTGGGCCGCATCGAGAGTCGCGAGCGGCTCTCGCCGCCGGTGGTGGCGCCTTACGACCTCGTGCACGCGCAGAACCGCTCCGGTCTCACCCTGGACGAGTTCCCGGTGGCGTTGAGCGATGTCGGGGTCAGCAACCGGCTCTTCCGCACCACCTTCTGGCGGCGGCACGGATTCAGCTTCGGCGGCGTCGGTGGCGCAGACGCGGTCGGTTTCGACGGCTATCTGAAGGCCGACCGGTTCGACGTGGTCACGGCCCCGGTGTGCGTGGACATGGACCGAGCCGACGGCACCCCGGTCGAGCAGCTCCACGACCAGACGCTCGGCATGGAGGAGTGGATCGAGCAGACGCGGGCGACCTGGGTCGCGATCGGTCAGCTGGCCTCCGACCTGCGTGACCACTGGGCGCTCGGCGGGCTCGCCGGCCGCGCCAACACCATTCTCGGCGACGTCGAGCGGATGAGCTCGGAGCAGTGGACCAGCCTGCGCGATCTCGTCGTCGAGATCGAGCGCGGCGTCTCTGTCGAGGTGTGGCTCAAGCTGCCGGTCGAGGTTCGGGCACGGCTGACCTACCTCGTCGCCGACCGGCGTGGGGAGCTGACCGCGTTCGTCGCGTCACGCTGGTTCGAGCGTGGCAACCTGCGCACACGCGTCGCCGACGGCCAGGTGCACGGGATCTTCCCCGACACGGAGCTGCCCGAGGACGTGACCACGCTCAACGTGTACGAGACGCCGGCGCGGGTGCTGGTGCGCGACGTACGTCCTCACGACTCCGACCGGGCCGTGATCGACCTGGTGGCGTGGATCGAGCTCGTCGACCTCGCCGAGGCGACCCCGGTCATCACGGCACGTCTGGTGCCGGACACGGCCGGCGGCGATGCCGACGACGGCAGCGGGGCGGACCCCGACGCGGGGCTTCCCGACCCGATCGAGCTGACCGTGACCCCGCGGCGGGACGCACAGGCCAACATGAGCATCGGTCACAAGTACCAGGACTACCGCCCCGGCGGGTGCCGCACCGAAGTCGACCTCACCCGACTGACCACCGGACGGTGGCACCTCGAGGTCACCATCGACGTCGACGGTGTCATTCGCACCACCAGCGACGTCCAGATAGACACGCGTGGCCCGGCGGGCAACCTGGCGACGCGCTACCGCCCCCGGGTCCACACCTCCTCCGGCGTGTCCGTGGCCTGCGACCGCTTCGCCGACCAGCTCAGCTTCCTTGCCACTCCGACGACGCCCACCACCTTGCAGAAGGCGCAGGTCGATGACCGCACCGTCTCCCTGACGCTGGCCGGCGAGCTGCCGCAGGCCGTGCGGGCGACCGGCGGCGGTGTCCGCATCGAGGCGCCGGTCGAGGACGGCAGGGTGACGCTCACCCTTCCCGCCCACGGAGCGGTAGAGCTCGGAGCGCACGCCGCATGGCGGCTGGAAGCCCTCCAGGGCGATATCACCGGCCGGATCGCCTGGACCGACCCGATCGGCGCACCGTGGACCGGCGAACGCGGTGGTAGCGTGCTGGCCGCCCGAGACGGCCAGGGCTACGCCCAGATCATCGAGACGGCCGACACCGTCGCGCTCGACCGCGTCGAGCTCGGCGAAGGCAGGATCACCGTCCGCGGCCACTGGCTCAGCTCGATCCCGAAGCACGCCCGGCTGACCCTCTCCGGCTCGCAGCACAGCGAGACGGTCAAGATCGACACCGGTGCCTCCGACTTCGAGGTGGTCTTCACCCTGCACTGGGACGAGTGGGGCCTCGGCGACTCCGTCCTGCCCAACGGCAGCTATCAGTTCCGGCTGACGTGTGGGGCCAAACGCGCGGGCAACGTACGCCACACCGCCGCGTTCCTCGAGCATCAGGCCGACTTCCAGGTCAGTGACGAGGCCCGGCTGCGTCCGGTCAACGGCAACGGGCCAGGAATCACCCTGCAGCCGCCGATCTCCGTCGACCACGCCGGGAGCTACGCACACAACCTCGCCCGTGAGCGGGTCCTGGCAGCCGAGGAGCCCATCGACGAGTCCGCGGTCTATCTCTCGACCTACGCCGGCTCGACCGCCACCGACTCCCAGCTCGCGATCCACGAGCACCTGCGTCGTACCCGCCCCGACCTCACCCTCTACTGGGGCGTCGCCGACCACGCGTCCAGAGTCCCCGAGGGTGGCATCCCGATCGTGCTGCAGAGCCCGGAGTGGTATCGGGTCATCGGCACCGCCAAGTATCTCGTCCAGAACATCGACTTCGACCGGTGGTGGCGAAAGCGGGAGGGGCAACGGTTCCTGCAGACCTTCCATGGCTATCCCGCCAAGTCGATGGGCCTGCGGATGTGGCTCGCGAAGCAGTTCTCGCCGCTGCGCTGCAAAGCCGAGCTCGACCGGACGACCGCCGGTTGGGACCTGATCCTGACGCCGACGCCGGAGATGGACCGCTACTACCGCGAGGAGTACGCCTACGACGGCGCGATCCACAGCGAAGGCTATCCCCGTGACGACGCGCTCGTCGGCCCGCCGGCGGGCGAGGCTCGCGAGCGGACGCGCAGGCTGCTCGGAATCGGCCCGAACCAGAATGTGATCCTGTACGCCCCGACCTGGCGGGACCACCTGGCGCTCAACTACCGCTCGGCGAAGATGGTCGAGCACCTCGACGTGGTCGCGGCCAGCGAGGCGCTGGGGGACGACTACGTCATCCTCCTGCGTGGCCACCGGTTCAACTCGAAGGGGAGCGAGCGCAGCGAGCGCACCGCCCGGATCATCGACGTCACCGACTACCCGGAGATCAACGACCTGATCCTGGCCTCCGACGCGGCGGTGCTCGACTACTCCAGCCTGCGCTTCGACTTCGCTCTCACCGGGCGACCGATGGTGTTCCTGGTGCCCGACCTGTCCGACTACACCGGCGGCATCCGCGGGTTCCTCTACGACTACGCCGACACCGCGCCCGGGCCGATGCTCGACACTGCCGAGGAGGTCGTCGCGGCCCTGTCCGACCTGGACCGGCTCGAGGGCCGGTATCGAGACCGGATCGCCGCGTTCAACGCCAAGTACCAGTACACCCAGGACGGCAAGGCGACCGAGCGGGTCGTCGAGGCCTTCTTCGACAAGCACTGACGGTCACAAAAGCAGCGATGGCGCGTCCCCTTGCGGGGCGCGCCATCGCTGCTCTACGCGGGTCTTAGGTCACGCCAGCCGGGCGAGGGCCGGCTCGGCAACCGAGGTCTTGCCGGGGATCGCGTTCCAACGCTCCGGCAGGACCGCGCGGTGCGGGCCGACCTCGAGCAGGACCACGTTGCGGTAGGTCATCCCGTAGGTCTCGACGTAGGGCGCCAGCGAGGCGAGCAGACCCTTCTCACGCCACTGCGCGGCATCGAGCACGAGCACATCGATGTCGAAGGCGTCGAAGTCGAAGGCATGCCGCTGGTGGCCGTCACGACGCAGCTCGGCCGCCAGGGTGGTGCGCTCAGCCTGCTTGTTGGCGGCAGCGTGGATCTGCTGGAAGCCACTGACCCCGCGGGTGCCGACGACGTCGGCGGCAGCCAGCAGGTTGCCCTCCAGGTCGGTGTCGGCCAGGCCTGCGATGTCCTCGGTCAGCACAGCGGAGACCGGCAGGATGACGAGCCTGTCGACGTCGGGGAGCAGGTCGGCGACCACGAGACGCTCGAGCTGGCCGATCGGGAGCGTGCTGCCGTCGGGCTGCTTGATCCCGTCGAAGCCGGACACGTCCAGCGCGCTGAGCGTGATCCCCGGCCGAGCGAGCTCGTCGAGGCGCAGGTCGGTGCCACCGGTCTGCACCCACAGGTGGACCGGACGCGACGAGTACGCCGCGATGGACTTGATCAGCCGGCGCAGCTTCGGGCGCTGCTTCGGGCGGGCCGAGACC
The DNA here is from genome assembly GCF_013408335.1 of Nocardioides panzhihuensis. Taxonomy (NCBI): domain Bacteria; kingdom Bacillati; phylum Actinomycetota; class Actinomycetes; order Propionibacteriales; family Nocardioidaceae; genus Nocardioides; species Nocardioides panzhihuensis. Next base: position 4,814,212 of record NZ_JACBZR010000001.1, on the reverse strand, counting down.
GCGACGTGGATCGCGTCGGCCGGGACCTGCTCCGGGGTGTGCACCGGGTTGCTGCGTACGTCGTCGGCGATCGAGCTGACCAGCTCGCCCACCTTGCGGGCGCCGGCCCGGCGCTGACGCGCGATCTCGACCTCAGCGGCGTTCATCTCGCTCCACTGCGCGTAGACCTCCTCGACGCTGGCCCCGGAGAAGATCTTGGTGAGGATCGTCTCGAGCCGGTCGTTCATGCTCTCGCGGATGCCGTCGAACTCTTCCGGTGTGAGCGGGTTGAGACCGGCGAAGCGCGGGTCGGAGAGGTTCTTCGGGCGGAAGTCGATGTCGATGCCGATGCTGCGACCGGGCAGGTAGCAGTGCAGGCGGCTGGTGACCAGCTTGCGGTGGTCGCGACGGTAGCCCTCGAGCATCGTGATCGCGTCGTCGATGTTCTTCACGAACGGCCGGAACCGGACCTCGTCGAGGCCGCCCTGGGCGTAGGTCGGGGCACCTTCGGGGATGGTGCCGTCGAAGACGTCGACGTAGCCGACCGGGGCGTCCGGACCGGGCAGCTCGGTGGCGTCGGGGAAGACGGTCGAGACCGTGGTGGTGAGGCAGCCGGAGAAGAAGGCGGGCACGCCGACGGAGAGCAGGATGTCCACGGTCGTCCAGTCGCGGCAGCCGATCGGGGCGTACTTCTTGAGGTATTCGATCGTCTCGTCGGTCATCATGGCGCGGGTGCTGCAGTGGAACGAGACGAAGATCGGACGCAGGTTCTTGTGGAACGGCATCCCGTAGCGCATCTCGAAGATGGGGTGCATGTACCACCCGAAGCCGAGCATCCAGGTGTCCTTCGGGACGGGCTGGTACATCGACGCGTCGCGCTGGAGGGTCAGCAGCTGGACCTTGGCGGACAGGCCGTCGCGGACGCGCTCGGGACGGACCCGCTCGCGCAGCCGGTCGGCGAGCTCGTCGAGCTCGGACTCGCCGGTGAACTCGAGGTCGCGGTGGCGCACCAGGTGGCCGAGGGAGGCGACGGTCTGGACGTGGTCGCCGATGTTGGCCGAGGCGCGGGAGCGGCCGGGGTGGCCGTAGTCGACGACGGCGTAGGAGACGGTGCCCTCCGGCGCGGCCGGGGCATCGGGCTCGTCGTTGTCTGCCGCGACCCACGAGCGCAGCCAGTCACGGCTCTCGACGACCCACTTGGTGTCGCCGTTCGTGCCGTCACCGACGGCCTCGTCGAGCCGGGCGTAAAGGCTGCGGGCCAGCTCCTGGTCGCCGAAGCCGAAGACGCGGCTGGTCATCGCGAGCCAGGCGCGGCCCGGGACGTACGCAGCGCCGGACTCGGCCAGCTCGCGCAGGGTCGCACGGGTCGCGTCGGGGTCGACGTGGAGCCCCGACATGACGTACTCGTCGGCGGCAGACACGGCCCACTTCTCCACCGGGACGCCCTGGAAGAGGGCCCAGGCGCGCTCGTAGAAGCCGCCACCGGCAGCGTTGACCGCGCCGTCCAGGTCAGCGGCGACGACGAGCGGTTCCACCTCGATGGAGATCGGCGCCGGCTTCACGCCCTCCGGCGCACCCTCCGAGATGGACGGAACGCGCGCGGTGAGGCTCTGACGCAGACGCTCAGGGAGCAGCTGGCGAGCGAGTCGTCGAGCTGGGCTGGCCATGGGACTCCTTCATTGATGGTTCGACGCATGGTCGGTAAGAGGAGCCGCGTTGTTCGCGGTCCGTTCACACGTTCCCCCGTATGATCCAGGCGGGATATCCTGCCCGAAGAATCGGCATTCCCCAAAGACGCCGACTAATCTCGGCGCATGTCGATCGCCACCCCCCACGAGCAGGTCGCGCTCCCCGAGGGCCGCTACCTCACGATGTGCAACGAGATCGCGACCAAGTTCGGCGGACAGACGCGGGCGATGATCATGCGTAACCGTCTGATCACCCAGCACACCGGGATCCCCACGACTCTGCTGACAACCGAGTCGAAGCCCGTCTACGACGAGGTGCGCGAGGTGCTGCGCGAGTCGGGCCAGCTGATCGAGGGCATGGAGCTCCTCAATCTCTACGAGTGGTATCGCCACAACACGCCCACCGACGCGCCGGACGAGTCCGTGGCCGCGCTCGGCGGGACGCTCGCCGACGTGGCCGGCACGACCACCCAGGACGTCCTCCACCCTGACGGCACCGTCTACTACACCGCCCATTCGCAGTCGGGCAAGGACCTGGCGCGCGACTACCGCCGTGCCGACGGGTCGATCTACCTGCGGGCGCCGGGGCCCGGGGCTCCGGCCGCGTCAAGGGTGCCCTACATCCTCACCGATGCGGAGGGTCGTCCGATCCGCTCGTGGGAGACCGTGAGCGGCTGGCTGTGGCACTGGCTCGAGCTCCTCGCGGGCGACGCCGAGCGGGTCTTCTTCGTGACCGACTCCCGGTTCGCGCTGCGCGACGTCATGCCCCGTGAGGACGACCGCTTCCACTTCCTCCACCTCATGCACAACAACCATGTCGTGAAGGAGCGGCGCTGGAACTCCCAGCTCTCGGGGAAGTACGCGCCGCTGCTGGACAACATCCATGAGTACGACGGCCTGGTGAACCTGACCCATCGTCAGTCCGAGCACATCGCGATGCGCTACGGGCCGACCTCGCACCGGTTCGTCGTGCCCAACCCGGTCGAGCTGCCCGAGCTGCCCGAGACGATGCCCGAGCGGGAGCCGGCGACGTTCGTCACGGTGGCCAGGCTCGAGCCGCAGAAGCGCCTCGAGCACGCCATCAAGGCTTTCGCGAAGGTGGTCGAGACGCGGCCGGAGGCCAAGTTCCAGATCTACGGCGACGGCAAGCTCTACAAGCCACTCGCCGACCTGATCGAGACCCTCGACGTCGGCAAGAACGTCCAGCTCATGGGTCACGACCCGCGAGCCAAGGAAGCGCTGCTGCACGCCACCGGCTTCATCATGACCAGCGTCAACGAGGGCTACCCGCTGGCGACCCTCGAGTCGCTCTCCTTCGGCTGCCCGGTGATCAGCTACGACATCAACTACGGTCCGCGCGAGCAGATCAGCGACGGGGTCGACGGCTTCATCGTCGAGGCCGAGGACATCGACGCGGTCGCCGAGCGCTGCATCCAGATGATCGACGCCCCCGGCAAGGTGGCGGAGATGTCCCGCAAGGCCCTGGAGAAGGCGAGCAAGCACGACTGGCGCGCGTTCCTCGATGACTGGCGGGTCGCCTTCGAGGGTGCCGTCGCGCAGCGGCCGGGCCGAATCGAGAAGGCACGAGCCCGGCTCGACGTCCACGCTCTCGGATGGGCGCGGCCGATGCCCGAGGGCGTCGCGACCCGCTTGCCTGGCCCGGCGAGCCGCCTCGGTCGCACCCAGGCCAGCTCTGCCGCGTTCCGTGACTCTCGTACGCTCCGCTTCGACGCCACGCTCACCGTCATGGGCGAATGGCCCAAGGGCGTGATGTCGGATCGCATCGTCACCCTCGACGCCGTCTGCAACGAGACCGGCGAGGTGGCAGCGCTGCCCCTCGAGGTCGAGCCCGAGGGCCGGGGTGCGTTCCGGCTCGCTTCCAGGTTCGACCTCGCGCAGGTCTTCGAGGAGCTTTCCGAGGAAACCCGCAACCTGGATCTGCGGCTCCGGTTCACCGTTCACAACTGGAGCTGGCAGACCAAGCTCGGCCGGCCCCGTGACGTACGCCCGAACTTCGAGGTGTCGTTCGGTCCGAACGACGTCCTTCACCTGCAGCGGCGCTGACCGGAGGGCGTCAGGACCCGGCTACGCGGACGGCGTGGAGCTTCGTACGTCGCTCCAGCCGGAAGCCGGGACGGTCCTCGAAATACTCGTCGACCGCGTCGCGGCATCCGCTGTAGTGGAAGTAGTCGTCGAGCACGATCCGTCCCCCCACGACCAGGTGGGGGGCGATCCGCTCCAAGCAGATCATCGTCGACTCGTACCAGTCGCCGTCGAGGTGGGCGAAGGCGACCGGTTCGTCGATCTTCAGCGTGTCCTGAAACAGGCCCTGCACCAGTTCGACGTTGTGCTGCGCGGGATCGATCCCATGCCTGACGAACGAGTCGCTCACCTCGTCGTAGAGGTTGTCGCGATAGCCGTAGTAGGTCTCCCCGCCGATCCCCTTCGACGTGCCGCTGACGATCTTCCGGTAGCGGTTGTGCACGTCCTCGCCGTCGCGCTCGGACGGCTCGGGGATCATGCCGAAGACGTCGTAGACCTTCATCGGCCGCTTCGGGTCCTTCGCCGCCGCCATCACGATCGCGGAGCCGCCCAGCGCCGCTCCGGTCTCGATGATCAGCCCGGGCCGGTCCTGCAGGTCGGCGTCCAGCACCTGGCGGGCGAGCACCTGCAGGTTCTCGGGCTTGAGGTAGGTGAGGTGCTCGGCGCGGACGTCGTCGAGGACGGTGTGGACCTCGGAGGGAAGCGGGAGGTCTGCCAGGGGGTCGCACACCGACTGCCGGGTGCGTATGGTCTCGGCGCGTAGCCTCGCGACCTCGGCCTCGAGCTCGGCTCTGGTCTGACCGGTCGTCTGACCGCTCGTCTGGGCGGTGGTCTTGGTGGCGTTCTCCTCGACCGGCTGCTTCGATGCGGGCGGGGCGTCGGTGGCGGGCTTGCGCGCGACCACGACGTAGTTCTTCGGCATCCCGCGCTCGAAGCGGCCACCGGAGATCTCCAGCCGGGAGTAGAGGCGGCTGAGCCGGACTGCGAGCTTCCGGTTCAGGAGGACGATCGGGGCGATGTAGGCCAGCTTCCAGCGCAGACCTCGTCCGCGGAGCTCGTCGACGCTCGCGGGAAGGTTCTTCGCCATCATCTGATAGTTGTAGGCGACCGTGCCGAAGTAGCCCTCGAGCCAGTTCATCCTGGCGATCTCGAACCCTGCGTCCTCGAACATCTTCCGCAGCGCGAACTGGGTGTAGCGGAAGAAGTCGTACGGCTTCTGATGCTCGGCGAAGAAGAGCGGCGCGGAGAGGAAGATCCGGCCACCCGGCTTGAGCACACGGTGCAGCTCGGCGATCGCCTTCTCCGGCTCAGGCACGTGCTCGAGGACCTGGTTGCAGATCACCCGGTCGAAGTGCCCGTCAGGCACCGGGATGTCGGTGATGTCGCACAGATAGTCGAGGGGTGGGTTCGCAGAGTCCAGCTGGGCGAAGTCGGCCGCCTCGTACTGAGCGTGCTTGAACAGCTTCCGGTAGGGCGAACGGCCGGCGCCGGCGTCGAGCACACGCATGCCACGCTTGGTGCCCTTGGCGAAGCGTGCCATCTCCTGACGGAGGCGCACTCGGGATGAGTTGATGTACCTGGGCTGGACCGATTTGCTCTGATCCGGCCGGACTCTGGTCCGCATGGAGCGACATTAGGGCATGCCCCGCAGATCCACGTGCGCTTTCGCGTCGTTCTTCACCGGACGATGCGCTAGCGACCTGGTTGCGGAGCCTCCCGCAGACCACGTTGGACAGCGTCGCGCACCGGGTCGTGCAGACGACGCTCGATGAGGTAGTGGAGAGCGATGGCGAGCACGAGAGCGGTCGCGACCGCAGCCGCCAGGACGACGTACTCGTCGTAGCGGCCGTGGAAGGTGTCGATCACCCAGAACGCGAACTGCGCGTGGATCAGGTAGAGCGGATAGGTCAGCGCCCCGAGCGTCGTCAGGAAGCGCGCCTCCACCCGCCCCAGCGGACCGGCGGAGACCAGCCAGACCAGAGCGGCGAACGCGACGATCGCAAGGCCGGTGACCATAGGCGACACGGTCGCACCGACGAGCTCGGTCGCCCGATCGGCGTACTCCGTCGCTTGGCGGATGCCCAGGATCACGTTGTAGGCCACCGCGAGCCAGGCGATGAACGAGTTGCCGAAGCGGTAGATGAGGAACAGGGCCATGCCCATCGCGAAGAACGGGGCGTACTCGGCGAACAGCAGCGAGTTCAGCATCCCGGAGTCGGTCGCGCGGGCGATCTGGGCGAGCAGCGGCCACAGGAACACGACCGCGATCACCCGTTGCTTGGTGATGCCGACGAGCAGGAAGACGCCGATCAGCAGGTAGAACTTGAGCTCGATCCAGAGCGTCCAGAAGGCACCCTGGGCACTGAGTACGTCCCAGGCGTCTTGGGTCATCGTCATGTTGATCAGGCCGCCGACGAACCCTTGGTCGCGGCCGCCCTTCCAGTAGGCCTGGAGGATCAGCGTGATGATGACGGCGACCCAGTAGGCCGGGAACAGCCGGGCGACCCGGGAGGAGACGAAACGGGGCAGGTCACGACCCCACGCGGTCATCAGGATCACGAAGCCGCTGATGATGAAGAAGAGCTCCACGCCGAGGTAGCCGTAGCGGGTGACGTGGTTGAGGGTCGGGAAGACCTCCCGGGGGTCGAGGCCCCAGTAAGGGGTCGCGATGCCGGTGAGGTGGTAGCCCACGACGACGACTGCCGCGATGAACCGGAGCGCGTCGAGCGCGCCGAGCCGGGAGCGGCGTACGACCTTCTTGGGCGCGGTCTCGGATCCGGACTCGGGTGCGCGTGCCGGGGTGGTGTCGGCGGGAGCGGTCGGGGTGCTTGTCATCGGGTCAGTTCCCCGCAGCGGCGTCCAGGGCCTCCTGGATCGGGTCGATGCGGCGCAGGTCGATGACGTGGCCGGTGCTCGACGCGATCAGGGTGTCCAGCGACGCACGTGCGACTGCCTTCGACTCGAGGAGGGTGTTGGGCGGCTCCTCGCCGAACGCCTTGGTGCGCATCGGCGTCGCGGTGCGCTCAGGGTTGATCGCGTTGACGCGTACGCCCTCGTCGGCCCACTCGTCGGCGAGGGCCTGGGTCAGGTTGACCGTGGCCGCCTTCGCCGAGGAGTAGAGCGCGTAGCCGCGGCGGCCGCGGGTGTAGGAGCTCGAGGTGAAGAAGAGCAGGGAGCCCTTCGCCCGGGCGAGGTAGGGGAAGAACTCCTGGGCGATCAGGACCGGCGCGATGTAGTTGATCTCGGTCGCGGTGTAGATCGTCTCCTCCGAGACGGTCGCGAGCTCGCCACGCGGCAGCACACCTGCCGTGTTGACCACGAAGTCGATCGAGCCGAAGCGCTTGCCCGCGTCGGCCGCCGCAGCGACGATGTCGGCCCGCTTGCCGACGTCGGTGCCGGTGGCCGAGCGGCTGTAGGAGGCGACGTTCGCGCCGTAGGACTCGGCCAACGCCATGATGTCGGCGCCGATGCCGTAGCTGCCGCCGAAGACGACCATGTTCTTGCCTTCGAAGGCGGCCCGGTAATCGGCCTCGGACTTCTGCGGGAACTGCTGGTGAGCGGTGAGCTGGAAGAGCTTGTCGGCGATGTAGACGTCGATCGGCTCGGTGACCTTCATGTTCCGTTCGTGCCCGTCGACCACCCAGATCTTGGTGTCGGGCAGGTACTTGAGCACGACGCTGCAGTCGTCGGTCGCCTTGAACTCCGAGTCCTGGTCGGCGATCTCGTAGGCCCGCTTCAGCGTCGAGGCGAGGAAGGCCTGCGGGGTCTGGCCGCGGCGCAGCCGCGAGCGATCCGGGATCTGCGCGATGGTGTTGTCGTCGTTGAGCTCGATGATCGTGTCGGCCGAGGGGATGGCCACGTCGACGGCCTGGTGGGTCTGCAACGCCTTGAAGCAGTTGGTGATCACCTCTTCGCTGAGCAGCGGACGGACGGCGTCGTGGAGGAGTACGTTGCAGTCCTCGCCCTCGGGGAGGGCGGCCAGAGCGCGCTTGGTCGTCTCGTTGCGGGTCTCGGCGCCCTCGAGGATCTTCGAGACCTTCGGGTAGCGGCCGTCGCGGGTCATCGCGTGCACAGCGTCGAGGTGGCCAGGGGCCATCAGGATGATGATCTCGTCGATCTCCGGGTGGCGGTCGAGCACACCGAGGGTGTGTTCCATGATCGGCATTCCTGCGATCTTGATGAGCTGCTTCGGGATGTCGAGACCCACGCGGGAGCCCACACCGCCGGCAAGCAGCACGGCAACATTACGAAGCACTGAACTCTAACCCTTTGGTAGATGACGGAGAGGCGTGGATTCTTCCACGCGGCGCGCGGTTGACTCCAATGCCGGGGCGGCTTGTTGCCGAGTCGTGGGTGCGGCGGGTGAGAGCGCCGGTGTGAGAGCAGTCACTCGACGCGGGTGTTTCGGAAGAGTGCCCGGCGGCGTACCGTTTGTCTCGGCTGAGCTGAGGCGAAGCCAAGCAATACGGCTCGGTCACGGTGGCCGAGCACGCAGGCACTACGTCTGGTACCCATCCCGGCTCCGCTCGCAAGGGGGAGTGGTCGGAGGGACTGGAACGAAAGGTCTACCACCATGAACCCACTCAAGGTGGGCGTAGTCGGCGCGGGTCGCGTCGGGGCCGTCCTAGCAGCCGCGCTGCAGTCCGCCGGTCACGAGATCGTGGCCGTCGCCGGAGAGTCCGACGCCTCCCGAGCGCGGATCGCCTCACTTCTCCCGGGGGTCCCGGTCGAGAAGCCGACCGCTGTCGCTCGCGCGTGCGACCTCCTCCTGCTCACCGTCCCCGACGACATGCTCGGCAACGTCGTCAAGACGATGGTCGACGCGGGCGCGATCCGGCCCGGGCAGTACATCGCCCACACCTCCGGTCGCCACGGCCTGGCGATCCTCGCGCCTGCCGCCGCCATCGGCGCTCATGTGATGGCGGTCCACCCGGCGATGACCTTCTCCGGCACCTCGGTCGACCTCGCCCGGCTCTCCGGCTGCGTCTTCGGGCTGACTGCCGCCTCTCCCACCGACCGGGCCTTCGCCGAGGCGCTGGTGAGCGACCTCGGCGGCAAGCCGATGTGGGTGCCCGAGGAGATGCGGACGCTCTACCACGCCGGGCTCGCCCACGGCGCCAACCACCTGGTCACCCTGGTCACCGAGGCGATGGAGATCCTCTCCGCCGCCGGAGCCACCGACCCCGCGGGGACCCTGCGTCCGCTGCTGACCGCCGCCCTCGACAACGCCCTGGAGCACGGTGATGCCGCGCTGACCGGGCCGATCGTCCGTGGCGACGCCGGCACGGTGGCAGCCCACCTCGACGACATCCGCGCCAACGCCCCGCAGACCCTGGGGTCGTACGTCTCCCTGGCGCGGGCCACGCTCGACCGGGCCGTCTCCGACGGACGGCTCGTGCCCATCCGGGCGCTCAAGATCAAGAAGCTGCTCGACGCTGCCTCCTCGGAGGCCGGGACCGTCGAGGCCCCCGCGAGGAAGTACTCATGACCGAGACGACCGGAGCGAGGTCGAGCGGCGAGCTTGCTCGTCCGCTCGCGCCGAGCGAGGGAGTAACCGCGCGAAGCGCGGAGCTCGCCCACACCCGTGAGGGGCTCAGGAAGCTGCTCGAGCCCGCCCGCCGCGACGGCGCCTCGGTCGGCTTCGTACCCACGATGGGTGCGCTGCACGAGGGCCACGCGTCGCTGATGCGGGTCGCACGCGACAAGGTCAGCGGCCCGGTCGTCGCGTCGATCTTCGTCAACCCGCTGCAGTTCGGCGCCGGTGAGGATCTCGACCGCTACCCGCGCACGCTCGAGGCGGACCTCGAGATCTGCGAGCGTGAGGGCGTCGACGTCGTCTTCGCTCCGTCCGTCGACGAGGTCTACCCGGGCGGGCTGCCGCAGGTGACCGTGGCTCCCGGTGAGCTCGGTGACGTGCTCGAGGGCAAGACCCGGCCGGGCCACTTCGGTGGTGTTCTCACCGTCGTCGCGAAGCTGTTCGGGCTGGTCGGGCCCGATGTCGCCGTCTTCGGCGAGAAGGACTACCAGCAGCTCGCGCTGATCAGCCGGATGTCCTCCGACCTGTGCCTCGGCGTCGACGTCGTCGGCGCGCCGACGCAGCGCGAAGCCGACGGCCTGGCGCTCTCTTCCCGCAACCGCTACCTCTCGCCCGAGCAGCGGGAGGAGGCGACCACTCTGTCGCGGGCGCTCTACGCCGCGCAGCGCGAGGCCGCCTCGGGCGTCGACGCCGCTCTCCAGGCGGCGCACGCCGAGCTGCGCCGGGCGAAGACGGTCGAGCTCGACTACCTCGTGGTCACCGACCCTGCGCTGGCAGTGCTGCCCGCCGACCCGGAGCCGGGCACCGAGGCCCGGATCCTCATCGCTGCCCGGCTCGGCACCACCCGACTCATCGACAACATGAGCCTCACGATCGGAGCATCCCGATGACCCGTCTGCGCACCATGATGACCGGCAAGATCCACCGCGCCACGGTCACCCAGGCAGACCTCCACTACGTCGGCTCGGTGACCGTCGATGCAGATCTCCTCGACGCCGCGGACATCCTCCCGGGCGAGCTGGTCTCCATCGTCGACATCACCAACGGTGCCCGCTTGGAGACCTACACCATCGCCGGCGAGCGGGGCTCAGGTGTGCTCGGCATCAACGGCGCCGCCGCCCACCTGGTCCACCCCGGCGACCTGGTCATCCTCATCGCGTACGCGCAGATGAGCACCGAGGAGGCCAAGGCCTTCGAGCCTCACGTCGTCCACGTCGACGAGGCCAACCACATCATCGCGCTCGGCTCCGACAGGAGTGAGCCGGTTCCAGGGACCGACCAGATGCGTGGGCCTCTCGTTCTCACGCAGTAGCGTGCGCAGCATGAGCGAGCGCCAGCGAGCGACAGACGAGATCATCATGCTGTCGCCTCCGTATGCTTTCCCGTCCTCGACGGAGGGGGCAGCATGAACATGCAGCTGCTCTCCGCCCGCGATCCGGGCTGGACCGAGTGGGCGGACGTGATCGTGGTGGGTTCGGGGATCGCCGGACTGACCGCGGCGCTGCGGCTGAAGGACCAGGTCGAGCGGGTCGCCGTCGTCACCAAGGATGTGCTCCAGGCCGGCTCCACACAGTGGGCCCAGGGCGGCATCGCGGCGGCCCTCGGCGAGGGCGACACTCCTGCCCAGCACGAGGTGGACACGCTCGTGGCGGGCGCCGGGGCCTGCGACCTTGAGGCCGTACGTGTCCTCGTCGGTGAGGGCGCGGAGGCGGTTCGCGAGCTGATCGAGTGGGGTGCCGAGTTCGACAAGGACCCCGCCGGCAACCTGTCGCTCACCCGGGAGGGCGGCCATCGCCGCGACCGGATCGCGCACGCCGACGGCGACGCGACCGGCGCCGAGATCCAGCGTGCGCTGATGGAGGCCGTCCGGCGGGCGCCGGAGATCCTGGTCTTCGAGCACGCCATGGTCGTCGACCTGCTGACCGCCGCCGACGGCGGTGTGGCAGGTCTGACCATCCACGTGATGGGGGAGGGCGACGCCGACGGCGTCGGGATCGTACGCACCCGGGCTGTGGTCCTCGCCTCCGGCGGCCTCGGCCAAGTCTTCTCGCAGACCACCAACCCGGCCGTCGCCACCGCTGACGGGATGGCGATCGCCCTGCGTGCCGGTGCGACGCTGCGCGACCTCGAGTTCGTCCAGTTCCACCCCACCGTGATGTACCTGGGTGAGGACTCCCGCGGCCAGCAGCCGCTGATCTCCGAGGCCGTACGTGGCGAGGGCGCCTTCCTGGTCGACTGGGACGGCGCGCGGCTGATGGACGGCGTCCACGAGCTTCGCGACCTGGCTCCCCGTGACATCGTCTCCAAGGCGATCATGAAGCGGATGCTCGAGACCGGACACCCCAACATGTGGCTCGACGCCCGTCATCTGGGCGCATCGGTGATCGAGCCTGCCGAGATCTCCGACCGCGAGACATCAGCCAGCCGCACATTCTGGGGGCGCCGCTTCCCCAATATCCTCGCCACGCTCCTTTCCCACGGCATCGACCCGTCCCAAGACCTGATCCCGGTCGCGCCGGCCTGCCACTACGCCTCCGGCGGCGTACGCACCGACCTGTGGGGCCGCAGCGACGTCCCGGGGCTCTACGCCACCGGTGAGGTCGCCTGCAGCGGGGTCCACGGCGCCAACCGGCTCGCCTCCAACTCGCTCCTCGAGGGGTTGGTCTTCTCGCGCCGGATCGCCGAGGTGCTGCCCGGCGAGCTGCGACAGCTGGAGGATCCGGCCCCCGGTCGCGGCACCGGCCGCGCGCTCGTCCCCGGCGCCGCGCTCAAACAGCTGCAGGAGACGATGACGACCAAGGTCGGGGTCCTCCGCAACGCCACCGGCCTCGCCGAGGCGGTCGAGGAGCTCGAGCGGCTCGGGAGCGTCCCGGCGACCGAGATCGACCCGGCTGCCTGGGAGGCGACCAACCTGCTGACCGTCTCGCTGGCGCTGACGAAGTCCGCGCTGCTGCGCGAGGAGACCCGCGGGTCCCACTGGCGCGAGGACTTCGCCGAGCGTGACGACCCCAGGTTCGCCGGCCACTTCGATCTGACCCTCCGGGACGGCGAGCCCGTCGCCACCTTCACCCCGGCCCCAGCTACCGACCCGCTGACCCCAACCCTGGCAGGAGCCTGATGACCATCCGACGCGTGCCCTTCGACGAGATCCCGCAGTCGCTGCGTGACGAGCTGACCAAGGCCGGCCTCGACGCCGGCGAGGTCTACGACGCCGTCGAGCTCGCTCTCGATGAGGACCTGCCCTCGGTAGCTCCCGGTGAGATGCCCAGTGAGGACGTCACCTCGGTGGCCACGATCGCCCCCGACGCGGCCGCGATCGGCGTCTTCGCCGCCCGGGAGGACGGCGTGGTCGCCGGCCTGGGCGTGGCCGAGCTCGTCTTCGCGTACGTCATGGGTGACTCGGTCACGGTCACCGACCGCGTCAAGGACGGCTCCAAGGTGAAGGCCGGCGACGTCATCATGCGGATCGCGGGGCCGACCCGTGGCCTGCTCACCGCGGAACGTACGGCTCTCAACTACGCCTCCCACCTCTCCGGCGTCGCCACCGGTGTCGCGGCCTGGACCGAGGCGCTGGAGGGGACCGGCGCCCAGGTGCTCGACACCCGCAAGACCCTTCCGGGCTTCCGGGCCCTGGAGAAGTACGCCGTACGTTGTGGCGGCGGCGCCAACCACCGGATGTCCCTCTCCGACATGGCGCTGGTCAAGGACAACCACATCGTCGCCGCCGGTGGCGCCGTGCAGGCCTACGAGGCAGTGCGGTTCGCCTACCCGGACGTGCCCGTCGAGGTCGAGGTGACCACGCTCGAAGAGCTCGAGGCCCTCCTCGACGCCGGCTGCGGCCGGATCATGCTCGACAACATGTCCACCGCGATGATGAAGGAGGCCGTCGGGATCACCGCCGGCCGAGCCGTGCTCGAGGCGTCCGGCGGCCTGACCCTGGATCGCGCCCGCGAGGTCGCCGAGACGGGTGTCGACTATCTCTCCGTCGGTGCGCTGACCCACTCGGTGAAGGTCTTCGACATCGGCTTCGACCTGTCCGAGGGCTGAGGGGTCCGCCATGCCCCTGCTCGCAGTCAACATCGGCAACAGCCACACGGTTCTCGGGCTGATCGCCGACGGCGTCGTGTCCGCCGACTGGCGGGTCTCCACGCTGGAGCACCGCACCGCTGACGAGTGGTGGGCGCTGCTGCGGGGGATCCTCGGCGATTCGCTGGTGGCGAGCATCGACGGCGTGGTGGTCTGCGCGACGGTTCCCTCGGTCCTGCACGAGTGGCGCGAGATGCTCGCCCGCCATCTGGGCTCGGTCCCGAGCGTGGTGGTCGAGCCGGGCGTACGCTCCGGCATCCCGATCCTCATGGACAACCCGCGCGAGGTCGGCACCGATCGGATCGCCAACGCGGTCGCCGCCGTGGCTCTGCACGGCGGTCCGGTGATCGTGGTCGACTTCCGCGGGACGGCGACGACGTTCGACGTGGTCAACGCCGCGGGACAGTACGTCGGTGGTGCGATCCTGCCGGGGATCGAGCTGTCCTTGGAGGCGCTGGGGCGGCGCGGTGCGCAGCTGCGCAAGGTCGAGCTCGCCCGCCCGCGGTCGGTGATCGCGAAGAACACCGTCGAGGCACTGCAGTCGGGAATGGTCTTCGGGGTCGCCGCGCAGGTCGAGGGTATGGTCGCTCGGATCATCGCCGAGCTGGGCGTGTCCGCCGACGACGTGACGGTGATCGCCACCGGCTATCTCGCGGAGTTCGTGCTGGACGAGAGCAAATGTTTCTCCGCGCATTCCCCGTGGCTGACGTTGCAAGGGCTGGAACTCATATTCCAGCGGAATGTCGCTCGTTAGTGCTTTTCGGTATGCCGCACTGTTGATTCAACTGGGTGATATGTAATGCTATGCGTATCTCGCTTATACGCGGGGCCTATATTCGGCCCGTTTCCCGGGTGAAGAGCAGTGAAGGTAGGAACATGGCTAAGAAGGTTCAGATCATCCTCGAGGATGACATCGACGGCTCGGAAGCAGTCGAGACGGTGTCCTTTGCCCTGGACGGCACCTCCTACGAGATTGATCTCAGCGATGCCAATGCGGCAAAGCTTCGCGATTCTCTTGCGCTCTTCATCGGTCACGCACAGAAGGTGAGCGGTCGCCGCGGCAGCGCCAAGAAGGCCCCTGCGGCCGGTGGGACGACCCCGAAGGTCATGCGCGAGTGGGGCAAGGCCAACGGTTACACCGTTCCCGACCGCGGTCGCATTCCGGCCGAGGTCCGATCGGCTTTCGAAGCGGCCCACTGACCGACAGGTCCTGCCGCGCCGAACGACCGGCTGCCGCGCCCTTCCGGGGCGTGGCAGCCGTCTTTGCGTGGTCGGCGCTGTCCGACGTACGGAACGCGTGTTCGCTCTCAGCGCACGGATCGCGCTGTGTTGTCGGGAACGCGTAGGCTGTCTTCGGGGTTGGATCTTGGTGACGCCCCAGAATTCTTAGGAGAGATGCGTACATGTTCGAGCGGTTCACTGACCGAGCCCGCCGGGTGGTCGTGCTGGCCCAGGAAGAGGCCCGCATGCTCTCCCATAACTACATCGGGACCGAGCACATCCTGCTCGGCCTCATCCACGAGGGCGAGGGCGTCGCGGCCAAGGCCCTCGAGTCCCTCGACATCTCGCTCGAGGCGGTGCGCAACCAGGTCGAGGAGATCATCGGCCAGGGTCAGCAGGCACCGTCCGGGCACATCCCGTTCACGCCGCGCGCCAAGAAGGTGCTCGAGCTGTCCCTGCGCGAGGCGCTGCAGCTCGGCCACTCCTACATCGGCACCGAGCACATCCTGCTCGGCCTGATCCGTGAGGGCGAGGGCGTTGCCGCCCAGGTGCTGCAGAAGCTCGGCGCCGACCTCAACCGGGTCCGCCAGCAGGTCATCCAGCTGCTCTCGGGCTTCCAGGGCAAGGAGGGCCAGGCCGGCACCTCCGGTGCCACTGCGACGGCCGGCACGACCTCGACCGAGGCGCCTTCCTCCAGCCTCGTGCTCGACCAGTTCGGCCGCAACCTGACCCAGGACGCCCGCGACGGCAAGCTCGACCCGATCATCGGCCGCGAGGCCCAGATCGAGCGCGTGATGCAGGTGCTCTCGCGGCGTACGAAGAACAACCCGGTCCTCATCGGCGAGCCCGGCGTCGGCAAGACGTCGATCGTCGAGGGGCTGGCCCAGGACATCGTCAAGGGCACCGTCCCCGAGACGCTCAAGGACAAGCAGATCTACACGCTCGACCTTGGTGCGCTGGTCGCCGGCTCGCGCTACCGCGGTGACTTCGAGGAGCGCCTCAAGAAGGTGCTCAAGGAGATCAAGACCCGCGGCGACATCGTGCTGTTCATCGACGAGATCCACACCCTCGTCGGCGCAGGTGCGGCCGAAGGCGCGATCGACGCGGCGAGCATCCTGAAGCCGATGCTGGCTCGCGGTGAGCTGCAGACCATCGGTGCGACCACCCTGGACGAATACCGGAAATACCTGGAGAAGGACGCCGCTCTCGAGCGCCGCTTCCAGCCGATCCAGGTGCCGGAGCCGACGATTGCGGTCGCGATCGAGATGCTCAAGGGCATCCGTGACCGCTACGAGGCCCACCACCGGGTGACCATCACCGACGAGGCGCTGGTCGCCGCGGTCACCATGGCCGACCGCTACATCTCCGACCGGTTCCTTCCGGACAAGGCCATCGACCTGATCGACGAGGCCGGCTCGCGCCTGCGCATCCGCCGGATGACGGCCCCCGCCGACCTGCGGGAGTACGACGACAAGATCGCCGACGTGCGCCAGCGCAAGGAGGCCGCGATCGACGGCCAGGACTTCGAGGCGGCTGCCCGGCTGCGCGATGAGGAGAAGCAGCTCATCGCCAAGAAGGCCGAGCGCGAGAAGGCCTGGCGTGCCGGTGACATGGACGAGGTCGCCGAGGTCGACGAGGAGCTGATCGCCGAGGTTCTCGCCGTGGCGACCGGCATCCCGATGGTGCAGGTCAACGAGGAGGAGTCTCAGCGCCTGCTGCGCATGGAGGACGAGCTCCACAAGCGCGTCATCGGTCAGGACCAGGCCGTCAAGGCGCTCTCGCGTGCCATCCGGCGTACGCGTGCGGGTCTGAAGGACCCGAAGCGCCCCGGCGGTTCGTTCATCTTCGCCGGTCCGTCCGGTGTCGGTAAGACCTGGCTGTCCAAGACGCTTGCCGAGTTCCTCTTCGGCGACGAGGACGCGCTGATCCAGCTCGACATGTCGGAGTTCGGCGAGAAGCACACCGTCTCGCGGCTCTTCGGTTCGCCTCCGGGCTACGTGGGTTACGAGGAGGGTGGCCAGCTCACCGAGAAGGTGCGCCGCAAGCCGTTCTCCGTGGTGCTCTTCGACGAGGTCGAGAAGGCTCACCCGGACATCTTCAACTCGCTGCTGCAGATCCTGGAGGAAGGTCGCCTGACCGACTCCCAGGGCCGCGTGGTCGACTTCAAGAACACCGTCATCATCATGACCACCAACCTCGGCACCCGGGACATCGCGAAGTCGGTCAACCTGGGCTTCTCCCAGGCCAGCGACAAGGCGGGCTCCTACGAGAAGATGAAGTCCAAGGTCTCCGACGAGCTCAAGCAGCACTTCCGTCCGGAGTTCCTCAACCGTGTCGACGAGGTCATCGTGTTCCCGCCGCTGTCGCAGGAGCAGATCATCTCGATGGTCGACAACATGATCGCCTCCGTCGAGACCCGTCTCAAGGACCGCGACATGGGCATCGAGCTCACCACGGCCGCGAAGAAGGTGCTCGCCGAGCGCGGGTTCGACCCGGTCCTGGGCGCCCGACCGCTGCGTCGTACGGTCCAGCGCGAGCTCGAGGACGTGCTCGCCGAGAAGATGCTCTACGGCGACATCGGCCCGGGCGAGATCGTGCTGGTCGACGTCGACGGTGAGGGTCCTGCCGCGCAGTTCACCTTCAAGGGCCAGAAGCGTTCGTCCATCCCGGACGTTCCTCCCCTCGAGGGCGCGTCGGTCTCCGATATCGAGCTCCCCGACCAGGACGAGCCGACGACGGTGGACAAGCCCAAGCCCGAAGAAGAGTAACGTCGAGAAGTCACTTATCGACGCCGAGTGGTCAGAAGATCTGGCCCCTCGGCGTCGGGCTTTTTCCGACGCTTCAGTAATCGACCTCTCGCGGTCAGAAACTGACTTCTCGGCGGGTTAGGGGAGGGCGAAGAAGTCTGGTTCCACTTCGGTGGCTAGGTTGTCTTTCACCAGGCCTTCCAGGGCTCGTTGGCGTTGAGGGGCGTCGGACCAGACCACGTCCAGGCGGCTGCGGTGGACGGGGGAGTCGGCGTCGCGGAGGACGGCCAGGAGGCGGCCGCGGCATTGGCGGTCGGTGCCGGCCCAGGTCTGGACCTTGCGAGGCGGCCCGTCGTACGCGGGGTGGCCGGCCGCGCGCCAGGCGCACAGGTCCGCGACGGGGCAGCGGGCGCAGGACGGGTTGGCTGCCGTGCAGACCAGCGCACCGAGCTCCATCACGGCGACCGACCAGGTGGCGGCGGTAGGCTCGTCTGTCGGGAGTACGCCGGACGCGAGCTCGCGCTCGGCCTTGTTGACCGACTGCGACGGGAACTCGACGCCGCTCAGGGTCCTGGCGAAGACGCGGCGTACGTTCGTGTCGAGGACGACGTGACGCTTGCCGTAGGCGAAGGTGGCGATCGCTGCCGCGGTGTAGTCGCCGACGCCCGGGAGCGCGATGAGGTCGTCGTAGCTGTCGGGCACCTCGCCGCCGTGGTCCGCGACGATGGCGGTGGCGGCGGCGTGCAACCGCAGCGCTCGGCGCGGGTAGCCGAGGCGGCCCCAGGCGCGTACGGCCTCACCGGTCGGCTCCGCGGCCAGGTCGGCCGGGGTCGGCCAGCGCTCCAGCCAGGCCTCGTGGACCGGGAGCACGCGGGAGACCGGGGTCTGCTGGAGCATGAACTCGCTGACCATCACCGACCACGGTGTCGCGGCCGAGGAGCGCCACGGGAGGTCGCGGGCGTTGGCGTCGTACCAGTCCAGAACGGCGTCGTGGAGATCGGTCACACCCAGATTGTGCCGTGCGACAGGTATTGCCGCGGAGTGGCACCCCGAAACCTGGGCGCGGGGTCATTACGGTGTCGCCTATGGCCCGTGCGAGAAGGACTGGAGGACGGCTACCGGCCTCGGTCTACTGGCGCCGGCGGCTGGCTGTGCTCTCGATCGTCCTGCTCCTGGTCGTCGGGCTCTCGCGGTTCTTCGTCAACGCCTCCGACGAGCCGGACGACACCGCCACGCCCGTGGTCGACCAGCCCACGGCGACAGTGACGGTCACGCCGACGCCGAGCGCTGAGCCGTCGAAGCAGGCGGGCAACGCGGGCGGCAACAAGCCCGACAAGCCCAAGAAGCCGAAGAGCAGCGCACCGCCCGAGCCGACCGGCGAGTGCTCGCCCTCAGACATCGTCGTCGAGCCCGCCGTCGCCGACGGCTACTCCTACGACAACGTCACCATCCCGCTGCAGCTGCGCACCGTGAAGGCGTCTGCGTGCACCTGGAAGCTGTCCCCGGACGCGCTCCAGGTGCGGATCTCGCAGAAGGGCGGCGACCTGGTCTGGTCGACGGTCGACTGCCCGAAGGCAGTGCCGACCAAGGAGATCGTCGTACGCCGCGACGTCGTCACCACGCTCCCGCTGACCTGGACGGGCCGCCGTGTCGTCGCCGGCGAGTGCACCGGACACGGCCCGTGGGTGAAGCCCAACTTCTTCGTGATCGTCGCAGCCGCCCTCGGTGGGGAACCGTCATCGGCCACCTTCGGCCTCTACAAGCCGGGCACCGCCCTGTCGCGTACGGAGCCCGACTCCCCGGCCGGCTGACCCGCCGAGACGTCACTCCCGTCGTCCGAGTTGGCACTGGCGTGCCAACTCGGACGACGGGAGTGACGCTTCGGCCGACGCGGGTGACGCTTCGGCAGAGGGTTTGTCAGACGTAGCGCTCGAGGATGGTGGACTCGGCGAGGCGGGAGAGGCCCTCGCGTACGGAGCGGGCACGGAGCTCGCCGACGCCCTCGACGGCCTGGAGGTCGTCGACGCTGGCGGAGAGGAGCTTCTGGAGGGTGCCGAAGTGGTCGACGAGGCGGTCGACGACGGCGGGTGGGAGACGGGGGACCTTCGCGAGGAGGCGGTAGCCGCGCGGGGCGACGGCGCCGTCGAGCGCGTCGGAGGTGGTGAGGCCGAGGACGCGGGCGGTGGCGGCGGGGTCGACGAGCTCGGCGGAGTTGAGCGCCTCGAGCTCGGCCAGCAGCTCCTCGGGGCTGCGGGAGCGACGGCCGCGCGGGAGGTAGTCGCGGATGACCATCTCGCGCTCGGCGTCGACACCGGTGATGAGCTCCTCCAGCTGGAGGGACAGCAGCCGGCCGTCGGTGCCGAGCTCGAGGACGTAGTCCTCGATCTCGCGGGCGATGCGGGTGACCATCTCGAGGCGTTGGGCGACCACGGCGACGTCGCGCACGGTCACCAGGTCTTCGATCTCCAGCGCCGACAAGGTCGATGCGACCTCGTCGAGCCGCAGCTTGTAGCGCTCCAGGGTCGCCAGCGCCTGGTTGGCGCGGGAGAGGATCTGGCCGGAGTCCTCCAGGACGTGGCGGGTCTCTCCGACGTAGGCGGCGATGATCTGCATCGACTGCGACACCGAGATCACCGGGTGACCGGTCTGCTTCGCGACCCGGTCGGCGGTGCGGTGCCGGGTGCCGGTCTCGGTCGAGGGGATGGTGTGGTCGGGCATCAGGTGAACGGCGGCCTGCACGATGCGACTCAGCGAGTCGTCGACGATGATCGCCCCGTCCATCTTGGCGAGCTCACGCAGGCCGGTGGAGGTGAACGGGACGTCGAGCGTGAAGCCACCGGTCGAGATCGCGTCGACCATCTTGTCGTAGCCGAGCACGATCAGCGCGCCGGTGCGGCCCCGAAGGATCCGCTCGAGCCCGTCACGCAGCGGTGTCCCGGGCGCGATGAGAGCGAGCGTCTCGCGCAGTCGGATGGAGTCCGCGGTGCGGTCGGCGGGCACGGGATTCCTTTCGGAGTGGGATGAGGTGATTCTAGCGGTGGATCCAACCGTAATACCGAGAACGATCTGCCACGAGTCACCAAGATGATTACACCAAGCGGAGGAATTCCAGGGCGGAACCGATGCTGTGTACTTCAAATACGCGCATTCCGTCGACATCGCGCTCATTGGGGCGGTTGGGGACCGGTGTCCCCGGGTCGGCGGGGACGACCGCCACCGTGAATCCGAGCCGCGCCGCCTCGGAGAGTCGCTGGTCGAGATCGCGCACCCGCCGCAGCTCGCCGGCCAGGCCGATCTCCCCGAGCGCCACCACCCCGCGTGGCGTCGGGGTGCCGGAGTGGCTCGAGGCGACCGCGAGCGCCAGCGCCAGGTCGGCGGCCGGGTCGCTGATCCGGGCCCCACCGACGGTCGAGGCGAACACGTCGCGACCCGAGAGACTGACCCGCGCGTGACGCTGCAGCACGGCGAGGATCATCGCGAGCCGGGAGCCGTCCAACCCCGAGGTCGTACGCTTCGCCCGCTCCTCGGCCCCGAGCACGGTCAGTGCCTGGATCTCGGCGAGCAGCGGCCGACGCCCCTCCATGGTCACGGTGACGCAGGTGCCGGGGACCGAGACGTGGTGGGTCTCGACGAAGAGACCCGACGGGTCGGTGACCGCCACGATGCCCTCCGAGGACAGGTCGAAGCAGCCCACCTCGTCGATCGGGCCGAAGCGGTTCTTCATCGCTCGCACCATCCGGAACCGCGAGTCGCGGGCGCCCTCGAAGTGGAGGACGACGTCGACCAGGTGCTCCAGCACCCGAGGCCCGGCGATCGCCCCGTCCTTGGTCACGTGGCCGACGACCACGGTCGTGATGTTGCGGGTCTTGGCCACCCGGATCAGCGCTGCTGCCACCTCGCGCACCTGGGTCACCCCGCCGGGGATCCCCTCGACCCCGGAGGCGCCGATGGTCTGCACGGAGTCGACCACGATGAGCTCGGGCCGGCTCTCCTCGATGTGGGTCAGCACCGCGCCGAGGTCGGTCTCGGCGGCGAGATAGAGCTCGTCCTGGATCGCGTTGGTCCGGTCGGCCCGCAGACGCACCTGCGAGGCGGACTCCTCACCGGTCACGTACAGCGCCCGGCGTCCGTAACGCGCCGTCTGCGCCGCCACCTCCAGCAGCAGCGTCGACTTCCCGACCCCCGGCTCTCCGGCCAGCAGGATCGCTGCCCCCGGCACCAGCCCGCCGCCGAGGACCCGGTCGAGCTCCGGCACCCCCGACGTACGTCGCTCCGAATCGCTCACCGAGACCTCACCGATCGGCACCGCCGCGGTGGAGACGGGGGCCGACTGCGTACGTCCGACCGGGGCAGCCGCCTCCGCGACCGAACCCCAGGCCTGGCACTCGCCACAGCGACCGACCCACTTCGCTGTCTCCCAGCCGCACTCGGAGCATCGGTAGGTGGCGCGTTTGGACGAACGAGCGGTAGCCATGACCGCAAACCTAGAGCACGGCACCGACATCCGAGCCGAGACCGAAGTGGGCCCGGAAGCGCCGCGCGACGTCGGCCTTCGTTACCATGTCTTGGAACGATCCAGAGTTCCACATCGGTATCAAGGGAGGCAGGGCGTGGTGATGCCGCGTTCCGGCGGTCATATCTCGGCCTCTCCGCCGACCCTGGCAGACGTCGCGGAGCTGGCCGGCGTCTCCCGGCAGACGGTCTCCAACGCGGTCAACAACCCTGACCTGCTGCGGGCCGACACCCTGGCCCGGGTGCAGGACGCGATCGACAAGCTCGGCTATCAGCCCAACCGGGCCGCGCGGAGCCTCCGGACGAGGGCCAGCCACCTGATCGGCCTGCGGATGCCGGCCCTCCAGGAGGGCACCGCCAACGCGATGATGGACCGGTTCGTCCACACCTTCGTCGAGGCCGCCGCCGAGACCGGCTATCACGTGCTGCTCTTCTACGGTGACCCCGCCGACCCGCTAGACGGCTACGACGAGCTGCTCCGGTCGACCGCGGTCGACGCCTTCGTGGTGACCGACACCCACCTCGGCGGCCAGCAGACGACCTGGCTGCAGTCCCGGCGGGCGCGGTTCGTCTCCTTCGGCCGCCCCTGGACCCAGCCCGACGCCAAGCATCCCTGGGTCGACGTCGACCTCGCCTACGGCGCCGAGATCGCCACCGAGCACCTGATCGAGCGCGGCCACTCCAAGATCGCCTGGATCGGCTGGCACAAGGACTCCCTGCTGGGGGAGGAGCGGCGCAGCGGCTGGATCCACGCGATGCACACCCACGGCCTCTCGACCACGGGCCTGGCCTCGCGCACCGAGGACTCGATCAGCTCGGGCAAGGCGGCCGCCGACGCGATCCTGGACGAGACCGAGCCGACAGCGCTCGTCTGCGCCTCCGACACCCTCGCGATGGGCGTGCTCCACTCGCTCTTCGAGCGGCGGCTGCGACTCGGCGAGGACATCGCGGTCGTCGGCTTCGACGACTCCCAGGTCGCGCAGACCGTGCCGCCGGGGATCACCTCCGTACGTCCTCCGCTGGAGGAGGCCGCCCGCGAGCTGGTCAAGGCCCTCGAGGAGCTGCTCGCGACCCCGTCCTACGCCGCGCCGGGCGTGATGCTGAAGCCGGTCCTCACGGTGCGGGGTTCTTCCTAGTTCACCGGTTCCGAGCGACGATGGCTTCATGGGAACTGAGGACACCGGCGAGGGAGCAACCGCGCCGATCACGGACATCGTCGTCATCGGTGCTGGTCTTGCGGCCGTCAGCGCCATCGAGACCCTTCGCGCCGAGGGGTACGACGGTCGGCTGATCCTGGTCGGCAAGGAGCCGGAGCTGCCTTACGAACGACCACAGCTCTCCAAGGACTTCCTCTCCGGGGCCAAGGAGTTCAAGCTCTCGCACGACGAGGCCTGGTACGCCGAGAAGGACGTCAACGTCCTGGCCGGAACCACCGCCGTCGCGCTCGACCTGAACGACGGGACCGTAGCGCTCGACAACGGCAAGAAGCTGGCCTTCGGCAGACTGCTCCTGGCCACCGGCGCCGATCCGAAGACACCACCGATCCCGGGCATCGAGACGGCGATGACGCTCCGCACCGTCGAGGACGCCCGCCGTCTCAAGGAAGCGATCCGGTCCGGGACCAGGGTCGTCACGGTCGGGGGCGGCTGGATCGGCCTCGAGGTCGCGGCGTCCGTGACCGCGCTGGGCGGCACAGCGGTCGTTCTCGAAGCCGCCGCACAGCCTCTTCTCAACGTACTCGGACCGGTGCTCGCCGAGTATGTCGCCGACCTGCACACCCGTCATGGCGTCGAGATCCACACCGAGACGACCGTGGAGGCGATCGAGCCGGGGGTCGTGCTGACCAGCGCCGGCGAGATCCCGGCCGACATCGTGCTCGTCGCCGTCGGTGCGGCTCCGGCCACGGACCTGGCCGCGGGGGCCGGTCTCGAGGTCGGCGACGGCATCGTGGTCGACGAGCGGCTGCGTACGTCTGATCCCAGGGTCTTCGCGGCCGGTGATGTCGCGCTCGCGACGCACACCGTCCACGGCGCGCTGCGTGTCGAGCACTGGGACAACGCGATCAGACAGGGCCGGCTGGCGGCCAGGTCGATGCTGGGGAAGGACGGCGTCTACGACTGGCAGCCCTACTTCTTCACCGACCAGTTCGAGTTCTCGATGGAGTACGTCGGCCGCTCGGCGCCCGAGGACGAGGTGCTGCTCCGCGGCAACGCCGAGGGTGATGAGTTCATCGCCTACTGGCGGCGCGGTGCGACCGTCACCGCTGGGATGAACGTCGGCATCTGGGACGTCAACGACCAGCTCCGAGAGCTGGTCGGGACCGAGACCGATCCCGACCAGCTCACCGACCTGTCACAGTCCTAGAAGCACTGCGACGCGCTGTGGTAGACGCTCGACTGGATGCCGAGGTGGATGTGGTCGCTGTGGTCGGGGTAGCCCGGCCCGAGCACCTGCGGGAACGACTGGCGTGAGGCACGCGCGATGCCACACATGGTCGTCGCGCTGCTGCCGGGCACCAGATCCATTCCCCGGCCGTAGAGATGGTTGCTGTTGCTGGCGCCGCCGACTCGGTCGTTGCACGCCTTCGAGCGATAGGCCGACGTCACCCGCAGCGGGTTGTCGCCGAGCCGGTGCCGGATTGCCTCGGCGCGCCACATCGCCTGCATCAAGTTGGCCTTGACCTGGGCGATCGTGGTCCCTGACACCGGCGTCGGCCAACCGCCGAAGCAGACGTCGTCGACCTCGCTCCACGAGAAGTGGATCGGGGTGCAGTCGTCGTCCTGGAGGGCGTAGAGCTTGCTGAACGTGTTGGGGCCGGCGACACCATCGGCGCTGAGCCCGTAGGCGGACTGGAAGTTGCGGACGGCGGTCGTGGTCGCCGGGCCGTAGGACCCGTCGATCGTGAAGATGGTGCGCGACGTCGCCCATCCGGCGACCCGGATCTGCAGTTGGGTGACGTCGGCCCCGGTCGCGCCCTGCTGCAGGGTGCGACCCCACGTGTAGCAGGCATCGGCGTGGGCGGGGGCGGCTGTGGAGGTGATGGCGACCAGACTGGCCGCCAACGTGATGAGGAGAGAACCGATGACCGTGCCGAGCCGACGCCCGAGACGTGGGATTTGGTGCATGGTGAAACTCCCTTCCTTGGGGGGAGCTTCAATGGTTACGGGTTTTCCTCGGCCGCGTGAGGCGATTCAGAAACGCTTCCACCAGAGGTTCACCGCGTAGTCGACGTAGGTCCCGTCGTGTTCGCCCAGGATCGCCTCAGCGGTCGCCGGATCGAACTCGATGCGTACGACCGCCTCCAGATCCGCGCGAGAGCTGAACGACCAGTCCATGTCGACGGGGACGCGTGTCCAGCCGTGCATCGACCAGAACCGCTCCTGCTCCTCGGGCGGCGGGACGTTCGGGTAGCCGCGGCGGAACCATGCGCCGAAGCTGGAGCGGGAGCCGTCGTTGTCGATCACCATCGCCACGCCACCGCGGCGCATCACCCGGTCGAGCTCGCCGAGCCCCGGCTCGCAGCCAGGGCCGAAGAAGTAGGACCAGCGAGCGTGCATGACGTCGACGGACGCCGGCGGGAGCGGCAACTGCTGCGCTATGCCGTTGTGGACGGTGACGTTCGAGAGCCGTTTCGTACGCCGCCGGGCCAACGTCACCAGGTCCGGATGGGGCTCGATGCCGGTGACGGTGCGGGCGTCCTCGGCGAACTTCGGCAGATGGAACCCGGTGCCGCAGCCCAGGTCGAGGACGTCGCGACCGGCCCACCGCGCGGTCTCGGCCATGGCGGCCCATAGCCGACCGTGCGGGTCGACCGCACGGTTCTCGATCTCGTACGTCGCGGTGTGGTGCCAGATGTTCGGGGACGGGATCGCTCCCGTCGCGCCGGGGAGGCCGAGCCTTGTCAGATCCGGACCTCGCCGCGGGGCGTCACGAACTTGGCGGCCAGCAGGCCGGGGGTGCCGTGCTCGGCGACCCAGTCGATGTGGACGTTCTCGGCGGGCTTGCCGGTCCACGGGTCGACCCGCTCCTTCAGCTCGTCGCCGAGGTAGTCCTTGACCCGCTCGGGGTCGCCGGAGATCTCCAGGTCGGTGAGCGTGATGTCGGAGCCGGCGTTGCCGGGGTGGAGGTCGGGGGTCTCCCACTTGATGAAGTAGGGCAGCTGCGGGTCGGCGATCAGGCCGTTGATGCCGATCTGCTGCCAGTGGAGCTCGCGGCCGTCGGGGAGGTGACGGTTGCCGGGAACCGCCTTGCGGCCGAGCCGCTCCTCGATCGGGGTCATGTCGTCGACGCCGATCACGAAGCCGATCCAGCCGCCGCCGAGAGCGGAACGGGCCTTGACGGCCTGCCCGAACGGGGCCTTGTCGCTGGCCGGGTGCTCGAGCGCCTCGACCACCTCGAGGTAGAGGCCGCCGCGCATCGGGAGGATGAAGTTGCGGGTGCCGAAGCGAGGGTGGACGCCGCCGTCGACGAACTCCTGGCCGAGCAGCTCGCCGAGCTGCTTGGCGGTCTGAGCCAAGCCATCGGGTCCTGCAGCGTACGAAACATGGTCCAGGCGCATGTAACGATTCTGAACGCTCGCTGAGGGAGAGACCAATCCAGGGTCGCTATCTCTTGATATCGAGAGATAGCTCGGCGTCATGGTGCAGGTCAGTGCGGGCTGGCCGGGTGGAGCGCCAGGGCGGACCTAGACCGGACGTGCGCCTCGCAGTGGCGGACGAGCTCGGCGTACGCCGCCTTGCCCATCAGCTCGGTGAGCTCGGCCGCGTTGGTGAGGTAGACGGGCTCTACGGCGACGTGGGCCTCGGTGTTGCCGGAGCAGTACCAGTCCAGGTCGTGCCCGCCCGGACCCCAGCCGCGTCGGTCGTACTCGGTGATCGTGACCTCGGTGTACGTCGTCCCGTCGGTGAGCTCGACATCGCGGAACGTACGCCGGATCGGCAGCTGCCAGCACACGTCCGGCTTCGTCTCGAAGTGCTCCCGGCCCTCGGCCGCGGCCAGGACGTGGAGCGCGCAGCCGGACCCGCCGGCGAATCCCGGCCGGTTGGACAGCACGCACGACTCCTGCCCGCGAAACTCCGTTACGCGCGTCTTCCGCTCGCCCTCGTCATCGAGCTCGACCCAGTCGTCGGTCGCCACCTCGCGCCCCGGGTGCTGCTCCCACAGCTCCGGAGTCAGCTTCTGGACGAACCCCGCCGTCCGGGCCTCGTCCTCCTCGTCGGCGAAGTGCGCCCCCAGCGTGCAGCACCCGACGTCCGGCGAGCTCTTGAACATCCCCGGACAGCCGTTGCCGAAGATGCAGGAGTACGCCGACGTCAACCAGGTCAGGTCGCAGCGCATCCGCTCGTCCGGGTCGTCGGGGTTGGCGAACTCCACCCACGCACGCGGGAAATCCAGGGGTACTTCGGGCACCTCGTAAGCCTACGTCCCGGGTCCCGGACCCTCCTGATGCTGACCATGATCTCGTGGCGTTGCCCGAGGTGCCGACGATTCCGAGGGACCGGGGAGGGGAGCGTATTCTTGTATATGCGGAGCGACCGCTCCGTTTTCTTCGTGTGTATCACCTCGCGCTGGCCCCGCCGGCGGACCAAGGCGGCACAGAGCCGCGGTTCGCAGCGGGAGGTTCGAAAGTGATGTCAAGGCAGGGCGAGCAGAGACTGGTTCGCGCCGTCGGGAAGACGTACTTCCCGCTCGCGCTGGTCGCGCGGATGCCGTACGCGATGATGGTCGTCGGTGTGCTGACGCTGGTCGTCGCGGGCCGCGGCTCGCTGGCGCTCGGTGGTCTGAACTCGGCGTTGGTGGGGATCGGTGCCGCGACGTGCGGCCCGCTTCTGGGTGCGGCCGTCGACCGGTTCGGTCAGCGTCGCGTACTGCTGGTGATCAGTGTCCTCAGCAGCGCTGCGCTGGCGGCCATGGCCTGGGTGGTCTACAGCCCGCTGCCGGACGTGGCGGTGCTGGCGGTGGCGTTCCTGGTCGGTGCGACCGCCCCGCAGATCGCACCGTTGTCGCGGTCTCGGCTGTTCGCGATCATCTCCGGGCACATCGTCCCGACGCGCCGCGTGCGGGTGCTCAACTCGACGATGGCCTACGAGTCGGCGGCCGACGAGATCGTCTTCATCGTCGGCCCGGTCGTCGCCGGCGTCCTCGCCGTGACGATCGACCCGTGGGCGCCGGTCGTCGCCGCTGCGGTGCTCACCCTGATCTTCGTCTCGGCCTTCGCCGTCCACCCGAGCGCCGCGACCGCGCAGGCGACTGCTGGACGTACGCCGGCCGCGGGCTCCGCCCGTGAGCTCGCCCGTCCGGGCGTGGTCGTCGTCGTGGTCGGCATCCTCGGCGTCGGTCTCTTCTTCGGCTCGATGCTCACCTCGCTGACCGCGTTCATGGCCGACCACGGGCGCCCGGAGGAGGCCGGCCTGATCTACGCCGCGATGGGCGTCGGCTCCGCCGCGCTGGCGCTCGGCGTCGCGGCCTTCCCGGTGGGCTTCACGCCGACCGCGCGGTGGCTGGTCTTCGGCGGCGTGATGCTCGCCGGCGCCCTCGCGCTGCCGGCGGTGTCCTCGCTGACCGGGATGGTGATCGCGCTGCTGATCGTCGGCATCGGGATCGGTCCGACCCTGGTCACGCAGTACGGCCTCGGTGCCCGCCGCAGCCCGGTCGGCCGCTCGGCCACAGTGATGACCATGCTCGGCTCCGGCGTGATCCTCGGGCAGTCCCTCGCCTCCGCGGTCACCGGCGAGATCGCCGAACGCTGGGGCACCGAGGCGGCCCTGGTCATGCCTGCGGCTGCCGCGCTGGTGGTCGTCCTCGCGGGAGTCGTCAACGCCCGGATCGGGGAGCCTGCCCCGGCGGCGGCCCTCGAGCTCGAGCGCGCTTCGGCTACCTCCAGCCGCTGAAATCGCCCGCTGGGCAACCTTTGGAACACGAGGTACGCCCGGCGAAGTAGCGTAGAGCCATGCGTCTGGGCGTACTCGACATCGGATCGAACACGGGACACCTGCTCGTGGTCGACGCCCACGGCGGGGCAGCCCCGCTCCCGGCGTACTCGTTCAAGCAGCCTCTGCGGCTCGCGGAGCATCTCGACGACGCGGGAGACGTGACCGAGCAGGGGATCGAGGCGCTGGTCGCGTTCACCCGCGACTCGGTGGCGGTCGCGGAGGAGAAGGGGGTCGCCGAGATGCTGGCCTTCGCGACCTCGGCGGTGCGGGATGCGGGCAACTCGCAGGAGGTGCTGGACCGCGTCCATGCCGAGACCGGGGTCGAGATCGAGGTCCTTCCAGGTGACGACGAGGCGCGGCTGACCTTCTTGGCCGTACGACGCTGGTTCGGCTGGTCCGCGGGACGGCTCGCCGTCTTCGACATCGGCGGCGGTTCGCTGGAGATCGCGGCCGGACTCGACGAGCAGCCGTACGTCGCGTGGTCGCTGCCGCTCGGCGCCGGCCGGCTCGCGCGCAGCTACTCCGGTGACCGGCCGACCGACGACGAGCTGCGCGAGATGCGCCGGACGATCCGCGCCGCGATCGCCGAGGACGCGGGCAAGATACTGCGCGGTGGCCGTCCGGAGATGGCAGTGGCGACCTCGAAGACGTTCCGCTCGCTGGCGCGCATCTGCGGTGCCGCGCCGAGCGGTGAGGGGCTGCGGGTGCGCCGCGAGCTGTCGCTGGCCGAGCTGCGCCGCTGGATCCCGAAGCTGTTGGACATGTCGCTCGAGGAGCTCTCCGAGCTGCCCGGGGTCAGCCCGTCGCGAGCTCACCAGATCATCCCGGGGGCGCTGGTCGCCGAGGCGTGCCTCGACATCTTCGACCTGCCGTCCTTCGAGATCTGCCCCTGGGCGCTGCGTGAGGGGCTGATCCTCGACCGCATGGACCACCTGTCCTTCATCGGGGATTCCACTCTTGGAAGGGCCGAATAGGAGACCCGCGATGATCTCGTTGTCGACGTCCTCGACCTATCCAGAGTCGACTGCCCACGGCTTCGCCTATGCGGCCGAGGTGGGCTACGACGGTGTCGAGGTGATGGTCGGGCTCGATGCCCTCTCCCAGCAGACCCATGCGGTCAAGCAGCTCTCCGAGCACCACGGCCTGCCGATCGTCGCGATCCACGCGCCGACGCTGCTGTTCACCCAGCAGGTCTGGGGCTTCGAGCCCTGGGGCAAGCTCGAGCGGTCGGCCGAGATGGCCGTCGAGGTCGGGGCGGAGGTGGTCGTCGTCCACCCGCCGTTCCGCTGGCAGCGCGAGTACGCGGTCGGCTTCGTGGAGGGGATCGCCACGCTGGAGCGATCGACCGGCCTGCGTTTCGCGGTGGAGAACATGTACCCGTGGCGGGCGGCCAAGCGGGCCACGCAGATGTATCTGCCCCACTGGGACCCCTCGACCGAGGAGTACGCGAACACCACCATCGACCTCTCCCACGCCGCGATCGCCGGTGATGACGTGATCGAGATGGCGAAGCGGCTGGGCCCCCGGCTCCGGCACGTCCACCTCACCGACGGCACCGGCTCGGCCAAGGACGAGCACCTCGTTCCCGGCCGCGGCCACATGGGCGCCGACCGTTTTCTCCGTCATCTGGCCGCGTCAGGCTTCGAGGGCGAGATCGTGCTGGAGATCAACACCCGCAAGTCCGGCTCGCGGGCCGGGCGCATCGCCGACCTGCGCGAGTCGCTCGAGTTTGCGCGGGAGCACTTCCGCATCTGACCCCCGACCCCGCTGGTCGAGCCGCCGGAGCCGCTAGGCGGAGGCGTGTCGAGACCAACACGGTCTGATCGAGCGTCGAGGGGACTGTGTTGGTCTCGACACGGATTCGTTCGTTCCTCACGAATCCGGCTCGACCAGCGGTGAGGGTTCGACTTCGACCAGCGGAGACGGTCAGTCGCGGGCGGCGAACCAGGACCAGGTCAGCGAGATCAGCGCCAGGGCGATGACGGTGGTGGCGAGGCCCCACCAGCCGACGACGTACGCATAGCCGAGCAGCCACCCGAACAGGCTCGAGCCGCCGTAGTAGAAGAGGTTGTAGAGGGCGCTGGCCTGGGCTTTTCCGACCCGGGCGCGGGCGCCCACCCAGCCCGAGGCGACGCCGTGGGCGCCGAAGAAGCCGGTGGTGAGGACGAGGAGGCCGGTCAGCACGATCGCGAGGTTGTCCGGGAGGGTCATCGCGACGCCGACGATGGTGATGACGACGCAGGTCAGCATGACCTTTCGCCGTCCGTGGGTGGCAGCCAGGCGGCCCGCGACCGAGGACGACACGGTGCCGCCGAGGTAGGCGAAGAAGATCTGGCTCGAGATCGCCACCGGCAGCCCGAAGGGCTCGCGTTCGAGGCGGAACCCCAGATAGTTGTACGTTGCCACGAACCCGCCCATCAACAGCGCCGCCTGCCCGTAGAGGACGAGCATGCCCGGGTCGCGGAGGTTGGCGAGCACCCCTTCGCGTACGGAGGTGGTCGGCCTGCCCGTCGGGCGGACCCAGCCCCGAGCTCGCGGGATCAGGGTGATGGCGATGATCGCGGCGATCGCGGAGAGGACGCCGCCCGCGGCGACGCCCAGCCGCCAGCCGCCGAGGTCGGCGGACGGCCCGGTGATGACCCGACCCAGGAGGCCACCGACGGTGGTGCCGGAGATGTAGATGGCCGCGGCGAGGCTGACGTGGCGTACGTGGATCTCCTCGGCCAGGTAGGCGACCGCGAGGGCCGGTACGCCGCCGAGAGCGAGCCCTTCGAGGGTGCGCAGGACGAGGAGCGTGGTGAAGCCGGGGGCGAGCGGGGTGAGCAGACCGAGGACGAGGGAGAGGGAGAGCGCGATCTTCATCGCCGGGGCCCGGCCGATGCGGTCGGCCACCCACGACCAGCCGAGGACGCTGACCGCGAGGCCGAGGGTGGCGGTGGAGACGGTGAGCGCTGCTGAGGCCTCGTTGACCTCGAGCGCCTGCGCGACGGTCGGGAGGATGCCCTGGGTGGAGTACATCTGCCCGAAGGTCGCGATCCCGGCCGCGAAGAGGCCGATCAGGATCCGCCGGTAGCCGCTGCTGCCGGCGTCATGGCCTACCCATTCACGGGTCAGGGAGGCGTCTACGGACATCGTTCTCACGGTAGATCAGGCGGCATGTCCGGGTGAACCTGGCGCGTACGTGACATATCTCTACTCTTGGGTCGATGTCCGCCTCCTCGTCCTCCGTCGCCGACCGCCTCTCCGATCGGCTCTCGACGCGTCTCGTCGGGGTCGATGCCGCGCGGTGCCTGGCGCTGCTGGGGATGATGGCCACGCACGTGCTCGACCCGGTTGACGCCTCCGGGGAGCTGACCAGGATCCAAGAGGTGGCCGGTGGCCGGTCCGCGGCGCTCTTCGCGGTGCTGGCCGGTGTCAGCCTGGCGCTGATGACCGGGCGTCAGACGCCGGTGCGGGGGTGGGCGCTCGGGTCACGTTCGCTGGGGCTCGCCGCGCGGGCGGTGCTGATCGCCGCGCTCGGGCTGGTGCTCGGGTCGCTCGGCACCGACATCGCGATCATCCTGACCTACTACGGCATGCTGTTCCTGATCGGCATCCCGTTCCTCGGGCTGCGGGCGCGGTGGCTGTGGCTGCTCGGCGCGGCCTGGATCGTCGTGGGGCCGCTGCTGTCGCTGGGCATCCGCCCGCTGCTGCCGCCGCGGCAGTTCGACAGCCCGGAGCCGTCCCAGCTGCTGGAGCCCGGCCGGCTTCTCGCCGAGCTGCTCTTCACCGGCTACTACCCGGCTGTCCCATGGCTCGCCTACCTGCTGATCGGGATGGCCGTCGGCCGCATCGACCTGCGCAACCGGATCGTGGTCTCGATCCTCTGGACGGGCGGCGTCATCATCTCCGTCTCGGCCACCTGGCTGTCGGGGAGGCTGACCCGGCTGCCGTCGGTCGCCGAGGTGCTGCTGCGCACCTATCCGGGGACCGACATCGACAGCGCGCTGACCGAGATGAGCCACGGCCTCTACGGACAGACGCCGATCGACGGCGGCTGGCAGTGGCTGCTGGTCGTCGCGCCGCACTCGACCACGCCGTTCGACCTGGCGCAGACGATCGGCAGCTCGATGTTCGTCATCGGCGCGTGCCAGATGATCGCGCTGCGCCTGCCGGATCGGTGGCGCGTCGGGATGGCGGTGCTGTTCGGTGCCGGCACGATGACGCTGACGCTCTACAGCCTGCACGTGGTGATGATGACCGATGCCGTCTGGCCGCCGGAGACCCCCGGGTCGTACGTCGTCCACGTGCTCGTCGTGCTGGGCATCGGCGCGCTCGTCACCGCCTGGGGCCGCCCGGGCCCGCTCGAGTGGCTCGTCGGCCGCCCCGCTGCCTGGCTTCGGCGTCTGGAGTAGATCCGGGCAACGGGAACCGCAGACCCGGCGGGGATGGTGTGGGAGATTCGGGGGATGACGGAAACCGTGGTCGTGGCGAAGGACCTGAAGGTCGTACGCGGTAGGCGCGAGGTCCTCCACGATCTCGACTTCTCCATCCGAGCCGGTGAGGTGACCGGCCTGCTCGGGCCGTCGGGGTGCGGTAAGACGACGTTGATGCGGGCGCTGGTCGGCGTGCAGGCGAAGGTGACCGGGACGGTCATCGTCCTCGGCAGCCCGGCCGGGTCGGCATCGTTGCGACAGCGGATCGGGTACGTCACCCAGGCTGCCAGCGTCTATGACGACCTGACGGTCACGGAGAATCTGCGGTTCTTCGCTCGGATCCTCGGTGCGCCGACGTCGTCGGTCTCGGAAGTCGTCGAGACGGTCGACCTGGTGTCGCACCAGCACCAGGTCGTACGTGATCTCTCCGGTGGTCAGCGCTCCCGGGTCTCGCTCGCGGCGGCGTTGCTCGGCGCGCCGGACCTGCTGGTGCTCGACGAGCCGACCGTCGGGCTCGACCCGGTGCTGCGCGAGCAGCTGTGGGGCACCTTCCGGGACCTGGCGGCCGCGGGCGCGGCGGTGATCGTGTCCAGTCACGTGATGGACGAGGCCGAGCGGTGCGACCGGCTGCTGCTGATGCGCGGAGGCGCGATCCTCGCCGACGGCAGCCCGGCGGAGATCAAGCAGAAGGCGAACGCCGACGACATCGAGCAGGCCTTCCTGGCCCTGGTGAAGGGAGCGGCGTGATGAGCCTTCGACGAACTCTGGCCGTGGCCGGGCGGGTCCTCGCCCAGATCCGGCGCGACCACCGCACCCTGGTGATGCTGGTGGTCCTGCCGACGTTGCTGATGAGCCTGCTGTGGTGGATGTACGAGGAGTCGCCGGCGCCGATCTTCGACCGGATCGGCCCTGCACTGCTGGCGATCTTCCCGTTCATCGTGATGTTCCTGGTCACCTCGGTGACGACACTTCGGGAGCGGTCTTCCGGGACCCTGGAACGACTCCTCGCCATGCCGCTGGGCAAGGGTGACTTCCTGCTCGGCTACGCACTGGCGTTCGGGCTCCTGGCCGCGGTCCAGTCGGGTGTGGCAGTCGGGGTCAGCGTGGGTCTGCTCGGGTTGGAGATCACCGGTTCGGTCGCGCTGCTCGTGCTCGTCGCGATCGTCGACGCCGTCCTCGGCACTGCGCTCGGGCTGCTCGTCTCGGCCTTCGCGGCCACCGAGTTCCAGGCGGTCCAGTTCATGCCGGCGATCGTGGTCCCGCAGATTCTGCTGTGCGGACTGCTGGTGCCTCGCGAGTCGCTGCCGACCGTCTTGGAGGCGATCTCCAACGTCCTGCCGCTCTCCTACGCGGTCGACGCGATGACCCACCTCGTCGGCTCCACCGACACCGGCGAGGTCTGGGCCGACCTGGCGGTCGTCGCCGGGTTCGTCGTGGCCGGCCTCGCCCTCGGCTCGGCGACCCTGCGGCGACGTACTCCCTGATCGCCGAGGCGTCACTCCCGTCGGCCGAGGCGTCAGTCCGGTCGGCCGAGGCGTCGCTCCCGCTGTTCGAGTTGGCATCCCGCTGCCAACTCGGCCGACGTACCTGACGTCTCGGCCGACGGGCGTGACGCTTCGGCCGACGCGGGTGACGCCTCGGCAATTGGGTTGTGAGGTGGTGAGCGGAAGTTGACGGAAGGGGTACGGAGGGCCGGTCGGTGCGAAACGTCGACGCCGGAATGTAGGGGTTGCCCACCCCCGACCCGAAACGGTGTGAGTACGCGTGACCGACACCCACTGTCCTTACTGCAGTCTGCAGTGCGGGATGACCCTTTCACGCAAAGGGCCCCGTCTGGAGGTGGGTGTGCGGTCCCAGACGAACAAGCACAGCCCGGTGGACGAGGGAGCACTGTGCCGTAAGGGGTGGACGGCGGCCGGCCTGCGAGGGAGCCGGGAGCGGCTGACGACGCCGATGGTGCGCGATCGGGCGACGGGGGAGTGGAGCGCGACGACGTGGGACGAGGCGCTCGACCTGATCGCGGCGAAGCTCGCCGAGCTTCGGGAGGTCCATGGCGCCGACGCCAACGCCGTCTTCGGTGGCGGCGGGCTGACCAACGAGAAGGCGTACCAGCTCGGGAAGTTCGCCCGGGTCGCGCTCGGCACCTCCCAGATCGACTACAACGGGCGCTGGTGCATGTCCTCGGCGGCCTCGGCCGGCAACCAGGCCTTCGGCGTCGACCGCGGGCTGCCGTTCCCGCTGGCTGACATCGAGAAGACCGACGTCTGCGTGCTCGTCGGCTCAAACCTCGCCGAGACGATGCCGCCGGCGGCCCGTCACCTCGACAGACTGCGGGAGAAGGGCGGTCGCGTGGTGGTCATCGACCCCCGACTGACCCCCACCGGCGAGCGTGCCGACCTCTTCCTCCAGCCGGTCCCCGGGACCGACCTGCCCCTCGCGCTCGGTGTGCTGCACCTGCTCGACGCGGCCGGCGCGGTCGACGAGGACTACATCGCCGAGCGCACCACAGGCTTCCAGGACGTACGCCGCTCCGTGGCCGCCTGGTGGCCGGAGATGGTCGAGCGGGTCAGTGGGGTCGAGGCCGCGCAGCTGCGCGAGCTCGCTTCCTTGCTGGCGAAGGCGGAGAAGGTGATGGTCCTGACCGCGCGCGGTGCCGAGCAGCACGCACAGGGCACCGCCACCGTCCTGGCCTGGCTCAACGTCGCGCTCGCCCTCGGCATGCCGGGGCGGCCCTTCTCCGGCTACGGCTGCCTGACCGGACAGGGCAACGGCCAGGGCGGTCGCGAGCACGGCCAGAAGGCGGACCAGCTTCCGGGTTACCGGATGATCGACGACCCCGCGGCCAGGGCGCACGTCGCCGGGGTCTGGGGGATCGATCCGGAGACGATCCCAGGTAAGGGGCGCTCTGCCTACGAGCTCCTCGACGCCCTCGGCACCGCCGCCGGCCCCAAGAGCCTCCTGGTCTTCGGCTCCAACATCGTCGTCTCGGCCCCCAACGCCTCGCACGTCGCCTCCCGCCTGGCCGACCTGGACCTGCTGGTCGTGGCCGACATGGTGATGAGCGAGACCGCCGCGCTCGCCGATGTGGTGCTGCCGGTGACCCAGTGGGCCGAGGAGACCGGCACCATGACCAACCTCGAGGGCCGGGTCATCCTGCGCAACCAGGCGATCAGCCCGCCCGACGGAGTCAAGAACGACCTCGACATCATCACCGGCCTCGCCCACCGCCTCGGTGCCGCCTCGACCTGGTCGACCGACCCGGAGGAGATCTTCACCGAGCTCCGGGCGGCGTCGAAGGGCGGCAAGGCCGACTACAGCGACATCACCTACGACCGGATCCGGGAGGAGGACGGGGTCTTCTGGCCGTGCCCGGAGGGTAGCGAGGGCTCCCCGCGTCTGTTCGCCGACGCCTTCTTCCACCCCGATGGCCGGGCTCGGTTCGTCGACGTCGCCCACAGCGGTCCGGCGGAGCAGCCCTCGGCTGCCTTCCCGCTGCATCTCACGACCGGCCGGGTCCTCGCCCAGTACCAGTCCGGTGCGCAGACGCGTCGGATCAAGGAGCTGCCGGACGACGGCATCTTCGTCGAGCTCCACCCGCTGCTCGCGGACCGGGTCGGCGCTCACGACGGCGACCCTGTCCTCGTAAGAACCGCTCGTGGGGAGCTGAAGGCGCCTGCGCGGATCGTGACCACCATCCGCCCCGACACCGTCTTCGTCCCGTTCCACTGGGTCGGCGCCAACAGGCTGACCAACGACGCCCTCGACCCGTCTTCGCGGATGCCGGAGTTCAAGGTCTGCGCCGCGGCGGTGAGCGCATGAGCGGGGAGCCGATCGCGGGTAACACGTCGTTCGTAGGACTATCCGGTCGTTCAGATAGGGCGAGTAGTCCTACGAACGACGTGTTACACGAGTCCGCGGCGCCGCAGCAGCGGATCGTCGTCGTCGGCGGAGGGATGGCCGCGGCACGCCTGGTCGAAGGGCTGGTCGCACGCGGCCTCGGCCCGCAGACGACCGTGCTCGCGGAGGAGCCGCACGCTCCGTACAACCGGATCCTGCTCTCCGCCGTGCTCGAGGGCACCCACCGTCCTGAGGTGCTCGCGATGCGCGAGAAGCAGTGGTACGCCGACAAGGGAGTCGACCTGCGCCTGGACAGCCTCGTCGTCGACATCCACCGCGACAGGCACGCGGTCGAGCTCGCCGACCGGACGACAGTTCCGTACGACCGGCTCGTCCTCGCCACCGGGGC
The DNA here is from genome assembly GCF_013408335.1 of Nocardioides panzhihuensis. NCBI lineage: Bacteria > Bacillati > Actinomycetota > Actinomycetes > Propionibacteriales > Nocardioidaceae > Nocardioides > Nocardioides panzhihuensis. The sequence goes on along the minus strand of NZ_JACBZR010000001.1, from coordinate 4,776,807 downwards.
GATCCCGAGCCTGCCGCCGATCCGCGGCGTGGTGCGGGCGGACGGATCGATGGACCCGCGGGTGCAGGCGTTCCGGAGCCTCGACGACTGTGGGCGGCTGCTGGCCCTCCTCGACCGACAGAGCCTCCGCGACCACCCGCGCAACGCGGTGATCGTCGGCGGCGGCCTGCTCGGCCTGCAGGTCGCCCGCGCCCTGGCGGTCCGGGGAATCGAGACCGAGATCGTCGAGGGTCGCGACCACCTGCTCAGCAGCCAGGTCGGCGCCTCGGCCGGCAAGGTGCTCAAGCGGTCGATGGCCACGCTCGGCACCCAGGTCTATCTCGGCGCCCGCGCGACCAGGCTGACCGACGAGGGACTCAAGCTCGACAACGGCTACACCCTCGAGACCGACCTGGTGGTGCTCACCGCCGGTGGCCGCCCGCGCGCAAACCTCGCCCGCCGCGCCGAGCTCACCGTCGCTCGCGGCATCGTCGTCGACGATCAGCTGCGCAGCGTCGACGACCCCGACATCTACGCGATCGGCGACTGCGCCGAGCACGACTCGACCGTGACCGGCTTCGTCTCGCCGGCCTGGGAGCAGGCCGGAGTCCTCGCCGACGTCCTCGCCGGCAACCAGGCGACCTATTCAGGACACCGCGTCGTCGCCCGGCTGCGCGCCACCGACCTCGACGTGTGCGTCCTTGGCGAGCCCGAGCACGAGACCGGCGAGGTGGTCGAGATCGCCAACCCGATCAAGGGCACCCACCGCAAGCTGGTCGTACGCGACGGCCGCATCGTCGCCGGTGCCCTCGTCGGCGACCTGAGCCGGGTCGGCCTGATCACACAGGCCTTCGACCGGCAGACGGTCCTCGGCGAGCACGAGGCGGGGCAGCTGCTGCTGCCCGAGCCGTCCGCGGCGGGGTCGTCAGGTGTGCCACAGCTCCCCGACGACGCGGAGATCTGCGCCTGCGCCGGTGTCAGCGCCGGCGCGATCCGGGCCTGCCAGTCCCTCGAGGACGTACGCGACACCACCCGTGCCACCACCGGCTGCGGCGGCTGCGCGCCGACCGTCCGCCAGCTTCTCGCCACCCGCCAGACAAGTCCGCTCCCCAACAGTTTGCGCACAGTGGAAGGAACCCCGTCATGAGCCCTCACCTCCGCAAGAAGGTCGTCGTCGTCGGCCACGGCATGGTCGGTCACCGCTTCGTGACCGCCGCGATCGAGCGCGGTCTCACCGAGACCCACGACGTCGTGGTGCTCGGGGAGGAGCCGCGACCGGCGTACGACCGGGTCGCCCTGACCAGCTTCTTCGAGGTCGGTGCCGAGGCCCTCTCGTTCCTGCCCGGCGGCGTCTACGAGGACCCGCGGGTCACGCTCCGCACCGGCACGAGCGTCATCGAGATCGATCCCGCCGCGCAGACCGTGATGCTGGCTGACGGCGAGGAGATGGCGTACGACGAGCTGGTGCTCGCCACCGGAGCGGCGCCGTTCGTGCCGCCGGTGCCGGGCTCGGAGCTCGGGAACGTCTTCGTGTACCGCACGATCGAGGACCTCGAGGCGATCCGGGAGGCCGCGAAGACCGCGAAGGTGGGGGCCGTGATCGGCGGTGGCCTCCTGGGGCTGGAGGCGGCCAACGCGTTGCACCAGCTCGGTGTCGAGACCCACGTGGTCGAGCTCGCGCCGCGGCTGATGGCCGTGCAGGTCGACGATGCCGGCGGCAACACCCTCAAGCGCCACATCGAGAAGCTGGGCCTCACCGTCCACACCGGGGTGATGACGGAGTCGATCTCGACAAGCTCGATCCGGCGGATCGCGCCGGACGCTGCGGTCGAGATCTCCGTAGTCGACGCGGACGAGGCCGGCGTGCTCGACGGCAAGGTCAGCGCGCTGAAGTTCAAGGACGTCGAGGAGCCCCTGCCGGTCGACATGATCGTCTTCTCGGCCGGCATCCGCCCACGGGACGCGCTCGCCCGCGCGGCCGGACTGGACCTGGCCGAGCGCGGCGGTGTGCTGGTCGACGAGCGGTGCCGAAGCTCCGACGAGCACATCTGGGCGGTCGGTGAGTGCGCCGCGCCCGGCGGGAAGATGTACGGCCTGGTGGCCCCCGGCTACGACATGGCCGAGGTCGTCGCCGACGCGCTGCTCGGCGGCGCCGGCACGTTCGCCGGTGCCGACATGTCGACCAAGCTCAAGCTGCTCGGGGTCGATGTCGCGAGCTTCGGTGACGCGCACGGCACCACCGACGAGTGTCTCGAGCTGACCTACTCCGACGCCGTCACCGGTGTCTACAAGAAGCTGGTGATCAGCGAGGACGGCACCCGCCTGCTCGGCGGCGTGCTGGTCGGAGACGCGAGCGCCTACGGGCTGCTCCGGCCGATGGTCGCTTCTGGTATCCCGCTCCCGGAGAACCCCGAGGAACTCATTCTGTACGGGGTCTCGACAAGCTCGGGGCCACTGCGTTCAGACCCCGGTGCTGAGGAGATCTGTTCCTGCAACGGTGTCACCCGCGGCGACATCGAGGCGGCTGTCGACAACGGCTGCGAGAGCGCCGCGGAGGTCACCAAGGAGACCAAGGCCGGTTCGACCTGTGGGTCCTGCAAGGTGCAGGTCAAGAAGATCGTCGAGGACTACTTCACCGCTCAGGGCAAGACCGTCGACACCAGCCTGTGCGAGCACTTCGCGATGACCCGCGCCGAGCTCTTCGACGTGGTCCTGATCCACGGCTACAAGACCTTCGACCAGATCATCGAGGCCCACGGTGCCGGCCGCGGCTGCGACCTGTGCAAGCCTGCCGTCGCGAGCATCCTGGCCAGCCAGCTCAACGGGCACGTCCTGGCCAAGGAGAACCGCAAGCTCCAGGACACCAACGACGCCTACCTCGCCAACCTCCAGAAGAACGGCTCCTACTCCGTCGTCCCGCGCATCCCCGGCGGAGAGGTCACCCCCGAAGGCCTGATCGTGATCGGTGAGGTCGCCAAGGAGTTCGGCCTCTACACCAAGATCACCGGCGGCCAGCGCATCGACATGTTCGGTGCCCGGATGGAGGACCTGCCGGCGATCTGGAAGCGCCTGGTCGACGCCGGGTTCGAGTCCGGTCACGCCTACGGCAAGTCGCTGCGTACGGTGAAGTCCTGCGTCGGCTCCACCTGGTGCCGCTACGGGGTCCAGGACTCCGTCGGCCTCGCGATCATGCTCGAGACCCGCTACCGCGGGCTGCGCTCGCCGCACAAGCTCAAGGGCGGCGTCTCCGGGTGCGCCCGGGAGTGCGCGGAGGCCCGCGGCAAGGACTTCGGTGTCATCGCCACCGAGAAGGGCTGGAACCTGTACGTCGGGGGCAACGGTGGCGCCATCCCCGCCCACGCACAGCTGCTCGCCGGTGACCTGACCACCGTGGAGCTCGTCCGCTATCTCGACCGTTTCCTCATGTACTACGTACGCACCGCCGACCGCCTCCAGCGCACCTCGACCTGGATCGACTCCCTGGACGGCGGCCTGGACCGGGTGCGCGAGGTCGTGGTCGACGACGTGCTCGGCCTGGGCACCGAGCTCGAGGCCGCGATGGTGCGCCACACCGAGACCTACTTCGACGAGTGGAAGGCGACGCTGGAGGACCCCGAGAAGCTGCGTCGCTTCGTCTCCTTCGTCAACGCCCCCGACATCCCGGACCCCAACATCTCCTTCGGGTCGACGCGTGGCCAGATCGTCCCGGAGGTCGGCGAGGCGCCAGCCGCCGTCGGTCCCGTCTCGCTCGGTGCCTCCATCCCTGTCGGTGTGCCCACGCTGGAGGAGTCGCGATGAGTGCTGATCAGCTGAGCGCCGGCCAGACCGTCACGTACATCTCCGTCTGTCGTCTCGACGACATCGACCCCGAGACCGGCGTCGCCGCGCTGGTCAGAGGGGAGGCGGTGGCTGTCTTCCGCACCCTGGACGATCGGGTCTTCGCGCTGTCCAACTACGACCCGTACGGTCACGCCTCGGTGCTGGCCCGCGGGATCGTCGGGACGCGTGGGGAGGTGCCGTTCGTGGCGTCGCCGCTGCTCAAGCAGCCGTTCTCGCTCGAGAGCGGCCGGTGTCTCGACGATCCGTCGGTGGCGGTCGCCACCTACGAGGTGGACGTCGTCGACGGGGAGGTACGCATCGGGGTGCGCCACTAGGGTGGCGTCATGAGTGATCCTGTTCTCGGGGCCAAGGTGTCCGCGATGCCGTGGCCGACACGTCGCTGGGTGAGCGTGGTCGCGTCGCTGGTGCTGACGCCGCTCGGCCTCGTCCTGGTGATGACCGGCGGATATCGCCACGCCATCGACGCCGCCAGGCTCGGCACGTCCGTCGTCGGCATCGCTCTGGTGCTGCTGGGGGTGCTGCTGCTCTTCGTGGTGGCGGCTGCCGGCAGGATCGCGGGCATCGGCCCGGTCGTCGCAGGGGTGGCGTACGGCGGGTTCGGACTGATCTCGCTCTTCTCCCAGGAGATCCTGTGGAACCTGACGAACCTCTTCGGCAGCCAGGCGCTCCGGTACGGCGTGTTCAGCTATTACGCCGTCATGCTGCCGGCCGTCGGGGCGCTCCTGATCGGCGCCGGTCTGTCCGGCCGCTGGAGTCGCGATACGGCCGAGAGGTCGAGCAGCCCGTCCGGGCCGATCGTCGAGCTGTAGCGGCCGTGAGATCGTGAGGGAAAGTTAGCCCTCGCGATTCGAACAGTCTGCGTACGACGAAATGCGACCGGCGCAGGGTGGATCCATGGCGGTGGAGAAGGCGCAGGAGATCTACGATGCGGATGTGGACACTGGCGCGCTGAGCGGCTTCCGCGTCGGGGTAACCGCCGCGCGGAAGGCCGAGGAGCAGATCAAGCTGCTCGAACGGCGTGGGGCTCACGTGGTGTGGGCGCCCGCGCTCTCCGTCGACCCCAACCGGGTCGACGCCGGTGCGTTGCGCGCGGTGACCGAGCAGATCATCGGTCAACGCGTCGACATGTTCCTGGCGACGACCGGCATCGGGACCCGCGCGTGGTTCGAGGCCGCCGAGGAGTGGGGGCTGATCGACCCGCTCCTGGAGACGCTCGGCGGCGCGGAGATCCTGGCGCGCGGGCCGAAGTCGGTCGGGGCGCTGCGGCGGCGCGGGCTCCGCGAGCTGTGGGCGCCCGAGTCGGAGGAGTTCGACGACGTCCTGGAGCACCTGCGGGGTCGCGACCTGACCGGCAAGCGGATCGTGGTGCAGGAGCACGGTCAGTCGCTCTCGATGGTCGCGCACGCGCTGACCCGGCAGGGCGCCGAGGTCATCAACGTGATCGTCTACCGGGTCGAGTCGGCAGCCGACCCGGAGCCGATGTTCCGGCTGGTCGAGACGTTGGCCGACGGCGAGCTGGACGCGGTCACATTCACCTCCGCCCCGGCCGTGGCCGCGTTCATGCAGGCGGCAGGGTCGGTCGGCCTCCGGGACGAGGTCGTCGCTGCTTTTCAGGCCGACGTGGTCGCGGCCTGCGTCGGTCCGGTGACCGCAGCTGCCTTCGAGATGTGGGGCGTGCCGACGATGATCCCCGACCGTTCCCGCACCGCGGCCTTGGTGAAGATGCTCGAGACCGAGCTGCCGCTGCGCCGCGAGGGCCTGCTGATCGAGCTGGCCGGTGGTCACCAGCTGCTGCTGCACGACGACGCGGTGATCCTCGACGGAGCCGAGGTGAAGCTCTCGCCGGCCCCGGCGGCGGTCCTGGGTGCGCTCGTGGCCACCCCGGGCAACGTCGTCTCCCGGCCGGCGCTGCTGGCGATGCTGCCCTCGGGCACCGCCGGGTCCGAGCATGCCGTGGAGATGGCGGTCGCCCGGCTCCGGGCCGCGCTCGGGACGAAAGCCGTCCAGACCGTCGTCAAGCGCGGCTACCGGCTGGCGGTGGCCACGTGACGGGCCTCGTACTCGTTGCTCACGGGACTCGGCGGCTGCTCGGCAACGCCGTCGCCTCGATCATCGCCAAGCAGGCCGGACGCCGGCTGGGGATCGAGTCACGGGCGGCGTACGTCGAGCTCTGCGAGCCGCTCTTCGCCGACGTCGTCGCCGAGAGCCGACAGCCCACGCTGGTCGTGCCGCTGCTGTTGTCGACCGGCTATCACGTACGCGTCGACCTGCCCGCCGCCGCCTCTGCTGCCGCTGCTCCGGTGACTCTTGGCGCCCCGCTCGGCCCCGACCCGATGCTGGCTTCCGCGCAGGTGTCCCGGCTGGTCGCTGCGGGCGCAACGCCTGGTCAGCCCGTAGTCCTCGTCGCCGCGGGGTCCAACGACCCCGCTGCCCGCGCCGACATCGCCACGGCCGGATCGATGTTGGCGGAGGCCTGGGGCGGCCCGGTGCGGGTCGCCACGGTCTCCGGCTCCGGCGCCCCGGCCATCGGCGACGTCGTACGCCCGGGTGACGCCGTCTCGCCCTATCTGCTCGCGCCCGGGTTCTTCTCCGAGACGGTCCGGGTCCGCTCCTCGGATGCTGGTGCGGAGGTCGTCGCCGACGTCATCGGTCCCCATCCCGACGTGGTCGAGCTGGTCGTACGCCGCGCCTCGGTGCTCCTGGCGGAGGAACGCTCCGCGCGCGTCGGCTGACCCGCTGGCCGAGCCTCAGGTCGGCTAGTCATCCGCAGGTCGAGCCGCCGGAGCCGCTAGGCGGAGGCGTGTCGAGACCAACACAGTTCCCATGGCGCTCGAGGGGAACCGTGTTGGTCTCGACACGCTCGCTGGCGCTCGCGGCTCGACCGACGATGAGTCAGGTCGTGTAGTCGGCGTTGATGCGGATGTAGCCGTCGGTGAGGTCGCAGCCGTAGACCGTGAACTCGCCCGAGGCGATGCCGAGGTCGACCTCGATCGACACCTCATCCCCGGAAAGATAAGTCGACAAATCTGCCAATAGATTTGCCGAGACCTGGGCTGGGTAGGTCTCGGTGCCGCCGAAGGCGATGCGTACGTGCTCGGGGGAGATGTCGGTCTCCTCGTGGAGCTTGCCGATGGCCATCGCGACGCGGCCCCAGTTGGGGTCGGCGCCGTGGACTGCGGTCTTGACCAGAGGTGAGTTGACGATGGCCTTGCCGACCCGCTTGGCCTGGGCGTCGTCGCGGGCGCCGCTGACCGAGACCGAGATCAGCTTGGAGGCGCCTTCGCCGTCGGAGGCGATCTTCTTCACCAGTGCCAGCGCGGCGTCGTAGAGCGCGGCCTCGAACTCGCCCAGGTCGACAGCGCCGGCCGTTCCGGAGGCGAAGATCGCGGCGGTGTCGGAGGTCGAGGTGTCGGTGTCGATCGAGACGGCGTTGTAGGTGCGGTCGACGACCCGGCGGAAGGCGGCGTCGAGATCGGCGGTCGGCACCGCGGCGTCGGTGAAGAAGTAGGTCAGCATCGTGGCCATGTCGGGCTCGAGCATCCCGACGCCCTTGGCGATCCCCGTGATCGTCGCCCCGCCGACGGTCCGGGTCTCGATCTTGGCGATCGTGTCGGTCGTCATGATCGCCGCCGCGGCGGCCCCGAAGTCGGCCTCGACGGCGGTCCCGGCGAGCTTCTCCAGGGCGGGGGTGAGCACGTCCATCGGGTACAGCACACCGATCACGCCGGTCGAGGCCACCAGCAGCTCCTCGGGGCGTACGCCGACGACCTCGGCCGCCAGGCGGCGTACCTCCGCGGCGTTGGCCTCGCCGGTCGGGCCGGTCGCGACGTTCGCGTTCTTCGAGATGGTCACCATCCCGCGGAACGCGGAGACGTCCGCGGACCGGGAGAGCAGCACCGAGGCGCCGGCGAAGCGGGATCGGGTGAAGACCGCGGCGCTCGTGACCGAGCCGGAGGGGGCGGCGACGACGGCGAAGTCGTCAGCGCCCTCCTTGAGACCGAGGTTGGCGGTGACTCCGACGAATCCGGCTGGTTGAGGCATGCGGACAGCCTAGAACCACCCGGCGTGGGCTGCGCGCTATGTCCGCACCCACGCGAACGCCGCAGCCTCCAGGATCATCCAGGACCGAAGTACGCGCCCCACGAACGTGATCGCGACGAAGAGCATCAGGTTGGCCTTGAGTGTGCCGTAGATCACGGCGAGGATCGCCAGCGGAGGAAGCCCGCTGAGGGCGGCGACCGCGAGCAGCCCGCCGGCGTAGGCGGGTCGTCCCTGCGTACGCCGCTCCCACTTCTCCATCCGCAGCTGCCACTTCTCGCACGCCATCTTCTTGCGGACGAAGGGGAGGGCGGTGGTGCCCTGGCCGGCGTAGTACCAGACGACCTTGGAGGTGGTCTGGCCGACTCCTGCCACCAGCGCCAGGATCAGGGCGGAGAAGGTCAGGTTCGAGGCGGCCACCGCGAGGTAGGTCTCGAAGTTGATGACAGGGAAGAGGCCTCCGGTGAAGGAGGCGGCGAAGGTCCCGAGAATGAGTTCCATCAGCCGGCCTCTGGCCCGTTCGACGATTGAAACAATTCAAAGATTGTGTGTTGGGGGATCACTCGCGAAATCCTAGATGTAATCCGTGTCACGGTGCGACATCGGGCGTCACATCCACATTACGGACCGGTCGCCGAAATGAGGCCTTTGTCACTTAAACATGGGGTTACGAGGGTCTCAGGACCGGCTGTCGGAACATCGCCTGCGGTTGGATCGATCAATTGTCCAGGCTCGTGATCGATGACCCACTCTGGTGCACGGTACCCCGGTTGGAGCCCTCTTCAACTGGGGTAACGTGCCTGCAATCGGCGAAACTTTGAAGGGTGTCGGAATGGTTGACGTGGACAAGGTCCTCGATGAGGCGGGGCTGACGAATCCTCATGTGCGGGAGTATGTCTCCTACTGGGCAGGGGTGACCGGAGCCGAGCGGATCGAGGTTGTCAGCGCAGCCGACGACGAGCGGCTCCTTCAGGAATCCCTGGAGGCTGGTGAGCTGCTTCCCGTCACGGGCGGCCGCTACTACAGCCGTTCCTACAGCAAGGACACCGCGCGCTCCGAGGAGCGCACCGTGGTCGCCACCTCCAACCCGGAGGACAAGGGCGTCTACAACAACTGGAAGCCTGCCGACGAGACCGTCAAGACGCTCACCGAGCGCATGACCGGTGCCTCCAAGGGCAAGACGATGTACGTCATCCCCTACCTGATGGCTCCGGTCGGCTCGCCCCTGGAGGCGTACGCCGCAGGTGTCGAGCTCACCGACAGCCGCCCGGTCGTGCAGCAGATGATCCGGATGGCGCGCGTCGGCATCGACTACATCAACGACCTCGCAGACCCGAGCTCCTTCGTCCGTGCGGTGCACGTGACCGGCGACCTGCCCAACCTCGGTCAGGGCACCGACAACGACCAGCGTCTGTTCGCGACGGTCGCCGACCAGCGTACGATCCTTCACTACGGCTCCTCCTACGGCGGGAACGCGCTGCTGGGCAAGATCGCCCACGGCCTGCGCCAGGCCTGCTACGACGGCCGCGCCTCCGGCAAGTTCCTCGCCGAGCAGTTCCTGCTGCTGGGCATCAAGGACAAGGAGTCCGGCGAGGAGTTCCACGTCGTCGGCGGCTTCCCGTCCGCCTCCGGCAAGACCAACCTCTCGATGACGCTCTCGCCCGACGCCCTCGGTGAGCGCTATGAGGTCACCTTCTACGGCGACGACATCGCCTGGATCTGGGTCGGCGAGGACGGCAAGCTCCGTGCCTTCAACCCGGAGAACGGCGTCTTCGGTGTCGCCAAGGACACCAACGAGAAGACCAACCCGGGCGCGGTCCAGGCGATCCTGCCGGGCTCGGGTGCGATCTTCACGAACGTCGCCTACAACGAGAAGACCCAGGAGGTCTGGTGGGAGGGGCTCACCAAGCACCACCCGGACGACGTCGACGGCTGGATCGACTGGAAGGGCGAGCGCATCGCCGACCGGATCGACGACGAGCTGGGCGACCCGTGGGCCCACCCCAACTCCCGCTTCACCACGCCGATCTCGCACGTTCCCAACGCGGCGCCCGACTTCGACGACGCCGCAGGCGTGCCGGTCGACGCGATCATCTTCGGTGGCCGCACCCGTGACCGCGAGCCGCTGATCCGTGCGATCACAGACGTGGCCGAGGGCGTCTACGACGGCCTCACCCTGGGTGCCGAGGCGACTGCCGCGGCCGACGGCCTCGAGGGCGTGCTGCGCTACGACCCGATGTCGATGCGTCCGTTCCTCGCCTACGAGGAGGGCGACTACGCCCGCCACTGGCTGAAGATCATCGGCGAGGCCACCGTGAAGCCGGTCTTCGCGCACGTCAACTGGTTCCAGCGTGACGCCGAGGACGGTCACTTCCTGTGGCCCGGTTACCGCGAGAACGTGCGCGCGCTGCTGTGGCTGCACCAGTTCCAGAAGGGTGAGGTCAAGGGCCAGCAGAGCCCCGTCGGCGTCATCCCGACCGAGGACGAGCTCGACCTGCGCGGCCTCGACCTGCCGCAGCGGGACCTCGACCGGATCCTCTCCCTCGACCTGAAGCGGTGGAAGCAGGAGATGGGCTTCCGCGAGAAGCACCTCCACCAGTTCAAGCTGCCCGAGGAGATCTGGGAGGCCCACAAGCGCGTGGCCGCTGCGATCGACGAGGCCGCTCAGGCCTGACCTCTCGTCGCTGTCGAGCTTGTCGAGACCGGGGCGGCGTACGGAGACTCATCCGTACGCCGCCCCGATTCTCTCTGTCTGCGCCCGTTTCCTACGGGAAGATGAACTTTGCCCGGATTTGGGACACATGCCCGGGCAGACATTTACGTGGTCCATCTCGCCCGCCTAGGGTTCCTGACCGTGACGATCCCCCTTGACCAGCCGCTTCGTGCTGCCTCGATCACCGAGGCGTACTCACGGTTCTGGAAGAAGTACGCGACATTCTCGGGTCGCGCCAGTCGCACTGAGCTGCTCTGGCCGATGCTCGTGAACCTTCTGATGCTCATCGTCGTGGTGCTGGCGCGCAACGAGGTGGTGAGCGTCGTGGTCGGTCTCTACGCGCTCGCCGCGTTCGTGCCGACCATCGCGCTGGGCACGCGCCGGCTGCACGACATCAACCGATCCGGATGGTGGCAGCTGGTCCTGATCGTGCCGCTGGTCGGAGACATCGTCCTCGCGGTGCTGTGGCTGACCTTCCCGAGCCCGGAGGGCGTCAAGTACGACTTGGCCGCATGAACGCCCGTAAAATTCCCCTGGCTGTTCTCGGAGTTGGCCCGGAATGGCAGGCTATGGGCATGAAGTCCCTCGCAGGAGCTGCGGCGAAGCGGCTCGCCTTCGAGACCCTCGGCTGGCTGCTCGTGGTCGCCGGGATCGCCGCGATGGTGCTGCCGGGTCCGGGCCTACTCATGCTCTTCGGTGGGTTGGCCGTGCTCTCCCGTCAGTACGCCTGGGCTCGCCGCTATGTCGAGCCGGTCCGTCTCCGGGCCCTGCGCGGGGCTGCCGAGGGCGTGGAGACCTGGCCACGGATCATCCTGTCGACGCTAGGGGCGCTCTCCATCGCTGCCGTCGGCGTCGTCTTCCTGATCAGCCCGCCGGCCCCGCACTGGTGGCCGCTCGAGGCCACCTTCTGGCTGCTCGGTGGCGCCTGGACCGGCGTCACCCTGCTCGGGTCGTGCGCCATCGCTCTCGGCGTCCTGGCCTACTCCTACAAGCGCTTCCACAACCACCCCGACGCTCGCCACCAGCTCGATGAGGACATCGAGCACTCGGGCGAGATGAACAAGGTCGCCTAGGCCGTTCGCGGGTCGAGCGGCTACGGGCGGTCTCGATATCGGTCGGCGACCGCCCGCGCACGCTGATGCAAGGCGGAACGCAGCTCCGGTGGCGCAAGCGACTCGGCGTCGGTGTCGAGCTGCCACATCGCCCATTCCGCGTGCCATAGGTCCTGGAACGTGACCTCGAGGCGAAGCCAACCGTCGGCGTCGGGTGTCTCTGCGCGGACGGCCTCTGCCATGTCCAGCAGCTGGTCGCGGCGTGCTGGGTTCACCCGAACCTGGACGGCGATGTGACCCTCGGAGAGGAACTGCGCGCAGCGTTCCGCCCACACGCGCTCGAGGTCGACGTTGTCCGGTCGTTGCGCCGGTTCGGGCAGCTCGTACGCCTCGAGCACCCGCGACATCCGGAAGGTGCGGTCGGTGCCGGCCTCGGTGGCCAGCAGGTAGCCCTTGTCGCGCACCGTGACCAGGCCGATCGGGTCGACGACGCACCGGCGGGGTGCCTGACCGCGGGATGCGTAGCGGAGGCGCAGCTTGTGCCCGGCGAGGACCGCCTGGCGTACCTCGACCATCGTCTCCTTGGGGACCTCCTCGACGTCGAGACGGCGGGAGAGCAGGTCGGTCTCGGGATCGAAGAGGAACCGCTGCGCCGCATCGTTCGCGGCCGTCAGGTGGCTCTCGGGAAGTGCGTCGACCACCTTCCGCATGGCGGATGCGAGCGCGGAGCCGAGTCCGAAGACCCGCTCGCCCCGACCTGAGCCGGCGGTGAGGAGGGCGAGGGCCTCATCGTGGTTCAGCCCGGTGAGCTCGGTCCGGAACCCGGGCAGCAGCGAGAAGCCACCGTGGCGGCCGCGCTCGGCGTAGACCGGGACTCCCGCCGCCGACAACGCCTCGATGTCGCGTAGCACCGTTCGGGTCGAGACCTCGAGCTCGCGCGCCAGGACGTCCGCGGTCAGCTGCCCGCGCTGTCGCAGGAGGAGCACCAGGGAGACCAACCGGTCGGCACGCACGGCCGAACTCTATCCGGATACACGACAGGAGATGTCGTGATTCGCTGTCAGGCTCGACGCAGGTCGGGGATGGTCCCCGCCTGAACTGAACGGAGCTGATGTGGCGATCGAACGAACGGCGATCAACCCGGTGACCTGGTCGCTGGACATGGGGTTCAACCAGGGCGAGGTCGTGACCGGGCACACCCGCACCCTCTACTGCTCGGGCCAGACGGCGATGGGCGCAGACGGCGCGCCTCGGCACGAAGGTGACATGGCTGCCCAGATCGGTCTGAGCCTCGACAACCTGGAAGCGGTGCTCGGGGCAGCAGACATGTCACTGGCCAACCTGGTCCGGCTCAACGTCTATGCCACGGACGTCGACCTGCTCTTCCAGCACTATGGCGTCCTCGCCTCTCGGCTAGGTGCCGCCCAGGTCGCACCGGCCACGACCATGCTCGGCGTCACGCGCCTGGCGATCCCAGGCCAGATGATCGAGCTCGAGGGCACCGCCGTCGCGTGAGCAGGTGACGGCCACGTACTGGTGCTGGCGCGGGTCGCTGAGCTGCGCCAGCACCAGTACGTATCGTCCTCGGTCGGACGGTGCAGTCTCTTCGCCGGCTACGGCTTGCGGCGGTCCTTGTCGTCGTCGGCCGGTGCGTTCGGGGTCCAGCCGCGGGACGCGTTGGGGTCCAAGACGTCGCTTGCGGTCTCGGTCCAGTCGTCGGTGTAGTCGGCCTGCCAGTCCTGGTCCTGGCTGCCCCGCTTGTCGTCCTTCTTTCCGCCGCGGCCACCGGCTCCTCCGCTGCCGCCACGCCCACCGCGGCTGCCCGCTCCGGTCGCGCCGCCTCGGGCGCCGGCACCCCGGCCTCCAGCCGCGCCGCCACGTGCGCCCGCACCGGCTCCGGCTCCGCGTGCACCGGCCCCAGCTCCTGCACCCGCGCGGGCACCGGCGGCGCCGGCCCTGGCCGCTGCAGACCCAGACCTGGCTGTCGCCGACTTCGACGTCGCGCTGGCAGTCGCTGCCTTGGCGGACCCGGCGGCGAACCTGCTCGCGAGCGCCTTGGCCGCACCGGCACCGAGCAGAGCCCCACCACCGGCGATGGCGAGCGCGGCCATGCCGCCCGCGCCGCCGCCAAGCGGGGCCAGCCCGTCAGCGGTCTCGACCATCGCGTACGACGTCGAGGGCGCCGGAGACCCGTCGGCGTTGACCCACTGGGTGCCGTTCCACTCCGGCTTGTTCTCCGCTTCGTGCGCCGCGATGATCGCCTTCTCCTGGGCGATCAGCTCGTGGCCCATGCCGCCTGGGTAGAGGGTCCCGGAGTTGTACGACGCCATCCGGGCGCGGGCTGCTGCGATCTCGCTGTACGAACCGGGGGATGAAGGGGCCGCGGGGGCGCTTCCAGGGTCAGAGTTCGGTTCGTCCGTGATCGCCCGCACCGGAGGCTCAGCCGTGTAATTGTCCTCGTCGACCACCTGGATCTGCTGGGCAGCAGCTGCCTCGGCGTCGGCGATCGCCTGCTCGCGGGCAGCGTGTGCAGCGCGGTCGGCTTGGAGGGCCTTCTGGTTCTGGACTGCCTGAACGGTGTCGACTCCAGTTCCGCTCTGTGCGTACTTCGGGCTAGAGGGGTCGGGTGCTGGGCCGTGGTTGGTGGGAAGGGAAGCCTCGAGTCGGGCGTGCTTCTCCATCGCGGTACGCGTTGTGGTTTGCGCCGCGCTCAGGGCCTTGACGGCGGCTTCCAGTTGAACGGCCTTGTGAGCCAACTTTTGAGCTGAGTCCCTGAACCTTTGCTGAGCAGCGTTAGTCGTGAGAGACGTCTCTTCGAACGCCTTCGGCAAGTTGTCGGCGGCCGCCTCGAGGTCCTGCGAAACGCGCCGCAACGCTCTTCCCGCCTGGTTCCAGTCGTCTAGGCGAGCCTCGACATCGTCGGGCTTTGCCGTGGCGACGTACTGCTTGAGCGTCTCCATCATCCCGCCCTTGATCACGGACATCGATCAACCCTCCTTGTTCTGGCCGTACTCAGAACGAGACGCGATCTCCTCCAGCGCCTCGCCGGACAGCGGGAAGAATGGCAGGGCAATGTCAGGCAGATTGAGACGATCGTCCTTCATCAAGTTCTCAAAGAAGGGTTTGCTGATCAGGTCGGCTGCGGTGTCCAACTTGCGAAACGCGGTGGCTGCATCTGCATCAGCGTTTTTGGCGGCGCGCACAGCGTCATCGAGACCGTCGACGAAGTTGACCAGAGCGTCGTTGGTCTCGGAGAGAGTCGAGTTGATCCGGTCAGTGGCGCGGTTCATGAGGTTCTCAAGCCGGCTGGCGGTGGTACTGCCGCCGAGGGACTCGGCAGACGGCTTGTCGACATGGACCTTGTAGATCTCGTCTTTCGACTCCATGAGGACTGCCTTGATCCTGTTGACTACGGCCTCGTCAGCCCCGGTGGACTTCGGTCCCGTCATGTCGGCCTCCCCAAGTGTTTGCAAGCGTGGGCAAAGTCTAAGCACCTTCCCGCGGATAGTCACGGTCAATGACATCCATGACGTGCCACTATCCTTTCCGTCATGAATGGATCTCGGACGCAACTGTCCCGACGCCTCGCTCTGACTGCTGTTGCGGCCTTGACCGGATTTGTGTTGTGCGCCTGCGGTGGAGGAACGGATGACCCGTCTGAGCCCAAGACAGCGTCTTCCCCAGCCAGTCCGGCAGCCTCGGAGTCACAGACCGCCCCGACGTCCGAGGGGGAGACGGCCGAGGTCGACGGTGCCCAGCTGACTGCGCCAGATGGTTGGATCGTGCGATCGGAGGACGGGAGCATGGTGCTTCGCGCTCCCAAGGACGCCGACGGCTACTCGCCGGGTTCAGCGATTTTTGATGCTGACATCACCCTGTCGACGAACACGGATGAGTTGGCAGGAACGGCCCTCAAGGTCCTCAGCGCCTCCAAGCCGAACGCCAAGCGTCTTCCGGACGTTGAGTACGCTGGAGTCACTTTTTATCATCTGCGTAGCGAGGACGAGGTCAACTCCTACGACGAGTATGGCGCGGTTATCGGGGACGCTGAAGCCAGCGTGGCATGGACGTTCATCAACGACTTCGCCAACCGCAAGCAGATCGACGACCTGATCAACCAGGTGATGCCGACGTTCAAGTTCGAGGGCTGAGCGAGGTCGTTGGAACGTGACCACACCTCGGACAAGCCACGCCGCGCGATTTGCGGCCGTCATTGTGTCGGCGATGACCACTGCTGCTCTGGTCGGGTGTGGGGGCGCAGAGGGACCGTCTGGCTCGCCGCGCTCCTCGACCCCTCCTTCTGCCCAGGCCAGTGCGGATGCGTCGCCGACGGCTGCTTCGCGGGTCGTCGAAGTGAACGGCGCCCAACTACGGGTGCCGGCGGATTGGTCTGTGGGCGGCGGCGGCACGCAGCGAGCAACTATCTCCGTTCCCGAAGACGAGTCGGGTACGTCGTACGGAACCGGGGTTTTCAACGCGGATATAACCCTCGCTTCGGACACGGAAGAACTTGCGATGGGTCGAGCAAATGTGGCTGGGGGCGACGCGAAGCGGCTTCCTGACGTCGAGTTCGGGGGACAGTCGTTCTTCCACCTCCGTGAACTTCATGGCGGCATCGACTCGCTCGACACGTACGGCACCGTCATCAATGGCTCTGAAGTCACCGTCGCATGGGGATTCAACGCCGAGTTGGCCACCCGCGAGCAGATCGACGGGTGGATCAACCAGGTGATGCCGACGTTCAAGTTCGAGGGCTGAGCGGGAGCCTCTGAAGGTGTCGTCATCTCGGATGGGCCGTGCCGCCCGACAATTCATGATCGTTGCAGGATCGATGGTCCTCGCCGTCGCTGTCGGGGCCTGTGGAGGTTCCGGAGGCGGTTCGGGTGACGTGGCTTCGCCGTCAGCGGCCGCCAAGGGTTCCGCGACGAGCACCGAGTCATCATCAGCATCGCAACTGGCGGAGGTGAACGGTGCTCGATTCACGGCTCCTGCTGGTTGGGAGGTCGAGCAGGGGGAGTCGAGGATCCTCATCAGCGCGCCCGAGGATGATCTCGGCTACTCACCGGGTTTTGGGCTCTTGGATGCGGATATAACGTTTTCGGAAGACACGCAGACACTGGCCGCGAGTGTGATGAAGCAACCGGGCGCGAGGCGCCTGCGCGACGTCGAGTTCGGTGGCGTCAGGTTCTTCCACGTCCGAGAAGGAAACGACACGAACACATCGACACTTACGGGGCAGTCGTCGACGGGTCCAGTGTGACTGTGACGTGGACCTTCATCAACGACATGGCAAGCCCGAAGCAGATCGACGAGTTGGTCAACCAAGTGATGCCGTCGTTCAAGTTCGAGGGTTGATCAAGGTACGCCACAGAGACGTGGGTCTGCGTCGAGTGATTCCAGGCTCGGGTGGCGGCATGGAGTATCTGCATCCTCGGAAGTACGGGAAAGGTACGGGTCCGGGATAGGTCCGAGGGTCAATACCGTGGCGCCACGTCGGTCGCCGGCCGATGTGAGGCCATCTTCGACCGAAGGACCCGCACATGACCGAGAGATCATTCGACCCAGTCGCGGAGACAAGTCGGCATCGTCGGGTGGTGATCTTCGCGGCCGGATTGATCATCGCACTCGTGGCGGTCGCGGCCCCGATGATCGGGGCTCAGTCGGCTGAGGCCGCGACGACCTACTCCCGAAGCTTCACCACGAGCCAGTCCAAGACGGTCGCGAATCGATGTGTCCGAGTGACCCTTTCGGGCACGATGCTGTTCCAGCGGAAGGTTGCGGCGAACTACGGGATCTCCACGCTGGTGGTCTACGTCAACCGGAAGGTGACCAACCCGCGGGTGCGTGTCTACACCTACGCCGGGCCGTGTTCGGCCAAGAAGCCCAGACGGAGCATCGCCAAGCTCAGCGTGACCCAGCGATGGAGCGACCACTCCTGCAACGGCAACCTTTCGGTCTCGGTGGGATTCCCCTGGGGTGTGAGCGTCGGGGCCAGTCCGAGGTGCGGCCGAGAGGAGCGGGCGCACCGTTCGGCGACCTATGGCCGAAGCTCGGCCTATGACCAGAAGAACACGGACACGACCATCCGCTACGCGAACAAGGGATCCATCACCCACAACCCTCCAGCGTTCTCCAGGAATCTCCGGGGGGACGAGAAGCGGATCCGACTGTGCCAGTCGGCGGTGGTCTCGATGGTGATCTACCCGACCGCCTCGTCGTCGGACTCGTGGTCACCGACGTTCAGGCCGTGCGTCAAGTACTGGTGACCTGACGGGTCCGCATCTGTGTCGGTGCGTCCCGATAGGTTGCGGTCTGTGGTCGTACATCTGCACCGCGCGCCGCGGACCGATCTGCTCGCCGACTCGCTCGGCGAGCTGCTGTCGGTGCCGTCAGGGGATCCGTTCGCGACCGAGGTCGTGGTGGTGCCGGCGCGAGGAGTGGAGCGGTGGTTGTCGCAGCGGCTCTCGCATCGGTTGGGGGCTGCGGCAGGGCGTGCGGACGGGATCTGTGCCGGGGTCGACTTCCGGTCTCCGTGGTCGCTGTTCGCAGAGGTCGCGGGCACGGGGGATGAGGATCCCTGGGCGCCTGAGTCGCTGACGTGGCCGGTGCTGGCGGCGATCGACGCGTCGCTGGACGAGCCCTGGGCCAGGTCGCTCGCGGTGCACCTTGGCCACGGGGACACGACAGAAGAAGGTGTACGTCGGCGGGGGCGGCGGCTGGCGCTGGCCCGGCGGCTGGCGCAGCTGTTCGCTGCGTACGCGGACCAGCGGCCGGCGGTGGTCGCCGACTGGAGTGCGGGGCGGGACACGGACGGGCTCGGGTCCGAGATCGCCGAGGACCTGGCGTGGCAGCCGCCGTTGTGGCGGGCCGTTGCCGAGCTGGTCGGTGGGCCGACGCCGGTGGAGCGGCAGGCGCAGACGGTCGCGCGGCTGAAGCAGGCGCCAGGGGAGTTCGAGCTTCCGGAGCGGGTCTCGCTGTTCGGGCACACTCGGCTCTCGGTGACGGACATCGAGCTCGTCGCGGCGCTGGGGGAGCACCGGGATGTGCACCTGTGGTTGCCGCATCCGTCCGAGGCGCTGTGGGAGGCGCTCGCCGGGCTGAACGGGACGGCCGCGCGGACGGCGGATCGGTCGCACGATGCGGTCGGGCATCCGCTGCTGGCCACGCTGGGGCGGGATACGCGGGAGCTGCAGCGATCGTTGAACGAGTTCTCCGTCGATGCGATCTCCAAGGATGGTCTCGACAAGCTCGACCACCGGGGGTCGGGGCTGTTGGGGTGGTTGCAGGACGACATCCGGGGCAACACGGTCGGAGAAGCCGCCCAACGGGTGCTCGAGCCCGGTGACCGCTCGATCCAGGTGCACGCCTGCCACGGCGGCGAGCGGCAGGTGGAGGTGCTCCGGGAGGTGCTTCTGGGACTGCTGGAGGACGATCCGACGCTGGAGCCGCGGGACGTGCTCGTGATGTGCCCCGACATCGAGACCTTCGCGCCGCTGATCGAGGCCGGGTTCGGGCTCGGCGAGATGACCGGCGAGACCGGACACCCCGGCCACAGGCTGCGGGTCAAGCTGGCGGACCGGTCGTTGACGCGTACGAACCCGCTCCTGGAGGTGGCCACCAGGCTGCTCGAACTGGCCGGCGGCCGGGCGGGGGTGAGCGACGTACTCGATCTCGCTCATCTCGATCCGGTGCGGCGCCGGTTCGGGCTCAACGACGACGCCCTGGAGCAGCTCGAGGACTGGGCCAAGGACGCCGGGATCAGATGGGGTTTCGACGCGGAGCACCGCGAGCCCTTTGGGCTGGAGACGTACGTCGCCAACACCTGGCGCTTCGGGATGGACCGGATCCTCACCGGGGTGGCGATGTCCGAGGACTCCGCGACCTGGCTCGACACGACGCTGCCGCTCGACGACGTGGGGAGCGGGTCGGTCGAGCTGGCCGGGAAGTTCGCCGAGCTCGTCGACCGGCTGAAGGACGTGACCGATGAGCTGGCCGGGGTGCATCCGCTGGCGCACTGGCTGAAGGTGATCGAGGAAGGCGTCGCCGCACTGACGTCGGTCTCGACCAACGACGAATGGCAGTCGGGTCAGGTGACGCGAGAGCTGTCCCGAGTTCGCGACGCCGCCGCAGGCCAGAAGGTCGAAGAGCTGCGACTGCCCGACGTGCGGGCGCTGCTGGGGGCGCGGCTGGCCGGACGTGCGACGCGTGCCAACTTCCGCACCGGGACGCTGACCGTCTCCACGCTGGTGCCGATGCGGTCGGTGCCCCACCGGGTGGTGTGCCTGCTCGGCATCGACGACGGGGTGTTCCCGAGGGTCGGGATCACCGACGGCGACGACCTGCTGGCGCGTGACCCGCAGACCGGAGAGCGCGACCCGCGCAGCGAGGACCGGCAGCTGTTCCTCGACGCGCTGCTGGCAGCGACCGAGACGCTGGTGGTGACGTACACGGGCGCCAACGAGTACTCCGGCCAGCCACGGCCGCCCGCCGTCCCCCTGGGAGAGCTGCTGGACACGCTGGACGCGACCGCGGTCACCGCAGACGGGAAGCCGGTCTCGGAGGCGGTGACGATCAGGCATCCGCTGCAGCTGTTCGACCAGCGCAACCTCACCCCCGGGGCGCTGGTGACGGGTCACTCCTTCTCCTTCGACAAGGCCGCCGCGGCCGGTGCCATCGCCGCGCTCTCCGACCGCGTCGAGCCGCCCGACCTCCTGCCCGCCCCGTTGGCGCCACAGCAGACCGGGGACGTGACGCTCGAGGAGCTGTTGGGCTTCTACCGCGCGCCGGTGCGCGCGTTCTTCCGCGACCGCTTGGACCTGGCGCTCCCGCGTGACGACGACCCGCTCTCCGACGCGCTGCCGGTCGAGCTCGACGGACTGGGCCAGTGGTCGGTGGGCGACCGGCTGCTTCACGACCTGCTCGCCGGGATGTCGGAGGAGCAGGCGACCCAGCAGGAGTGGCGCCGCGGCGTACTTCCGCCGAAGTGGCTCGGCTGGCGCATCCTCACCGACGTGATCACCAAGGCGAAGCCGATCGCGGCCGAGGCGCTTCGGGTGCGCCACGCCGGCATCTCCACGGGACAGGCGCGGGCCGTCGACGTCGAGGTCGACCTCGGCGACGGAAGACGGCTGACCGGCACCGTCCCCCAGGTCTTCGGTGACCGGCTCGCCCCGGTCACGTACTCCCGTCTGGGCGCCAGGCAGCGGATCGAGTCGTGGGTGCAGCTGGTCGCGCTGGCCGCCGCCGACGAGGACCGGCCCTGGAGCGCCTGGACGCTGGGGCGTCCGGCGAACTCCAGGTCGCGTACGCCGTTCGGGCTCTCCCAGCTCGGCCCGCTCGACCACACCGCGATCGACATGCTCCGTGATCTGGTGCGACTGCGCGACCGAGGGCTGACCGCACCGGTGCCGTTGCCGCTGAAGACCTCGTTCGCCTACGCGCGCCAGCGACGGACCCAGGCCGGCATCGACGACGCGCTCTACAAGGCCGGCTGGGAGTGGAACGACAGCCGCTACGAGGGTGAGGAGTCCGACGTGGAGCAGGTGCGAGCCTGGGGCGCGAAGTCCGCGATCCCCGGACTTGGCGATCCTCCGGAGCCCGGCGAGGAGTTCGACGGAGAGACGTCCCGCTTCGGCGCGCTCTCGATGCGGGTCTGGTCGCCGTTGCTCAATGCGGAGCAGGGGAGCTGGTGATGATGCAGTTCACCCCCTTCGACCTGACCGGACCGCTGCCCACCGGCACGATGCTGATCGAGGCATCGGCCGGCACCGGGAAGACCTTCACCATCGGTGCCCTCGTGACCCGCTACGTGATCGAGGGGAAGGCGAGGCTCGACGAGATCCTGGCGATCACCTTCGGCCGCGCCGCCTCCCAGGAGCTGCGCGACCGGGTGCGTGCCCACCTCGTCGAGGCGGAGCGAGCGTTCGCGGAGGCTGTCCGCGGGAGGCGGCCGACTCCGCTCGACGCTCATCTCGAGCTGCTCCTGGACGTCTCCGAAGACGAGATCCGGGTACGCCACGAGCGGGTGCGCGACGCCCTCGCCTCGTTCGACGGGGCCACGATCGCGACGACGCACCAGTTCTGTCAGCTCGTGCTGCGCTCGCTGGGCGTTGCTGGTGACACCGACGCCGGCGCCGAGCTGGTCGAGTCGCTCGACGAGCTGGTCGTCGAGGTCGTCGACGACCTCTATCTGAAGTGGTTCGGCGAGGCGCGGGAGCGGCCCCCGTTCGACCGCGACGACGCGCTGGGACTGGCGCGCACCGCGGTCGAGGACCCGCAGTCGGTGCTGGCCCCGGCGCCGGCAGAGGACCCGGTCGCGGGCGCACGGGTGCGGTTCGCCGAAGAGGTTCGGGCGGAGGTCGATCGGCGCAAGCAGATGCGCGGTGTGATGTCCTACGACGACCTGCTCTCCCGGCTCGCGGTCGCGCTCGAGGATCCGGCAGCTCCGGCTCGCGCGCGGATGCGCCAGCGGTGGCGGATCGTGCTGGTCGACGAGTTCCAGGACACCGACCCGGTGCAGTGGCAGGTGCTCTCGCGGGCCTTCGAGGGCCACGCCACCCTGGTGCTCATCGGCGACCCGAAGCAGGCGATCTACGCCTTCCGCGGCGGTGACGTCTTCACCTACCTGACTGCCGCCCGGGCCGCCGAGACGCAGGCGACGCTCGACACCAACTGGCGCAGCGACGCACCGCTGGTGGAGCGGCTCCAGGTGGTCCTGCGCGGCGCGGCGTTGGGCTCCTCGGAGATCGTCGTCCACGACGTGAAGGCCCATCACGACGGCTCCAGGCTGGTCGGGGCCCCGCACCCGTCGCCGTTCCGGATCCGCCGGGTCGGCCGCGGCGGCTTCAAGCTCACCCGCGGCAAGATGGTCACCGCCGGCGACGCGCGCAACCACATCGCCCGTGATCTCGCCGGTGACATCGCCGGGCTGCTCGGTTCGGGGGCGACCTGGTGCGACGCTCCGGTGCAGGCCGGGGACATCGCGGTCATCGTCAGGGTGCGTTCCCACGGGCTGCTGGTGCAGCGGGTGCTGCAGGAGCACGGCATCCCGGCGGTGATGGCCGGCGGCGGTGACGTCTTCCTGACTCCCGCCGGTGAGGACTGGCTCGCGCTCCTGCAAGCGCTCGACTCGCCCCACCGGACGCCGCTGGTGCGGTCGGCCGGGCTGAGCGTCTTCTTCGGCTACACCGCCACCGAGCTCGACGCGGGCGGGGAGGCGCTGACCTCACGCATCGCCGACACGCTGCGTGGCTGGGCGCTGCTGCTGCGTGGCCGGGGTGTCGCCGCCCTGATCGAGGCGGCGGAGGAGCGTGGGCTGACCGCGCGCGTGCTGCGGCGCACCGACGGGGAGCGGTTGCTGACCGACGTACGTCATCTGGGGCAACTGCTCCACGACATCGCCGTCCGCGACTCGTTCGGGTTGCCTGCGCTGCTGACCTGGTTCCGCGACGAGCGTCGGCGTTCGGCCGCGACCGAGCGGCCGCGGCGGCTGGACTCCGATGCGGCCGCGGTGCAGATCGTGACGGTGCACGGCTCCAAGGGCCTGCAGTACCCGATCGTCTATCTGCCCTTCGCCTACGACTACTTCGTGCGCGACCCCGACGTCGCTCGGTTCCACGACGAATCCGGACAGCGGATCATCGACGTCACCCGGACCGGGCCGCAGTGGCCGCAGAATCTGGCCCGACACCAGGGCGAGGAGATCGGCGAGGAGCTGCGCGATCTCTACGTCGCGCTGACCCGAGCGCAGTCGCAGGTCGTCGCATGGTGGGCGCCGACGGCCAACACCGCCACCGGCGGCCTCCACCGGCTGCTGTTCGGGCGAGGTCCTGGTCAAGCGGTGGTTCCGGACAGCGTTCCGGTGCCGAGCGACGAGGACGCGGCAACGCTGCTGAGCAATGTCGCGCGCCACGGCGGTCCGGTGGCCGAGGAAGCCGTCCCAGCTGCAGCGGCGCCGCCGGTGCGAGCAGCGTCGCCCGGCCTGCTCGCCGCGCGGGCGTTCACCCGTGAGGTGGACGCGGAGTGGCGGCGTACGTCCTACTCCGGGCTCATCCGGGTCGACGAAGGCGTGGTCGCGACCTCGGAGCCGGAGGTGGAGGGCACCGACGACGAGCCCCTCGCCGAGGATGCCGACCTCGTTGAGCCCGGTGCGGCTGAGGAGCACCTCTCGCCGATGGCCGAGCTGCCCAAGGGCGCCGGCTTCGGGTCGCTGGTCCACGCGGTCCTGGAGCACACCGACCCCGAGGCCCCTGACCTGGCCGAAGAGCTGCTCACGAAGACCCGTGAGCAGCTGCGCTGGTGGCCGGTCCCGGCCTCGGCCGAAGAGCTCGCGACCGCGATGCTGCCGCTCAACCTCACCCCGCTCGGCCCTGTGGCCGACGGGCTGACGTTGGCCCAGATCCCGTTGCGCGACCGGCTCCGCGAGCTCGACTTCGAGATCCCGCTGGCGGGCGGCGACACGCGCGCGCCGGGGGGTCCCGACGTACGCCTGCGCGATCTCGCCCCGCTGCTGCGAGCTCATCTTCCGACGGACGACCCGATGGTGACGTACGCCGACCGGCTCGAGACCCCGCCGCTGGGGGACCAGTCGCTGCGGGGTTATCTGACCGGCTCGGTCGACGTGGTGCTGCGCCTGCCGAACGGTCGATTCGTGGTCGTCGACTACAAGACCAACTTCCTGGGGGTGGAGGCGATGGACTACACCCAGCCGAAGCTGGCCGAGGCGATGCTGCACTCCCACTACCCGCTGCAGGCGCTGCTCTACTCCGCGGTGGTGCACCGCTTCCTGCGCTGGCGTCTGCCCGGGTACGACCCCGAGATGCACCTCGGTGGGGTGCTCTACCTCTACGTACGCGGGATGCTCGGTCCGGACACCCCCGTCGTCGACGGCATCCCGACCGGCGTCTTCACCTGGCAGCCGCCCGCACCCCTCGCGATCGCGCTGTCCGATCTCCTGGATGGAGCGACCGCATGATCGAGCGCTGGGAATCCCAGGACCCCTTCGACGCACGCCTGGCCCGGTCCGCGACCGGCCTGCTCGCGTCGTTCAACCGCGAGGGCGTGCTGACCGCTGCCGACGTCCACGTCGCGACCCGTGCGGCCACGCTCGCGGGCGAGACGCGCGACGAGGTGCGGCTGGCAGTGGCGCTGGCGGTCCGCGCGATCCGGCACGGCTCGGTGTGCGTCGACCTGGCCGCGCTGCGGGAGACCGAGGAGACGCTGCCGTGGCCGGCCGCCGCCGGCTGGCTGGAGGCCGTCGCCGACAGTCCCCTGGCGGCCCAGTCCCTGGTGCAGGTCGAGGACGGCCTGCTCTACCTCGACCGCTATCACCGCGAGGAAGGACAGGTACGCGACGACCTGCTCGCCCGCCTGGCCTCGCCCCGGCCGGTGGCCGACGAGGCCCTGCTGGAGGCGACCGCGGCCCGACTCTTCCCGGGGGAGGGGTACGCCGAGCAGCGTGCCTCCGCGCTCGCCGCCGCCCGGCAGTCCACGACGGTCCTCACCGGCGGTCCCGGCACCGGCAAGACGACGACCGTGGCAGGCCTGCTGGCGCTGCTCACCGAGCAGTCCTCGACGCCGTTGCGGGTCGCGCTGACCGCCCCGACCGGCAAGGCGGCCGCGCGGCTGCAGGAGGCGGTCGAGAGTGCTCAGCTGGCGCCGCAGTTCACCGCGGCCGACCGCGCTCGCCTCTCCGGGCTGACCGCGTCGACCCTTCACCGGCTGCTCGGTTGGCGACCCGGATCGTCGACCAGGTTCAAGCACCACCGCACCAACCGGCTGCCGCACGACGTGATCGTCGTCGACGAGACGAGCATGGTCTCGCTGACGATGATGGCCCGGCTGCTCGAGGCGGTGCGGCCGGAAGCGCGCCTGATCCTCGTCGGCGACCCAGACCAGCTGGCCAGCGTCGAGGCCGGGGCGGTGCTCTCCGACCTCGTCGCCGGGCTCGCCGTGCGCTCGCCTGACGCGGTGGCCGCGCTCCGCACCACCCATCGCTTCGGTGGCGCGATCGGCGCGCTGGCGGCGGCGCTGCGGGACGGCGACGCCGATGCCGCGCTCGAGGTGCTCAACGGGGGCGACCCCGCGGTCGAGCTCGTCGACCCTGTTGACGAGGCCATGATGGCCGCGGTCGAGCGCGACCTCGTCGCGCACGCCGTCGCCCTGCACGAGGCCGCGCTCGTGGGTGATGCGGAGCGCTGCGTACGCATGCTCGACGAGTCGCGGCTGCTCTGCGCCCACCGCGACGGCCCCTGGGGCGTGGCCCACTGGAACCGGCTGGTCGAGCGCGGCCTCGCCGAGACGACCGGCGAGGCGCTCGGCATCGGCTGGGGCCACGAGTGGTACCCGGGCCGCCCGGTCCTCGTCACCGCCAACGACTACGGCCTTGGACTCTTCAACGGCGACACCGGCGTCACCTACACCGACGCCGGCGGTGATCTTCGGGTTGCGATCGCGGGTGGCGCGTCGTACTCGCCCTCACGTCTCGGTGACATCGAGACCCTGCACGCGATGACCGTCCACAAGTCGCAGGGCAGCCAGGCCAGATCCGTCACCGTCCTGCTCCCGCCCGACGACTCGCCGCTGCTCACCCGCGAGCTCTTCTACACGGCCGTCACCAGGGCGCAGGAGCGCGTACGCATCGTCGGCACCCCCGACGCTGTCACCGCCGCGATCACCCGCCGGGCCCAGCGCGCCTCCGGTCTCCGGCAGCGCCTCGGCCACCACTGACCGCCCACGCCGAGGCGTCACTCAGGTCGGCCGACACGTCACTCAGGTCGGCCGAGACGTCACGTCGGTCGGCCGAGACGTCACGTCGGTCGGCGGGACTGACGCCTCGGCCTGTCAGGAGCGGGCGATGGAGGTGGCGAGCGAGGCGAGGTGGCCGAGGCGGGCCAGCTCGGAGTCGAGGAAGTCGGGGCCGCCGCGGCGGCCGATGAGGACGATCTCGTTGCCGTCGATGCGGGCACCGGCGAACATGTTCTCGTCCTCGCCCTCGACCTCGATCCGCTCGGGGCGGTCGAGCTCGATGAAGGGGACGTTCTCGGGCGAGCCGTCGGTGGACCGGCTGATGCCCTTGACGCGGTGGACGCGGATGGCCCAGTCGGCGCGGAAGGTCAGCGGCAGCACGTCGATGAGTCGATCGAGCGCCTCGTGGGCATTCTCGGTGAGGTCCTCGACGGCCTCGAGGTCGAGGAAGAGGTTGCCCCCGGCGGCGTAGCGGGAGATCCACACGACGTGCACGTCTTCGAGCTCGTTGCACGCCGACACGATGGAGTCCGGCATCGTTCCCGGTTGGGTCTCGAGCAGCACATCGTCGACAGCTCTTCCGTCGACCTTGTTCTTCTCGACGATCTCGATCGCCTCGATGTCGCCACCGGCTTCACCGATGGCGGAGGCAAGGCGACCGAGTGAACCCGGGACATCGGGCAGCTCGACGCGTAGCAGGAACGGCATGGCCCTAGACCCTAGCGTCGCGAACCGACAGTCGTGGCACTGTCGCGGTTACACGCCGGTCAACTGGCGGGTTGCTCGTCGGCGGGCTCCAGCAGGAAGAGCGGAAAGACCCTGGACGTGTTGGGCTGATAGTCCCCGTACGTCGGCCACGTCTGCACCGCATAGGCCCACCACTCCTCGCGCTCCTCGCCGGCGAGCTCGCGAGCGACGTACGCCTTCTTGGTCCCGCCGTCCTGGAGGGC
The DNA here is from genome assembly GCF_013408335.1 of Nocardioides panzhihuensis. Classification (NCBI taxonomy): domain Bacteria; kingdom Bacillati; phylum Actinomycetota; class Actinomycetes; order Propionibacteriales; family Nocardioidaceae; genus Nocardioides; species Nocardioides panzhihuensis. Next base: position 4,749,490 of record NZ_JACBZR010000001.1, on the reverse strand, counting down.
CATGTCGGGGTACTTGCGGAAGTTGGCCACCCAGGCGGGATTCTTGTCGCTGCCGCCCATCGAGGCGACCGCGAGGTAGCGGCCGTCGCGCTCGACCCGCATCAGCGGGGTCTTGCGGATGGCGCCGGTCTTGGCGCCGCGGTTGGTGATCAGGATGATCGGCTTGCCGTCGCGCTCGAGAACGTTGGCCTCGGCGCCGCCGGAGGCCTCGAACGCGGCAACCTGCTCGCGCACCCAGTCGGCCGTGCTCGGGACGTATTCACCTTGCAGTTCGGTCATGTCTTCCATAACAGCCGATCGCTGCGCGTATTCCAACCCCGGATAGCCTCGGTCGCATGAGTGCCATCGAAGGAGTCTCCGACACGTTCGACCCGAGCCGCTGGGACGAGGTCCCGGGCTTCGAGGATCTGACCGACCTGACCTACCACCGGGCCAAGGAGCACGGCACCGTACGCATCGCCTTCGACCGCCCCGACGTACTCAACGCCTTCCGCCCGCACACCGTCGACGAGCTCCTCCGCGTGCTCGAGCACGCCCGGATCTCCGCCGACGTCGGTTGCGTCCTGCTCACCGGCAACGGCCCCTCGGTCAAGAACGGCAAGCACTCCTTCTGCACCGGTGGCGACCAGCGCATCCGCGGCAAGGCCGGCTACCAGTACGAGGTCTCGACAAGCTCGACCACCGGCCAGTCCGCGTACGCCGCCGACCGGACCGGCGCGGAGGAACCGACTCCGATCGACAAGGCCAAGATGGCGCGCCTGCACATCCTCGAGTGCCAGCGACTGATCCGCTTCATGCCCAAGGTCGTCGTCTGCGTCGTCCCCGGCTGGACCGCCGGCGGCGGCCACTCCCTCCACGTGGTGTGCGACCTGACCCTGGCGAGCGCCGAGCACGGGCGCTTCAAGCAGACCGACGCCGACGTCGGCTCGTTCGACGGCGGCTACGGGAGTGCCTATCTCGCCCGCCAGGTCGGCCAGAAGTTCGCCCGCGAGATCTTCTTCCTCGCCGAGGAGTACTCGGCCGAGGACGGCGTCCGCATGGGCACCGTCAACCGCGCCGTCCCCCACGCCGAGCTCGAGGACGTCGCGCTCGAGTGGGGCCGCAAGATCAACGGCAAGTCACCCACCGCCCAGCGGATGCTGAAGTACTCCTTCAACCTCCTCGACGACGGCCTCGTCGGCCAGCAGATGTTCGCCGGCGAGACCACCAGGTTGGCCTACATGACCGACGAGGCCCAGGAGGGTCGCGATCAGTTCCTGGAGAAGCGCGAGCCCGACTGGTCGCCCTACCCCTGGTACTACTGAGCTCCTGTCACCACTTCAACTCGATCTCGATCTCGCGCTCGTCGTCCCCGATCTCGATCTCCAGCTTGAAGTCGACCTCGTCGGGGACGTGCACCTTGAAGCGCAGCCCTCCTCGTTCGAACTCGACCTCGTTGTTGCTGGCGAGCGCGTCGGCCAGGGCACGCAGGCGAGCCGCCGCTTCCTCGCGACGCAGCCTCGCCCGTTCGGTGACTTCCATCAGGTCCATGCTGATCTCCTTGATATGACGTTGAGGCTGCATGATCTCGGCCGAGCGCGAATCACGCCAGCCCCCTCCCCGGCGAGTTCAAAGCGATGCGAGTCGTTCACTGGGGCAATGCGGCGAGTTCGCTCAGCTCGCGCTGATAGGCGCTGTAGGTCTCGCGCAGCTCCGCCGCGGGCCAGTCGGAAGGGCGGAGCTCGACGGGGAGGAGCGGGTCGGCGCTGAGGTGGCGCACGATCGCGGCGGCGGTGGCGAGCCGAAGGGCGGGCTCGGGGGTCGTTGACAGGCGTTCGAGCAGGCGCTCGCCTTCGCGTGCCCAGTCGGCGAGATCCCACAACGAGGCGGCGAGGTCGCCGGAGTCCTGCTCCGGGGTGGCCGTGAACGCCTGGAGCACCGGATCGGTGAAACGAGGGCGCTGCAGGTTGGCGGGCCGGGTCCAGACCCCTTCGCGGAGCTCGGCGAGCCGGTGCGCCTTCAGCGCATCGCGCAGAACGGCGCGCTCAGGCCCCGGTCGGCCGGTGGCGACGACGACGGCCATCTCCCAGGTGCCGTCCCACGGCTTGTCTGCCGTGTGCACCGCTTCGTCCTGATGCGCCTGCCGCTGGATCAGCCGCTCGCCGAGCCGGTAGCCGGCGTCGGTACGCCGCAGGTCGCCGTCGCCGACGGCGCGGGTGACCGCGACGCGTACGGTCGCCGGCGCGATGCCGAGGAACTGGCCTGCGCGGGCGAGATCGGCCGGAGTCAGCGGGTTCGGGTGGGCGCCGAGCATCAGGCTCAGCATCGCCGAGCGGGCGGAGAGCGGAGCCAGTTCGTCGCGCGCGGTAGCCACCTGTTCATCTTCTCAGCAGCGGCCGAGGTCTCGACAAGCTCGACCACCGGTGTGCAACAAGGATGGACACGACTGTCGTCGTATCTGTAACATCGAGAAGGATCGACGACCTGCAGCCGACACAGAGGTGGCGCCATGACCAGCACGCACGAAGCCCACTCCACCCATGTGGTCAGCAACCAGGCCCCGCCGCTGGTGGGCCACAACACCGCCGGTGACCCGGTCCTGTGCGAAGGCGTCGAGCGAGAGGGTGCCGCGTGGGCGCTCCCCGAGATCGACGAGGTGGGCCGCCTCGCCGGGACCGCCGAGGCGCAGGATTGGGGCCGCCTCGCCGAGCGGGTCCCGCCGCGTCTGCACACCCATGATCGCTACGGACATCGCGTCGACGAGGTCGAGTACGTCCCGGCGTACCACCAGCTGATGACCACCGCGGTGGAGAACGGCCTGCACGCTACCCCCTGGGCCGACGGCCGGCCCGGTGCCCACGTCGCGCGGGCGGCGAAGTTCTTCGCCTGGAACGTCGATGCCGGCCACGGCTGCCCGATCTCGATGACCTACGCGGTGGTCCCGGCGCTGCGGACCAATCCCGAGCTCGCCGCGAGGTTCGAGCCGCTGCTCACCAATCGGGAGTACGACTTCGGTCTGCGTGACCCCGAGACCAAGCGCGGCCTGATCGCCGGCATGTCCATGACCGAGAAGCAGGGCGGATCCGATGTCCGCGCGAACACGACGACCGCGACCCCGCAGACCGACGGGACGTACGTCCTTCGTGGGCACAAGTGGTTCACCAGCGCGCCGATGAGCGACCTGTTCCTCACCCTCGCCCAGACGTCCGCCGGGGTCTCCTGCTTCCTCGTGCCGCGCGTCCTGCCCGGCGGCGAGAGCAACGCTATGCGCTTCATGCGCCTGAAGGACAAGCTGGGCAACAGGTCGAACGCCTCCTCCGAGATCGAGTACGACGCGGCGACCGGCTGGCTCGTCGGCGAAGAGGGCCGCGGGGTGCGCACGATCGTCGAGATGGTCAACATGACCCGCCTCGACTGCGTGATCGGCTCCTCGGCAGGCATGCGCACCGCGCTGACCATGGCGACGCACCACGCCCAGCATCGCTCGGCGTTCGGCAAGCTGCTGGTCGACCAGTCGGCGATGCGCAACGTACTGGCTGACCTGCAGGTCGAGTCCGAGGCGGCGACGACCGCGATGCTGCGGCTCGCGGGCGCCAACGACCGGGCCATCCGCGGGGACGAGGCCGAGGCCTCCCTGCGCCGGATCGCGCTGGCGGTCACGAAGTACTACGTCTGCAAGCGGGCGCCCTTCATGGTCAACGAGGCCCTGGAGTGCCTGGGTGGCAACGGCTACATCGAGGACTTCGACGTCGCGCGCATCTATCGCGAGATGCCGCTCCTCTCGATCTGGGAGGGGTCGGGCAACGTCGCGGCGCTGGACGCGCTGCGAGCGCTGGCGAAGGAGCCGCACACCCTTAACGCGTTCATGGCCGAGGCGGAGCTCGCCTCCGGTGCCGACGCCCGCTACGACGCCGCGCTGGACCGGTTGAAGAAGGAGTTCGCCTCCTTCGACGACCTCGAGCTCCGGGCGCGACGGATCGTGGAGCAGATGGCTCTGGTCTTCCAGGGCTCCCAGCTCGTCCGGCACGCACCTGCTCCCGTCGCCGACGCGTTCTGTGCCTCGCGTCTCGGCCGGGACTGGGGTGGAGCCTTCGGGACGCTGTCGCCACGCGGGGATCTCGGCGCGATCATCGAGCGAGCGCTTCCCGCCTGACCCAGCCCGGCCTCGGCGGGCCACGTTCACCAGCCGACGACGCGACCGTCCTCGAGCCGGATGACGTCGTCCGCGGCGGCGATGCTCTCCTCGTCGTGGCTGACGCAGACGATCGTGGTGCCCCGGGCGGCCTCCTCGGCGAGGATCTCGCGGGTGCGCTGCCGGCTGGCGGCATCGAGCCCCGCGGCAGGCTCGTCGAGGAGCAGGATCTCGGTGTCCTGGACGATGCCCTGAGCCAGCAGCGCGCGCTGGCGCTGCCCGCCGGAGAGCTCTCCGAACGTACGCTGCTCGAGGCCGGTCAGGCCGACCCGGTCGATCACCTCCGCGACCGCGCTCCGCCGGTCGGCGCGCCTGCTGCCCAGGTGACCCCGGGTGCGGCCCCAGGTCCCGATCGCAACGACGTCGTGGACGGTCACCGGTAGGGCGTCGGGCGTCGAGGGTCGTTGCACGACCAACGCGAGCCGTCCGTCGCGGTCGATCACGCCCCGTCGCGGGCTCCGCACCCCGGCGAGCAGCTCGACGAAGGTCGACTTTCCCGACCCGTTCGGCCCGGTGACGGCGGTGACCGAGCCAGGCGAGAAGCGTGCGCTGACGTCGTGGAGCACGTCGTGGCCGTCGTAGCCGAAACAGAGGCCGCGGGCGGAGAGGTGTGGGGAGTCGGTCTTGTCGAGGGGGAGCACATGCAGCACTATAGCAATTGGTAACCATTCTCATTAAGCGTTAGAGTCCCGGTTCGTGTCACCGATCATCGAGCCCTTCCGGACCGACTTCATGCTGCAGGCGCTGGCCGGCGGAGTGCTGGTCGCGGCGATCTGTGGAGTCGTCGGCACCTGGGTCGTGATCCGCGGGATGGCGTTCCTCGGGGAGGCGATCGGGCACGGGATGCTCCCCGGCGTCGCCCTCGCGACGGTCCTCGGCGCACCCGTCATGCTCGGTGGCGCCGTGAGCGCGATCGTCATGAGCGCGACCATCGGAGCGCTCCAGCGCCGCGGCCGGCTGACCTACGACACCAGCATCGGGCTGCTGTTCGTGGCGATGCTCTCGCTCGGCGTCATCATCGTCTCCCACTCGCGCAGCTTCGCCACGGACGCGACGGCGATGCTGTTCGGCGACGTACTCGCCATCGGCACCGCCGACGTCGCCGGCCTCGCCGTCGCCCTTGCCATCACTCTCGCCATCGCCGCGGGCTTCCACCGGTCGTTCGTCGCCTCGGCCTTCGACCCCCGGATCGCCCGTACGTTGGGCCTGCATCCGCAGCTGGCGCAGGTGATGCTCGTCGGTCTGGTGACCCTCGCCGTGGTCGCTTCCTACCAGGCGGTCGGCTCGCTGCTCGTGATCGCGCTGCTCCTCGCGCCGGCCGTGGCTGCCGGCCAGTGGACCACGAGGATCCCCACGACCATGGCCTGCGCCGCCGCGATCGGCGCAGTCGCGGTCTTCATCGGCCTGACCGCCTCCTGGTACGCGGAGACCGCCGCCGGGGCGTCGATCGCCTGCGCGGCGATCCTCACCGCGGTCGCCTCCGGGCTGCTCCGCAGCGGCCTCGGTCTCCTTCGCCGTCTGTCCCCCACCTCCGAAAGGACCACATGCACCGCAGGACACTCGCCGGCGTCGTCACAGGGCTGACGCTGGCCGCCACCACGGGGTGCGGCGGCTCCCCCGCTCCTCGGGCCGATGACGCGAGCGCCGGCTCGGGGAAGGACCATGGCGCCGTCGAGGGCGCGCAGGAGGTCGCCGAACCCCAGCTGCACCTGACCACGATCGACGCCGGCGGTGCGGTCGCCCAGCTCGACCTGATCGAGGGGAGCTCCGCGAAGGTCGGAACCGTCGGCGTTCCGAGCGCGGTCGACAGCGACGGCCGCTACCTCTTCGCGACCACCGCGGACGGCGTGGAGATCGTCGACAGCGGCGTGTGGACCTGGGACCACGGCGACCACTTCCACTACTACCGGGGCGAGCCGGCGCTTCTCGGCACGGTCGAGGGCGACGGCGACGGTGACGTGACGGTGGCGACCGGTCCGCTGTCGACGGCCGGCGCGACGGGGGTGTTCTTCGCGGGCAGCGGAGAGGCGGTCCTGCTGGACAACGAGGCCCTCGCCGACGGCGAGGTGCGCGAGCGGTTCCGGCTTGACGCCGAGCCTCATGCGGGGCTGGTCGCGCCGTTCGGCGACGGCGCCCTGGTGACGGTCGCCGACGGCGGCGAGGTCACCGGGCTGACGTATCACGACGCCGACGGCAGTGCGGTCGGAGAGCAGATCCCCTGCGCCCAGGCGAGCGGCACGATCACCACCAAGGTCGGCGTCGTCGTCGGCTGTGCCGACGGTGCGGTGCTGGCCACCGAGGCCGACGGGGAGCCCCGCTTCGAGCGGATCGACTATCCGAAGGGCACGACGGCGCCGCGGGCGACGACGTTCGAGGGGCGAAAGAGCCGCCCGACGGTCGCCGCACTGTCCGGGACGACCGGGATCTGGCTCCTCGACACCCGTGAGCGGACCTGGAGCCACCTCGACGCCGGCGTACCGCTGCGCCAGGTGGTCGCCGTCGACGACGAGGAGGGGCACGTGCTCGCCCTCGACACGACCGGCCGTGTCCGCGTCTTCTCTGCTGAGGACGGCAAGCAGCTCGCCGCGACCGAGCCCCTCGTGGACCTGAGCGAGGCCGCCGCGGGAGTCGACCTGGTCGTCGACCAGGAGCGGGCCTACCTCAACGTGCCGGAGAAGGGGGGCGTCCACGAGATCGACTACGCCGACTCCGCACGGGTCGCCCGGACACTCGAGACGCCCACCGCCCCGGTGTTCTTCACGGAGACCGGCCGATGAGGCGCCTGCTCGGGGCCGCGGTCGCGGCCGCCGCGATGACACTCACCGGCTGCGTCGGCGCAGCCGACGGCGACGACCGCCCGCACATCGTGGTGACCACCAACATCCTCGGCGACGTCGTCACCAAGACGGTCGGCGACACGGCCCGGGTCACCACGCTGATGCGCCCCAATGCCGACCCGCACTCCTTCGAGATCTCGGCACGGGAGGCCGCGATGATGCGCGATGCCGACCTGCTCGTCTCCAACGGGCTCGGCCTCGAGGAGGGCCTCCAGCGCCACCTCGACAAGGCGGCCGAGGCCGGCGTCGAGACGTACGTCGCGGGTGAGCAGATCGACGTCCTCGACTATGCCGAGGGGGACTCCGCGGGCACGCCGGACCCGCACTTCTGGACCGACCCGGCGCGGATGCGCGAGGTCGTCGACGGCCTCGAAGCGGTGGCGAAGGACGTCGACGGCGTCGACGACCGGGCGGTGGAGCAGGCGGCGGCTGCGTACCGCACCGAGCTCGAGGAGCTCGACCAAGAGATGACCGACTCCTTCGCGAGCATCCCGGAGCAGCACCGCAGCCTGGTCACCAACCACCACGTGTTCGGCTACCTGGCCGAACGGTTCGGGTTCCGGGTCGTCGGCGCGATCATCCCCGGTGGGACGACCCTGGCCGCGCCCAGCGCCGCGGACCTGCGCGACCTGACCGAGGCGATCGAGCAGGCCGGTGTGCCGACGATCTTCGCCGAGTCCTCGCAGCCGGACCGCCTCATCCAGGTGCTCGCCGACGAGGCGGGCGTCGACGTCGGCGTCAGCGAGCTGTTCACGGAGTCCCTGACCGAGAAGGGCCGGGGCGCCGAAACCTACCTGACCATGATGCGCGCCAACACCGAGCGCATCACCAGCGGGCTCTCCGAGCCCACCGATTGAAAGGCGCACCATGCAGACCCCACAGAAGCGTGCCCTCCGGGCCGTCGCGGCGGTGGCCGGCGTATCGCTGGCCCTCTCGGCGTGCGGATCCACCGCCGAAGGCGACGAGTCCAAGAACCAGAAGTCGGCAGACGCCGGCAACCGCCTCGCCGTCTCCTACGCCAACGGGATCGCCGTCCTGGACGGTGAGACCCTCGAGGTCGTCGACGAGTTCGAGACCGAGGAGTTCGTACGCCTCAACTCGGTCGGTGACGGTCGCAACCTCATGGTGACCACCAGCAAGGGCTTCCAGGTGCTCGACACCAAGAGCCCCGAGCTGACCGACCTCGTCTTCGAGGCCGACGCCGGTGGCCACGTCGTCCACCACGGCGACAAGACGGTCCTCTACGCCGACGGCAGCGGCGAGACGACGATCTTCGAGACCGACGCGCTCGGCGACGCGGGTAAGCTCCCGGAGACGACGACCTGGACGGCGCCCGAGGCCCACCACGGCGTCTCGATCGTGCTCGAGGACGGCACCCTGCTGACCACGGTCGGGACCGAGGAGAGCCGCTCGGGAGCGATCGCCCTCGAGGCCGACGGCGACGACCCTTCGACAAGCTCAGGACATCGCTTCAAGGAGGCCGCCACCAACGACACGTGCCCCGGCATCCACGGCGAGGGCACCGCGGCCGACGAGGCGGTGGTCTTCGGCTGCGAGGACGGCGCCCTGCTCTACCGCGACGGTGCGTTCGAGAAGCTCCAGGCGCCCGACGAGTTCGGCCGGATGGGCAACGCGTACGTCTCCGAGACCAGCCCCATCATCGTCGGCGACTACAACACCGACCCCGACGCCGAGGGCTACCTGCTCGACAGCGTCGCCCTGGTCGACACCGAGAAGAGCACCTTCAAGCCGATGGCGCTTCCCGAGGGTGTCGAGTACACCTTCCGCGACGTGGCGCGCGGACCGGAGGACCTGGCCTACATCCTCGCCACGGACGGCTCGATCCACGTCCTGGACCCCGCGACCGGCAAGATCACCGACGAGTTCCCGGTCGTGAAGCCCTGGGAGGGACCGGCGGAGTGGCAGGACCCGCACCCGGCGATCAAGGTGAGCGGTGACATCGCGTACGTCACCGAGCCGGCCAGCAACACCGTGCACGCCGTCGACCTCACCTCCGGTGAGGTCACCGCCTCCGTCGAGCTCTCCGAGCAGCCGAACGAGATCGCGATCGCGCTCGGCTGAGCCCGCCACCCCTCTCGCCCCACCGCCCGCCCAAGGCGGCGGTGGGGCCTCGCCGTCAGGCCACGGGCGTGGTCGGCAGGATGAATCGGTGGGGGTCGTCGCCGAGCATCGGTGCCTGGATCGTGGTATTGATCTCGTGCGGTACGCCCATGCTCGGTGCGCTCACGTCGGTGAGGCGCGCGTACTGCTCCGGGGTCAGGTCTAGGTCCAGCGCGCCGAGGTAGTCAGTGAGCTGGTCCATCGTCCGCGGCCCGATGATGGGGACCAGAGCTGTGGTCGAGCGGTCACCGCGTGCGCGGAGCCACGCCATCGAGACCTGGGCGGCGCTCCGACCGGTCTCGGCTGCGACGGCCAGCACCGCGTCGATGACCGCGGTCCGCTGGTCGGTCGACTCGGTGGGACTGATGCGGGCCGGATCGGTCATGCGTCCCTCGCCGCTCGTGCGGTACTTGCCGGTCAGCAACCCGCCGGCCAGAGGTGACCACAGGTTCGCGGCGAGTCCGAGCGACTCTGCCATCGGCAGCAGCTCCCGCTCGGCGCTGCGCTCGGCCAGGCTGTATTCCATCTGTACGCCGACGATGGGTGACCAGCCGCGCAGGTCCGCCTGGCTGACGGCCAGCGAGACCTTCCAGGCCGGGTAGTTCGACAGGGCGCCGTGATGGATCTTCCCGCTCCGGACCAGGTCGTCCAGCCCGCGCAGGATCTCCTCGATCGGCGTGTACTGGTCGGGGAAGTGGACCCAGAACATGTCCAGATAGTCGGTCTTGAGTCGCTTGAGGCTGGCTTCGACCGAGGAGATCATCGCCTTCCGGGTGGTGCCGTGGTTGGCGCGATCGGGGGCCTCGGGATTGCCGAGCCCGTACTTCGACGAGAGCACGAAGTGGTCGCGAGTCGTGGTGAGAAGATCGCCGAGCATGACCTCGGACTGTCCGCCCTGGTACATCGCGGCGGTGTCGAGGAATGTGCCTCCGGCGTCGGCGTATCGGTCGAAGATCGCCCTCGCCTCAGGGGCAGGGGTCCCGCTGGACCATTCGGTGCCGAAGTTGCCCGTTCCCAGGGCGTACTCGGAGACCCGTAGGCCGGCCTGTCGACCAAAGCTGGTGTAGCGCATCAGATGCTTTCCTCGCTGGTAAACCGATCGTCTTACCAGCGACGCTAGCAGCAGGTGGCGGTGAAGTAAACCGATCGGTACCATCGGGGGATGGAGAACACACCGACGGTGCGCGAGGGCGGCCGGGGCGCGCGCGAGAGGATCTTGGCCGCAGCCGAGGAGCTGTTCTACGGCCAGGGCGTGAACGCCACCGGTATGGCAGAGCTGGCCGCGTCGGCTCATGTGTCGAAGCGGACTCTCTACCAGCAGTTCGCGACGAAGGACGAGCTGATCGAGGCTTGCCTGCGTCGGTTCCAGGATGAAGAGGTGCTGGGCAACGAGCTGGCCCTCAAGCGTACGGACCTCACACCTCGGGAGCGGCTCCTGGCGCTCTTCGCCGCGCCGGCGCCCGGGTTCCCTCTTCGTGGCTGTCTCTTCAGCAACACGGCGGTCGAGATCGCCGACACGACTCACCCGGTCCGCGAGTTCGTCGCCGACCACAAGCGTCGGTTCGCCGAGCAGGTCGTCGACATCGCTCGGCAGGCCGGCGCCTCGGACCCGGAGGCACTCGCCGGTCAGCTGTCGGTCCTCTTCGACGGTGCCAGCGCCCGAGCAGCGGTGCTCAGCAGCGCGGCCCCGTACGAGCAGGCCCGGGCGGCCGCAGAGGTGCTCATCGAGCACGCCGTCGTCGGTGAATGACGCCGACCTCGGGGGGGCCGCACGCCGAGCCAGGGTGCGCTGCACCCTGGTGCCGCCTCGATCTGACGCACAGACTCGGACACATCAGGCACGAGGCCCGATCGAAGGAAGGGGTCGCCATGACCATCACCGAGCAGCACGCGGTCGTCGAGGACTGGATCGCCGCCACCGACAGCCACGACCTGATGCGCTATCTGGCGCATTTCAACGAGGACGCTGTGCTCGACGACCCCTCGGTGGGTCGGCAGTTCAACGGCCGCGGGGAGATCGCGGAGTACTTCCGGTCCTACTTCATCGGCTACAACACCCGGACCCGGCTGCTCGGCACCGAGGCCCGCGGCGGACTGCTGCACGTCGAGGTCGACTTCACCGGCGACTTCCCCGGGGGACAGACCGGTGGGACCTTCGACCTGACGTTCGACGGCGAGCGGATCGCCAACGCCACCGCCGACCTCACCTGAGCCAAGCCACATCGACACGTGACTACGGAGCACCCATGACGAATCCTCTGCCCATCCCGCCCGTCACCCTGGGAGCCATCAACATGGAGGCCGAGGACCCGCAGGCCCTCGCTGCCTTCTGGGCCGAGGTCACCGGTGGTACGCCGGCGGTCTCGGGTGACCACGTCTACATGCCCGCGGCGCACGATGGCGGTTTCGCCATGTTCTTCCAGCCCATGACCGGACCCCGGCCGGACCGCGCCGCGTCCCATCTGGACCTGACCGTCCCGTGGGGCAGCCGTGTCGCCACGGTCGACCGGCTGCTCGATCGTGGCGCCACTCACCTGTGGGACGTGCTCGAGGAGTACGAGCATGTCCAGTGGACCACCCTGGCCGACCCGGAGGGCAACGCGTTCTGCGTGGCCGAGCATCCGCCGGTCGCCGGACACTAGAGTGGCGGCCATGGCTGCGGCTCCCACCCCGCTCGGTGAGTTCCTCCGAGCCCAGCGCGCCAGGATCAGTCCCGGGGACGTCGGCCTCCCCGATGTCGGCGTGCGTCGGGTGCCGGGCCTGCGCCGGGAAGAGGTCGCGGTGCTCGCCGGAGTCAGCGCCGACTACTACGCCCGGCTCGAGCAGGGCCGTGAACGGGCCCCGACGGCATCCGTGGTGGAGACCCTCTCGGTCGCTCTCCTGCTCAGCGCCGACGCCCGCGACCACCTCTTTCGCCTGGCCCGCCTCTCGCCCGGCTCCCAGGGCATCGGCGGACAGGTCAGCGCCGAGCTCAACGTGCTTCTCGACGCCTTCCCTCAAGCAGCCGCGTACGTCGTCGATCCGGTCTTCCGGATCATCGCCGCCAACCCCACGGCCCGGGAGTTGCTCGGGCCTCAGCAGCTCGAGCGTGGTGCGATGCGCTTCCTGTTCGTCGAGCCCGGGGCTCGTAAGTACTTCGACGACTGGGAGCAGGTCGCGCGAGCCGGCGTCAGCGCGCTCCGACTCGGCGTCGGGTACGCACGACCGCACCCGGACCTGCTGCCTCTGATCGACCAGCTGCGCGCGTCGTCCCCGGACTTCGCGACTCTGTGGGCCGACCAGACCGTGGCCGGCCTCGCCGTCACCCACAAGGTGATCAACCATCCTGAGGTCGGCCGGATCGCGCTGACCTACCAGACCTTCGACGTACGCGATGCCCCCGGGCAGCAGCTCACGGTCGCGACCGCCGTCCCTGGCACTTCCAGCGCCGATGCGCTCTCGATGCTCGGCAGCCTTCACGCGACCCGTGCGACCACTGCTCCTCGCCCGTCGGCCACCTGAGCTCGCCGGGCGGCCGTAGGGTCGGAGATGGTGAGCGAAGGTCCCTAAGACAGCGCCCGGCGGGCGGTGTCGAGGAACGTACGGAACGACTCTCGGTCCTCGGGTCCGAGCTCGGCCAGCATCTGCTCCTCGAGCTCTTCGACGCGCGGGTCGTAGGTGTCGAGCAAGGTGCGGCCCTCGGTGGTGAGGCTGATCAGCATGCGGCGCCGGTTGTCGGGGTCGGTGCGGCGCTCGATGAGGCCGCGGCGCTCGAGGGCACCGATGAGATCGGCGGCGGACTGGGCGCGTACGAACGAGGCGCGGGCCAGGTCGGCGGCGCTCATCGTGGGGCGGCGCTCGAGCACCGAGAGGGCGGTGTACTGCAGGGCGGTGACCCCTGATTCCTTCAGGACGGCGTCGAGGCGGGCTCGGGTGGCGAGCTCGAGCTGCTTGACGACGTAGAGCAGCAGGGGTGCGTCGGTCATGCGGTCATTCAAGCATCGCTGCGCTTGCGAGAGGCGCCTACTTCTGCGATTATCAGGATTCCTGTCAATCAAGAGGAGTTCATGATGCTGGGAACCTCCCCATGGTCGGCGTTGCCCGATGCCCTGCGCGCCGAGCGCGTCGACGACATCGCGGTGCTGACCCTCGCCCGTCCCGCGAAGCGGAACGCGCTCAGCGATGAGGCGGTGCTCGGGATCGAGCGGTTCTTCGATGGCCTCGAGCCGGACGTACGCGCCGTCGTCATCGACGCGGACGGCGACCACTTCTGCGCCGGGCTCGACCTGTCCGAGATGACCGAGCGCGACACCCTCGCCGGAGTCACCCACTCGCGGATGTGGCACCGGGTCTTCGAGAAGATCGAGTTCGGGCCCGTCCCGGTCGTGGCGGCGCTGAAGGGCGCCGTGGTCGGAGGCGGCCTTGAACTGGCCGCCGCCGCGCACATCCGGGTTGCGGAGGAGTCCACCTTCTACGCTCTGCCCGAGGGGCAGCGCGGGCTCTTCGTCGGCGGCGGTGCCTCGGTGCGCGTCCCACGGCTCATCGGGGTCTCCCGGATGGCCGACATGATGCTGACCGGCCGTCGCTACGACGCGCAGGAGGGGCTGGGACTCGGCCTGAGCCAGTACGCGGTCGCCGACGGCACCGGCCGCAAGACCGCCCTCGAGCTGGCCGGCCGGATCGCCCAGAACGCGCCGCAGACCAACTTCGCCGTCGTGCAGGCGCTGCCGCGCATCGCCGAGGCCAACCCCCGTGACGGCTTCCTGATGGAGTCGCTGATGGCCGCGATCGCGCAGGGGACCGACGACGCCAAAGGTCGGATGCAGGACTTCCTCGACGGCAGGGCCAAGAAGGTGACGGACCAGTGAGCGCGACCCAGCAGCAGATCGAGCAGGGCGACATCGTCTGGACGCCGCCGACGGACGTGCTCTCCACCTCCCGCGTCGGTGAGTTCCTGGCCTGGCTCGCCCGCGAGCGCGGCCTGGAGATGACCAACCACGACGAGCTGTGGCGCTGGTCGGTGACCGACCTCGACGGCTTCTGGTCGGCGGTGTGGGAGTTCTTCGGGGTGCGGAGCCATGCTGCGTACGACGCCGTCCTGACCTCCCGAGAGATGCCGGGGGCGCGCTGGTTTCCGGGCGCGCTGCTCAACTATGCCGAGCACGCGCTCGGCGCCGACGAGGATCTCGACCGGGTCGCCGTGCTCGGCCGTTCGCAGACCCGTGACGACGTCGAGCTGACCTTCGGCGACCTGCGCGACCAGGTGGCCCGGGCGCGGGCGGCGCTGATCAGGCTGGGCGTACGCCGCGGCGACCGCGTCGCCGGCTATCTCCCCAACATCCCCGAAGCCCTGGTCGCCTACCTCGCCACCGCCAGCCTGGGCGCGACCTGGGCGAGCTGCGCGAGCGAGTTCGGTCCGCGCAGCGTGATCGACCGCTTCGCCCAGATCGAGCCGGTCGTGCTGCTGGTCGCCGGCGGCTACCGCTATGGCGCCAAGGACATCGACCGGCGCGAGCAGGTGGCCGAGATCCGGGCCGAGCTGCCGTCGGTGCGCCACGTGATCGATGTCGAGTACGGCCCGCATCGCGTCGACGACGCGCTCTCCTGGACCGCCCTTCTCGCCGCGGAGGAGGGCGCCGAGATCGCTTTCGAGCCGGTGCCCTTCGACCATCCGCTCGTGGTGCTCTTCTCCTCCGGCACGACGGGTCGCCCGAAGGCGATCGTCCACGGCCACGGCGGCGTCCTGCTCGAGCACCTCAAGAACCACGGGCTGTCGTGGGACATGGGACCCGAGGACCGGATGCTCTGGTTCTCCACGACCGCCTGGATGATGTGGAACGCCCTGGTCTCCTCGCTGCTGGTCCGCTCCTCGATCGTCATGGTCGACGGCAACCCGATGCACCCCGACCTCACCTGGCAGTGGCGGCTCGCGGCCGAGACGGGAGCGACCGTGATGGGTGCCAGCCCCGGGTTCGTGATGGCCTGCCGCAAGGAGGGCGTCGACCTCAGAACCCTTGGTGAGCTGCGGGTTCGCGTCCTCGGCTCGGCCGGAGCGCCACTCCCGCCCGAGGGCTATGCCTGGCTTCGGGAGCAGCTCCCGGGCGCCCAGATCAACGTCGGCAGCGGCGGCACCGACGTCTGCTCCGGCATCGTTCAGAACAACCCGCTGCTCCCGGTCTACGCCGGCGAGATCTCCGGTCGCTGCCTCGGTGTCGACGCCCACGCGTTCGACGAGTCCGGCCGCCCGGTCACCGGCGAGCTCGGTGAACTGGTGATCACCTCGCCGATGCCCTCGATGCCGGTCGGCTTCTGGGGCGATGACGACGGGTCGCGCTACCGGAGCGCCTACTTCGACCACTATCCCGGCGTGTGGCGCCACGGTGACTGGATCCTCTTCCACGACAACGGCAGCTGCCACGTCGCGGGTCGCTCCGACGCGACCCTCAACCGCGGCGGCGTACGCCTCGGCACCGCCGAGTTCTACCGCGTCGCCGAGGAGGTGGACGGCGTCGCCGACTCGCTGGTCGTCCACCTCGAGGACCCCGACGGAGGCAACGGCGAGCTGCTGCTCTTCGTCGTCACCGACGAGGGCTCTCGCCTCGACGACCAGCTCCGGGCGCGCCTGGTGGGCGCGCTGCGGTCGGCGCTCTCCCCACGGCACATCCCTGACGAGGTGATCGAGGTGCCCGCGGTGCCGCGCAACCTCACCGGCAAGAAGCTCGAGCTGCCGGCCAAACGCATCCTTCAGGGCGTACGTCCCGAGGATGTCGCCAGCCGGGACGCGCTCGCCGACCCGGCATCCCTGGACCCGTTCGTCGCGCTGGCGACCTCGGGCGCGCTGAGCCGAAGGAGCAGCTCATGAGGAGCGGCCAGAAGGTTCGTACGCTCGGGGTCGTCGGCACCGGCGCGATCGGGGTCAGCTGGGTGGTGCTCGGGCTCGAGCACGGGCTCGACGTGGTCGCCTGGGACCCGGCCGAGGGTGCCGAGGAGCGGCTGCGGGCGCAGATCCCGAACTCGCCGCTGGTCGAGCCGCGAGGCACGCTTCGCTTCGCCGAGAGCCTCGCCGAGGTCGGGCGTGAGGCCGACCTGGTGCTCGAGAGCGGGCCCGAGCGGCTGGAGGTCAAGCGCGAGATCTTCGCCGCGCTCGACGCGGCCGCCGCCCCCGACGTACTCCTGACCAGCAGCTCCTCGGGCCTGATGCCGAGCACCTTCCAGGACGCCTGCACCCACCACCCGGAGCGGGTGCTCGTCGCCCACCCGTTCAACCCGCCGCACCTGGTGCCGCTGGTCGAGGTCGTGGGCGGCTCGGCGACATCGTCGGATGCCGTCGACGCTGCCCTGGAGACCCTGCGCCACCTGGGCAAACGTCCCATCCACATCCGACGCGAGGTGCCCGGCCACGTCGCCAACCGGCTCCAGGCGGCGCTGTGGCGCGAGGCCTACCACCTCGTCGACCAGGGCATCGTCTCGGTCGCCGACATCGACACCGCGATCTCCGACGGCCCTGGTCTGCGCTGGTCGCTGCTCGGCCCCTTCGCGACCCAGCACCTCTCCGGCGGTCCTGGCGGGCTCGGCCACGTGCTCGAGCACCTCGGCCCGCCGATGGTCGACTGGTGGGACGACCTGGGTCATCCCGCGCTCACGCCTGCTCTGGTCGAGAAGCTGGTCGACGGCGTCGACGAGGAGCTCGACGGGACCTCGGCGGAGGAGCTCGTCGAGCGCCGCGACCAGGCGCTGCGGCGACTGCTGGAGATCAAGGCAGATATCGGACTCGGCTGAGTCCACGAGCTGAGTCCACGAGAGGAACGAGGATCGACATGTTGGACAGCGGCATCGGATCGTGGCCCGCCCGCCGGGCCCGGATGACCCCTGGCGCACGGGCGTTCGTGCAGGACGACGCGGCGGTAACGTACGCCCAGGTCGACCGCCTCGTCGAGGCGCTCGCCCACGGCCTGCGTGCCCGCGGCGTCGCAGCCGGGGACCGGGTCGCCTTCCTGGGCCTGAACTCCGTCGAGCTCGTGGTGACGCTCTTCGCCACCGCGCGGCTGGGCGCGATCTTCCTGCCGCTCAACACCCGGCTGGCGCCGCCGGAGCTCGCCTGGATCCTCGCCGACGCCGAGCCGGTGCTCCTGGTCCACGCCGACGACTTCGACGCGACCGTCGCCGCCGAGCCGGTCGCGGCCCTCGGGCTGCCGAGCCACCGGTTCACCGCGTCCGGCGGCCGCGGTCTCGACACGCTGGCCGAGGTCGCCGAGGTCGCGGGGGAGCGGATCGACGTCGAGGTCGGCCTGGGCGACGTCTTCATGATCCAGTACACCTCCGGCACGAGCGGCCGCCCCAAGGGCGTGATGCTGACGCACGGAAACATCGCCTGGAACGCCTTCAACCTGCTCGTCGACGTCGATCTGCGCTCCGACGAGGTCGCGCTGGTCACCGCTCCGCTGTTCCACACCGCCGCGCTCAACCAGGTGCTGCTCCCGACCTTCCTCAAGGGTGGTACGTCCCTCATCGCGGCCCGCTTCGACCCGGCTTCGGCGATCGCCACCATCGAGCGTGAACGGGTCACCCTGCTCTTCGGCGTCACCTCGATGTACCAGGCTCTCGCCCAGGAGCCGACCTGGGCCACCGCCGACCTCGACAGCCTCCGCTCGGCCCTGAGCGGCGGCGCGCCGATCCCGCGCACGCTCCTCGACACCTGGCAGTCCCGCGGCCTGCACATCATCCAGGGCTACGGCCTGACCGAGGCCTCCCCGGGGACCACCATGCTGCGCGCCGGCGACGGCCTCGACAAGCTCGGCTCGGCCGGCACTCCCTGCTTCTTCACCGACGTACGCGTCGTGGCGCCCGGCAACGATGAGGCGGCTCCCGGCCAGACCGGTGAGGTGCACGTCAGCGGTCCCAACGTGACTCCCGGCTACTGGCGCAACGAAGCGGCGACGGAGGCTGCCTTCGACGGACCCTGGCTGCGTACGGGTGATGTCGCGATGCTCGACGACGACGGCTTCCTCTACGTGGTCGACCGGGTGAAGGACATGTTCATCAGCGGCGGCGAGAACGTCTACCCGGCAGAGGTCGAGCAGGCGATCTACACCCATCACGGCGTGGCCGAGGCCGCCGTCATCGGCGTCCCCGACGAGCGCTGGGGCGAGGTCGGTCGCGCCGTCGTCGTACGCCGCCCCGGCACCGCCCTCACCGAGTCCGACCTGCTCGAGCACCTCGGCGGCCGGCTCGCCCGCTACAAGATCCCCAAGGTCGTCGTCTTCGTCGACGAGATCCCGCACAACGCCTCCGGGAAGCTGCTGAAGTCCCGGGTGCGCGAGCTGTACGGCACCCCGGAAGGAACCACCCGATGACCCGCTACGAGCCCCGCATCGACACAGCCTCGATCCGAGCCCTCGACATGCACACCCACGTCGAGGCAGACCATCACGGCCACTTCTCGCTCGACCAGGAGCTGATGGACGCTTCCGCGGCGTACTTCCGCGGCGACCACCCGCGCACGCCGACCGTCGACGACCTCGCCGCCTACTACCGCGAGCGCGACATGGCCGCGGTGATCTTCACCGTCGACGCCTCGACCGGTCTCGACCACCCGCCGCTGTCGAGCGAGGAGATCGCCGAGCGGGCGACCGAGCACGCCGACGTGCTGATCCCGTTCGGCTCGGTCGACCCTCGCAAGGGCGAGGCGGCCGTGAAGCAGGCGCGCCGGCTCGTCGAGGACTACGGCGTACGCGGCTTCAAGTTCCATCCCGGGCTGCAGGCGTTCTCGCCGGCCGCCCCTGAGCACAGTCCGCTGTGGGCGACCCTCCAAGAGCTCGATGTGGTCGCGCTGTTCCACACCGGCCAGACCGGGATCGGTGCCGGCCTTCCGGGCGGACGCGGGATCAGGCTGCGCCACTCCGACCCGCTGCTGCTCGACGATGTCGCCGCCGACTTCCCGGACCTCCAGATCGTGATGGCGCACCCCGCCGTCCCGTGGGTCGACGTCCAGATCTCGATCGCCACCCACAAGGCCAACGTGCACATCGACCTCTCGGGCTGGTCGCCGAAGTACTTCCCGCCCCAGCTGGTCAAGCAGCTCAACGGCCCGCTGCGCCACAAGGTGCTCTTCGGGTCCGACTTCCCGTTGATCACCCCTGACCGCTGGTTCGCCGACCTCGACAAGCTCGAGATCAAGGACGAGGTCCGACCGCTGTTGTTCCGGGACAACGCGCTCCGTCTGCTCGGTCTCTAGGCCTCTCTTTTCACCGCCGGACCCCTTGACGGGGTGACGTGTATCACTAGAATTGACAGGAATCCTGATAAACAGGAATCCTGAATGGAGCCCCCAAAATGACCCTCACCTCCGGTGGTAGCACGACCGCCCCACGTACGCAGATGGGCCGGATCGTCGCCAGCAGCTTCACGGGCAGCTTGATCGAGTACTACGACTTCCTGCTCTACTCCACCGCCTCGGCCGTGGTCTTCAATGAGGTCTTCTTCTCCAACCTCGACCCGGTGACCGGAACGATCGCGTCCTTCGGCACCTTCGCCGCGGGCTACCTGGCGCGCCCGCTCGGCGGCGTGATCTTCGGCCACTTCGGCGACCGGCTCGGCCGGAAGAAGATGCTGGTCCTGACCATGCTGATCATGGGGTTGGTCAGCTTCCTGATCGGCTGCCTGCCGACGTATGGCCAGATCGGCGCAGCCGCGCCGGTGCTTCTCGTCCTGCTTCGGGTCATCCAGGGTGTCGCGATCGGTGGCGAGTGGGGCGGCGCGGTGCTGATCACCGCCGAGCACGCCACCTCTCGGCGTGGTCTGTGGGCATCGTTCACCAATGCAGGTGCCCCGGCCGGAATGGTCCTCTCCACCGCGGTGATGGCGCTGATGGCCACGGTCACCACTCCCGAGCAGTTCACCGCCTGGGGATGGCGCGTGCCGTTCCTGCTCAGCATCGTCCTGCTCGCCGTCGGCCTGTGGATCCGCCTCAGCGTGACCGAGTCGCCCGCCTTCGAAGCGATGAAGGAGAAGAAGGCCGACGCGAAGACGCCGCTGATGGAGGTGCTC
Source organism: Nocardioides panzhihuensis (assembly GCF_013408335.1). Lineage (NCBI taxonomy): Bacteria > Bacillati > Actinomycetota > Actinomycetes > Propionibacteriales > Nocardioidaceae > Nocardioides > Nocardioides panzhihuensis. Next base: position 4,729,336 of record NZ_JACBZR010000001.1, on the reverse strand, counting down.
CGCAACCACCCGCGCACGCTCCTGCTGGCCGTCGGGGTGGGGCTCGGCGCCTTCGTGGTGCAAGGCACCTTGACCACCTTCCTGATCAGCTACGCCATCGGGGCGGGCTTCGAGCGCCCGGCGGTGCTCAACGCCCTGACGCTGTCCTCGGCCGGCGCCGTCATCGGGATCATCGGCTGGTCCGCGCTCACCGACCGGGTCGGCCGTCGGCCCGTGGTGCTCTCCGCGGCCGTCGCGACCGCCGTCTTCGGATATCTGCTCTTCCCGATGCTCGACAGCGGGAGCACCGCGCTGCTGGTCCTTGCGGTGGTCCTGGGGCAGTCGGTCATCCACGCCGCCTTCTACGGTCCGCTCGCAGCGCTGATGAGCGAGGTCTTCAAGACCTCCTCGCGCTACACCGGGGCCTCGCTGGGCTACCAGCTCGCCGGCATGGGGGCAGGGCTCTCGCCGCTCCTCTTCGCGTCTATGCAGAAGGCCGGTGCGAGCACCATCATGCTCTCCACCGTCATCGCCGCGTTCTGCCTCCTGAGCGTCTTCTCCCTGGTCCGGCTGGGGGAGACCAGCGACCGAGATCTCGTCGACGCCTGACCCTCACAGTGCCTGCTGCGAGTCGCGGCGGGCACTGCTGCGTCATCGGTTCCGAACCGGCCGGCGGGCCGCCAGGTAGTCCGCGGGCATGCCCGGGCCGGGGCGGACCACGACGTCCTCCGGTGGGACGGTGCCGTGCTGCTCGCAGCGCGTCTCGAGGTGGACGGGTTCGCCGCAGTCCGCGTGGAGGTAGTCGATCGGGCGGCCGTCGGGGGCGAACCAGGTATCCCCCCACTCGGTGAGCGCGATCAGCGCGGGGCGTAGCCCTTGGGCCATGGCGGTCGGCCGGTAGTCGCCGGCGTCGTCGCGGGTCATCAGGCCGGCCTCGACGAGGGAGGCGAGGCGTGTCTTCAGGATGTTCGTGGAGATGCCGAGGTTGTGCTGGAAGTCGCCGTAGCGCGTGACGCCGGCGAAGATCGCGTCCCGCAGGATCAGCAGGGTCCAGCGCTCGCCCACGATCTCCAGAGATCGGGCGATGGAGCAGATCTGACCGTCGTACGTCTTTCCGAGCACAGTGAAGAGTCTAGCAAGTCACTTGCATGATGAAAGTGTCTGTGTCTACGGTGGTGCTTGCATGATGCAAGTCCATGATGAAAGTCAGAGCCGATCTCAGGAGACAACCATGAGCGACCTCACCGCAACCTTCACCGTCGACGCCACCCCTCAGGAGGCGTACGAAGCCATCAACGACGTACGTTCCTGGTGGGGGCACCACATCGCCGGACCCACCGACCAGGTCGGTGCCGAGTGGTACTACCTGGTGCCGGACATCCACTACTCCAAGCAGCTCGTCAAGGAGCTGGTTCCGGGCGAGCGCGTCGTGTGGGAGTTCACCGACGGCTACCTCGACTTCATCGCGGACAAGAAGGAGTGGATCGGCACGACCGGACGCTTCGACATCGACCGCGATGGCGACCAGACCCGGGTGACCTTCACCCACGAGGGCCTCAGCCGCGGCGACGAGTGCTTCGACGTCTGCTACGACGCCTGGACCCACTACATCACCGTCAGCCTGAAGAGCCGGATCGAGTCCGGCGAGGGCACAATCCGAACGCAGGACGAGGACAAGGCTGCCGTGGGCAGGTAGCGCGTCACCCGGTGAACGGGTCGATTTGGGCCTTCCGGAGCCGCTCGGGAAGGCCCAGAGTGACCAATTCTCGATCGGCGAGGTCACCCACTTCGATCTCCAGGAACTTGGGCGCCACCAGTACAGAACGGTGCAGTCGGCGCGTACATCGTCCAGACGGAGGCCATAGGCGCTCAGGGGCAGCGCGACTGCACGAGTTGTGCGGAGCATGCGCCACGCACGCGATGCCCTGGTATTACTGAAAGCATGCTGAAGACCTGGCCTGGCCGCGGTCGTCTGGCCTTGTACGTCGCCGCGACCGTGCTCGCGATCGTGGAGGCCGCGGTCCTGACCACCGACCCCTATGAGGTCGCGGGCGGGGTCGCTCTGCTGATCGGGGTCACGCACGCCGCCTCGGTTCCGTTGGCGCTCCGGCGGCCGGTGGAGGCGGCCGGGCTCTCCCTGGCCGCGGTGACCGTGGCCGCACTGGCGATCGTGAGGGTGAGCGAGGACGGATGGCCATGGATGGTGCCGCCGCCGACGCTGACCCAGCTTCTGGTGCTGGTTGTGCTGACCCTGGTCGCCGGGTGGCGGCTGGCGGCGATCACCCTGGCCATTCAGGTTGCCGCCGGAGTGGTCCTGGCCGTGGTCGGATGGACGTGGAACGACATCGGCGACTCGCTCGTGGAGGTGGCCAACTTCGCCTCGCTCGCGCTGCTGTTCGGCGCCCTCGCCGCCGTCGCCAGGCGGCTGGCCGAGAGCCGCAGCGCCTTGCAGGAGGAGCACGAGCGGCGCTCGGTCGTCGAGGAGAAGGCGCGCATCGCCCGCGAGCTGCACGACGTGATCGCCCACAACATGTCGCTGATCACCGTCCAGGCCAGATCGGCGCCGCACCGGGTCGACGACGTCAGCCCGGCGGCCGAGGCGGAGTTCGCCGAGATCGCCGACCTCGCCGCCTCGGCCCTGCGGCAGATGCGTGGTGTCCTCGATGTCCTGCGCACCGAGGAGGGTCAGTCGGGCCGGGTCCCGGTGCCGGGCATCGACGGTCTCGCCGGCCTCTTCGACTCGGCCCGAGGGACGGGGCAGCGGGTCGAGGTGCGCGGCGAGCTTCCGGAGGTCACCGATGTGGCTCCCGAGGTCGGCACCGCCGCCTATCGGATCGTGCAGGAGGCGCTCAGCAACGCCCGCCGCCATGCTCCCAGCGAGCCGGTGAGCATCGATCTGACGCTAGGCGAGCAGGATCTCGAGATCCGGGTGACCAACACGCTCGCCGGCCCCGCCCCGACCGCCGCGGGGGAGAACGCCAGCGGGGGTCACGGACTGATCGGGATGCGTGAGCGCGCCGCCGCCGTCGGTGGCAGCCTCACCGCCGGGGCAACTGGAGAGAACGCGTTCGTCGTCGACGCGCGACTCCCGAAGCAAACCGTTGTGCGCGCCCTCTCCAAACGCGGTAGGAAGACCCCGTGAACGAGCGCAAGCGAGTGAACCGTGAGCACAACACGCCGCCGCGCCCGTATTCTGGCGCTTGCGCTACGGGGGTGGCGGCGTGACGGTGAAGATCGTGGTCGTCGACGACCAGGACATGGTGCGCTCCGGATTCGTGGCGCTGCTCAGCACCCAGCCGGACATCGAGGTGGTCGGCACCGCCGCCGACGGCTCCGAGGCGGTGCAGGTGGTGCGGCGTACCCATCCTGATGTGGTGCTGATGGACGTCCGGATGCCGGTGATGGACGGGATCGAGGCGCTCCGGCAGCTCGCCGAGAACCCGGCCACCGCACAGATCAAGGTGATCATGCTGACCACCTTCGACGCCGATGAGTACGTCCACGAGTCCCTGCGTCTCGGTGCCAGCGGGTTCCTGCTCAAGGACGCCTCTCCGGACGAGCTCGCCTCCGCCATCCGCGTGGTCCACGCAGGCGAGGCGCTGCTCTCACCGTCGGTGACCCGGCAGGTGATCGCCCAGTTCGCCCGCGCGCCTAGGAAGAGGCGGGCCGACCCGCGCCTCAAGCAGTTGACCGAGCGTGAGCGCGAGGTGCTCGAGAACATCGCCCGAGGCAGCTCCAACAGCGAGATCGCCGCCGAGCTCTTCCTGGCCGAGCAGACCGTGAAGACCCACGTCAGCCGCATCCTCGGCAAGCTCGGCCTGCGCGACCGCGCCCAGGCCGTGGTGTTCGCCTACGAGAGCGGCCTGGTCGCGCCGCACGTCTGACGGGCGAGAGACGCATGACCCGGCCCGCGATGGTGCGGGCCGGGCCATTCATGTCAGCGTGGCCAGATTGCGTAGGTGACCTTCCCTCCGCTGACGTCCACGGTCAGCCGGACCGGACCGTCCGGTCGGACGTACAGCTCGTAGGACCCCTCGGGGACCTCGTAGAAGACAGCCGAGTGGACCGTGTCGCCCTCGGGCGTCGGTCGCGGCACCACAGCTACGTGCGGCAGCCCGTGGTGATGACCGTGATCGAGTTCATCGTGGCTGTGGCCCTTCGCATCCTCCGGCCCAGCCGGGACGGCTCGGCCGGTCGGGCGCAGCTCGATCTCCAGCCCTTCGAGCTCGGCCGGCATCTCGATGACCAGGGCACCGATGTCGCCACCGATGTCCAGCAGCACCGATGACCCCCGCCCGGCATGGGGGTTCTCGAGGAGATTCGCGTCCTTGTTCATGACGCGGCCGGCACGCCCGGCTTGGACTGGTATCCGCCGGCGGGCGTACCGAGGTACGGGAACACCTTCAGGTAGTCGGAGTTCGTGTTCGACGTACCGTCGTTGATCGCGCTCGCCGCGTCGTCGGGGGTGAACTTCGGGTCGACGAGCGGGATGGTGAGCCCGGCGACCGCTCGCAGCTCGACAGTGACCACGTCGTCGAAGACCCGGCGTCCGTTGGGGAATCCGGCGGCATCGCCGGCGACGAGGCCGAGCGGATTCGGTGTCTTGGCCGGCGGAACGGCGACGTTCAGTCGGAGCAGGTCGGACTCGACCGGGCCGGTGTAGTTCTGGAATCCCGGCACCACCCCCTCCGGGATCCCGGTCAGCAGGATCGCTGCGAGGTCCGCCCGCGGCTTCTTGTACGCCGCCAGGTTCGGGAACACGTCCGGGTAGAGCACGGGCAGCAGGCCGGCGAGCTCCGGCGTGGTCACGTACTTGGCGTACTCGCGGTCCTTCGACGGCGGTCGGCTGTTCCACCTGTCCTTTTCCGCCATCGGCACGATGACCTCGTTGAACAGGGGATTGCCCAGCCGCGAAACCTGCTTGTGCGGGCCGTGCCACACGGAGATGCCGAGAAGCTCGTCGAAGATCCTGGACTGCTGCCGGCTGGCCGACGCCCAGACACCGATGGTCGCCTTCGGGTCCATCACGTCCTTGGGGACCCGGCCGTTGCGGGTCAGGTCGCTGATCGGGACCTGGAGTGCGATCGTGTGCACGTTCGAGCCCTGCAGACCGTTGACCCCGACCGCTGCAGCTGACGGGATCAGGTGCGCCATCTGGAACGGCCGCAGCGTACCGAGGTCGAAGATGCTGCCCAGGTCAGCGAAGAAGCCGTCCGCGCGCTGCCCGGCGAACACCGTGCGTCCGCCGTCGAGAGTGTGGACTGCCGCTTTCGCGAGCTTGGCGTAGTCCGGCGTGCTCCGGATGCCTACGTTGACCGGCGGTACGGGGAGGTCACGGGCCAGGGTCCGGGACCTGCCCTTCTCCACTCGGGTGACCGTGTAGTACTGCGGACGGTTCCAGGTCTTGTCCTCGATCGAGGTGATCGGTCCAGTGTTGTAGAGGAAGGTCTTCTTGTTCCGGATCTCGGCCCGGAACCGGAACTGGTAGCTGATGTCGGTCTTGCCGTCTCCGCCGTTGGAGATGTTGATCTGGTAGAGCACGTCGTCGCCGAACTCGTAGAAGTTCGGACCGCCGAACGGGTTCTGGAACGGGATGAAGTTTGCGATGAGGGTGACCGTGTCCGGCTTGTCCGGGCTGACGAACGCGTAGACATCGGTGTTGTCGGCGACCGGATCCTTCGAGATCTCCGGTGCTTCGCGATGGGACGACATGAAGTTCCTCCACTAGAGGTGCTGATCGATGAGATGAGGTACGAAGGGTGCCCGCGGTACGCCGGCCCGTGGTCAGGTCAGGCGGTCCGCGTGGATCCGGCCAGGCGGGCGGCGAGCTCCCGATCAGTCACCAGGACCTCGCGGTCGCCGACCATGATCACCAGCTGGCCCTGCTTGACGTTCTTCACGTGCACCACGAACGACTCCGCGTTCGCCAGGTCGACCGACTCCAGGCCGGCCGCCGCATCGGCGGACGTCGAACCGAAGATCTTGGGTACGGCAACCGCACCGACCGCTGCCGCTGTCCCGGCCCCGGCGATCACCAGGAAACCGCGACGTGACTGTTCACTCATGACTGTCCCTTCCACTCGACAGGCGCTGCCACCGAACGGCCAGCCGCGGCCCGGTCTGATGGACGTGATCTGGATCACAAAGTCGCGCCACGGCGTGGTTCGTCCTCCAAGGCGAAACGGATTTGACGAGACGCGATAATTTCTCCTCAGTGCGGCTCATCCCAGCGACGAGTCGCATCGGGTCTGGTTCCAAGGGGCATCCCCGACTACCCCGGTAGGGGGTCGAATGGCTCCCGGGAGTGACGCGCGGCGGTGAACCCGCTTCCTAACGTCACAGCCATGACAGTGACGCCGCTCAGATACGGCCTCGACGAGGCCGACGGAACCATCGGACCCCGGCTGCTCGCCTGCGACCCTCCCGGCGGAGCGCGGGTCGTGGAGGTCTTCGGAGACGTCGTGAACGCCGACCACATCGCGGTCGTCGTGCCCGGCAACGGCCACCACCTCGGCAACTACTTCACCAGCCAGGAGGCTCACAGCCCCCGCAGCCGCGGGCAGCTCCTGCTTCGTACGATGCAGGAGCTCGCGCCCGAGAGCCGGTCGGCCGTCGTGGTCTGGGTGGGCTACCACGCGCCGCCGGAGTGGTACAACGCGATCACCAACGACGCGGCCTATGCCGGCGCGAACGACCTGGCCGCCCTCACCCACTACCTGCCCCGCGATGCCCACCTCACCCTGATCGGCCACAGCTACGGCTCCACGGTCGCCGGCCTCGCCCTCGCCGCGGCTCGCGCCGAGGACTGCGTGGCGCTGGGCAGCCCGGGCATGGGTGTGGTCCACCGCTCCGAGCTCGGCACCGGCACGCGGCTGTGGGCCGGCTACGGCGAGACCGACCGGATCCGGCTGATCCCGCAGGTACGCCTCGGCCGGCTCGGTCTGGGCCGCAACCCGCTGCATCCCGAGCTCGGTGCGACCACGTTCGGCACCGGCGACATCCCCGGCCACTGCGGCTACTACACCGAGGGCAGCGAGTCGCTGCTCAACATCGCTCGGATCGCACTGGGCCGCTACGACGAGGTGACCCCGGCCGGTGTGATCTCGACAAGCTCGACCACCGAGGGCCGGAGGGGCCGAACAGCCACCGCCCGACGCATCCCCGCAAAGGACATGGAGACAGCAGCATGATCACCGACGAACCCGCCATCTGGACCCAAGGGCTCCGCAAGAGCTATCCCGGTCGTGGTGCCGCGCTGGACGGCATCGACCTCGCCGTCGCCCCCGGCACCGTCCACGGACTGCTGGGGCCCAACGGCGCCGGCAAGACCACCACCGTACGCATCCTGGCCACCCTCGCCCGCCTCGACTCCGGTCAGGCCTGGGTCGCCGGCCGCAACGTCGTCCACGACCGGGCGGGGGTGCGCGCCCGCATCGGTATCGCCGGACAGTACGCCGCCGTCGACGAGGTCCTGAGCGGCCGGCAGAACCTGGAGATGTTCGCCCGCCTGTACCGGATGCGGGCCAAGCAGGCACGTCAGCGCTCCGGTGAGCTGCTGGAGCGCTTCGGGCTCGTCGAAGCCGCCGACCGCCCGGTCCGCGGTTACTCCGGAGGCATGAGGCGACGGCTCGACCTCGCCGTCAGCCTCATCCGCAGCCCCCACGTGCTCTTCCTCGACGAGCCCACCACCGGGCTCGACCCGCGCAGCCGGCTCGAGGTCTGGGACGCGGTCCGCGAGTTGGCCGAGTCCGGCACGACCGTGCTGCTGACCACCCAGTACCTGGAGGAGGCCGACCGCTTGTGTTCACGCATCACGATGGTCGACCGCGGTCGCGTCGTGGCCGAGGGATCGCCCGCCGAGCTCAAGTCCAGCGTCGGCGGCCGCGACCTCGACGAGGCGTTCCTGCTGCTGACCGAGGGGGCCTGAGATGTCTGTGTCCATCACTGGGTCCATTGCTGGGGCCATGACCGACGTCTCCGACATCCACGGATCACGCATCACGTGGGCGGCGGTCGACACCTGGGTCGTGGCCAAGCGCCACCTCCTCCATCTCGTACGCCGCCCCGACGAGCTCCTCGGCACGCTGATGATCCCGGTGATGGCCGTGGCGATGTTCGGTTTCGTCTTCGGCGAGGCCTTCGGGGTCGCGATGGACGTGCCGGGGGCCGAGTATCGGGAGTTCCTGCTCCCGGGCCTCTTCGCGCTCACCATGGCGTTCGGCATCGGGAACACGACGATCTCGATCGCTGAGGACGTACGCGGCGGGGTACTGGACCGTATGCGATCCCTTCCCATGTCACCGGTGGCAGTGCTGGCCGGGCGCGCCCTGGCCGACATGATCCTGGCGGTGGTCGAGCTGTCCATCCTGCTGGCGCTGGGGACGCTCTTCGGCTGGCAGGCCCATCTCGGGCTCGGCGGTGTCCTCGTCGCGCTCGGGCTGCTGGTGCTGCTGCGTCTGGCCTTCTCCTGGGTCGGCATCCTGCTCGGCCTGCTGGTCAGTGGACCCGAGGCGGCGATGAAGTACTTCGCGCTCGTCTTCCCGCTCGCCATGGTCGCCGACACGATCGTGCCGACCGACCTGATGCCCGGCTGGCTGGCCATCCCCGCCGAGTGGAACCCGCTCTCCTCCACCGTCATCGCCACCCGTGAGCTCTTCGGCAACGTGGCCGCTCCCGCCACCACCTGGGTCGGCGAGCACGCGCTGACCATGGCCGTCCTCTGGCCGGTCGCCATCATCGCGATCTGCCTGCCGCTGGCCATGGCCCGCCTGCGGCGTCTGGGGCGGTGACCACGATGGCCACGCTCCCCGGCCAGGCTCACCGCCAGGTCAACGCCTACACCGAGCTGATGAGTCGCGTCAGGCAAGAGGGCCTCCTGGCGCGGTCGCCGCGGACGTACGCCCGCCGTGCAGCCCTCCTCGGCACCGGCTACGCGCTCGCGCTGATCGCCATGCTCGCCCTCGGGCAGACCTGGTGGCAGCTGCTGGTCGCAGCGGCCTTCGGGGTCCTGTTCACCCAGACGGCGTTCCTCTCCCACGACGGCGCCCACCGGCAGATCTTCGCCTCCGGCCCGAAGAACGAATGGGCCTCTCGCATCCTCGGCAACCTGGTCGTCGGGCTGAGCTACGGCTGGTGGATGCGCAAGCACACCCGCCACCACGCCAACCCGAACAAGGTCGGCGCGGACGAGGACATCCGCCCATCGGTCCTGCTGTTCACCCCCGAGGACGTCGAGCGGCGTACAGGTTTCAAGCGGTGGCTCACCGCCCGCCAGGGATGGCTGTTCTTCCCGCTGCTGACCCTCGAAGGCGTCAACCTCCACGTCGGCGCCGTCCGCACCGTGATCGGCGACCGGGACCTCAAGCATCGCCGTACGGAGGCAGCGTTCCTGGCGGTGCGGCTGATCGGCTGGCCGGTCCTGGTCTTCTCGGTTCTCGGCCTCGGCCTGGGCGCGGCATTCCTCGGCGTGCAGCTGGCCGTCTTCGGCGTCTACATGGGCGCCAGCTTCGCCCCCAACCACAAGGGCATGCCGCTGGTTCCGCGCGACACCAGGATCGACTTCCTCTCCCGCCAGGTCCTGACCTCCCGCAACATCCGCGGCGGGCGCTGGGTCGACTGGTTCATGGGTGGCCTGAACCTGCAGATCGAGCACCACCTCTTCCCCAGCATGCCGAGCAGCACTCTTCGCCGCGCCCAGCCCCTGGTCCGCGCCTACTGTGCCGAGCAGGGCGTCCCCTACACCGAGGCCGGTCTCCTGGAGTCGTACGCCATCGTCGTCCGTCATCTCAACCGCGTCGGCCTCGGCGACCGCGACCCGTTCGCCTGCCCGTTCGTCGTGGTCAACAGGACGGGCTGACCGGGTGGGCCCTACGGGGTCGGATCGGCGAGCACCGCTGCCCGGACCCGCCCGTGATCTGAGTAGTCCACATCGGCCTCCACGGTGCCGGCGCCACCGAGCTCCCTCTCCCACTCATGGGTGAGGGACTCGGTCTCGCCGTCCTTTCGGGCCCGCCGGTCGAACGAGACCCGGGTGACGTACCCGTCCTTCGACCAGACCAGCACCCCGTCGACCTCGGCCTCGAAGCGACGACCGTCGGGCAGCACGAGATCGACACGTTCGCTGGCGTAGTCGCGGATCCCCGGGTAGGCCTCGTTGTCCTCGGGCAGGCTGGAGAGCCGGACCGGCTCACGCAGGTCGATCTCGATGGTGCCGGGGTCGCGGTTGAGCTGGGAGAAGACGACGAGGGTGACGACGAACAGCACCGGAATCGCGAGCACGCCGACGCCGGTCCAGGCCAGCGGCTTCGGGTTCCTCCCCGACATCCGCACCACCCCGGCGGCGACGAGCAGGGCGATCGCGAGGGCCACGAAGCCGAGCAGCACCGCCCCGACGATGATGATCAGAAACGCCCCGCCCGCACCCATGGGGCCAGTATCGCGGTCGCGCGGTTCGCCGCACGGCTGAACGGACCTACGCGACGGTCGCGGCGATGCAGACGGCCAGCGTGGAGAAGTAGACGACGCCGGCGAACAGGGCGTGGAAGCCGACGCGGAACGGCAGCCGGCCGTTGAAGATCGAGCGAAGGGCGAGCTTGTACGTGTTGACCATCGAGAGGTGGCTGCCGCCCAGACGCCGCGTACGCCGCAACAGCATGTTGTCGCCGAAGGCGTTGCCGATCGTGATCATGACCAAGGCCGCCCATGCGTAGAGGACCTGGTCGGTGAGGACGTACGTCACCCACGTCCCGAGCCCGATGGCGGAGAGAACGACGTGGGTGATCACCACGCGTGGGTGAGCGCGGCCGTGCCGGAACCAGCCCGTCATCAGGAAGACCCCCACGGCCACCTGGACGAGCCACGCCACGAGGACGAAGTACGACATGCTGCGACCGTAAGACCGCTCGCGGCCTGCTGGACGAACCGAGCCGGCGGTCCCCGATATCGGGGGCGCCTTTCCCGACTGTGCCGGGCAGAAGTCCACAACAGCCGTCCGGGGCAGCGAAGGCTTCGTCGACATCGCTAGCCTCAGTGCTTGTGAAAGTTGTCGTGCTCACCGGAGCCGGGATCTCTGCAGAGAGCGGTCTCGCGACCTTTCGCGACGCCGACGGACTCTGGCAGGGGCACCACGTCGACGACGTCGCCACGCCCGAGGCCTTCCAGCGCGATCCCGCGACGGTGCACCGGTTCTACGACGACCGGCGCCGAGAGCTGCGGGCGGTGGCGCCCAACCCGGCCCACATCGCGCTGGCCAGGCTCGAGCAGATCCTCGGCGACGACCTGCTCGTGGTCACGCAGAACGTCGACGACCTGCACGAGCGAGCCGGCTCCCGCCGGATCGTGCACATGCACGGCGAGCTGCTCTCCGCCCTCTGCGCCTCGTGTCAGGGCCGGTTCGCCTGGGACGACGACCTCGGCGACGTGCCCGCCTGCCCAGGGTGTGGCAACAGCACGCTGAGGCCCGACGTGGTGTGGTTCGGCGAGATGCCCTACGACCTCGACCTGATCGAGCGGGCCCTCATCCAGGCCGACCTCTTCGTCGCCGTCGGCACCAGCGGCGCGGTCTATCCGGCCGCCGGTTTCGTACGTATGGCCGCGGTCGCCGGTGCCAGGACGCTCGAGCTCAACCTGGACTCGTCCGAGACCTCGCACCTCTTCGACGAGGCCCGCCAGGGGCCGGCCAGCAAGCTGGTGCCCGAGTGGGTTGCCGACGTACAGGCGCCTTCGCATTGACCAGTTCGCAAATTCTGTCACGATAGGCCGCGTGTTTCGCCAAGCCGTGCTCACGACCGCCCTCACCGTCGCGCTGACCAGCGCTCTCACCGGCTGTGGCGAGGAGGAGGGCACCCTGTCCCAGGCACGCGACTACGCGAAGGAGCCCGGGAACCAGATCGCCGAGCACGCACGAACAGCGATGCACGACCTCGACACCGTCCACGTCGAGGGCGACGTGCTCGACTCGGAGGGCACCAAGATCACCGTCGATCTCGACGTCTCCGCCGAGGACACCTGCGTCGGCAAGGTCAGCATCGGCGACGGTGAGATCTCGCTGCGCGCCATCGCCGGCTCGGCCTGGTATCAGGGCGACGAGGCGTTCTGGAAGTCGATCGCGCCGGCCAAGGGCGAGGGCGAGCGCATCGCCAAGCGGGTCGGCGACAAGTGGGTGAAGCTCGAGGGTGAGCTGGCCAGCCTGCGCGCCTTCTGCAGCATCGACAGTCTCACCGCCCAGATGGTCCCGGCCGAGGCCGAGGCGCAGACGGTCGGCCCGGCGATGGCCGCCGAGGGTCCCTCCGTACGCCTCGACGTCACCCACGGCGACACCGAGAGCCGGACGTACGTCCTGGCCTCGGAGCCGCACCGGATCGTGAAGTGGACCCAAGGCAGCGCCGGCGAGCTCACCTTCTCCGACTTCGACGAGGAGTTCGAGGTCGAGGAGCCTCCCGCCGACGAGGTCTTCGACCTCGCCGAGCTCGAGAAGTGACTCCCCAGGAATGCCCAGGAATGAATCGGCGGCCGTGAGGCTTGCGGAAAAGTGTGTCCACCTCCACCAGACCCACTCGCAGCTCGATAGGACTTCGTAGCGAACGCGGGCCGATCCTGCTCGCGGTCATGGTGTCGCTGAGCCTGGTCGCGATCGACATGACGATCCTGGCGACCGCGGTGCCGAGCGTGGTGAAGGACCTGGGCGGGTTCGAGCAGTTCCCGTGGCTCTTCTCGATCTACGTGCTGGCCACCGCGGTGACCACGCCGCTGTACGCCAAGGTCGCCGACCGGCTCGGCCGCAAGCCGGTCATGATCGCCGGGATCGTGGCCTTCCTGGTCGGGTCGCTGCTGTGCGGACTGGCGTGGTCGCTGACCGCACTGATCGTCTTCCGGGCGATCCAGGGCATCGGCGCGGGTGCGATCCAGCCGATGGCGATGACGATCGTCTCCGACATCTACACGCTGGAGGAGCGGGCGGTCGCGACGTCGTACGTCGCGTCGGTCTGGGCCACCGCCGCGATCGTCGGCCCGACGCTCGGCGGCCTCTTCGCCGACTACCTCGACTGGCGCCTGATCTTCCTGATCAACCTGCCGATCGGCGCGGTTGCGCTGTGGCTGCTCCGCCACTTCCACGAGGACCGCCGACCCGCGGCGACGACCGCCATCGACTGGTCCGGTGCTGGGCTGCTGACCGTCGGCGGGATCGCGTTGCTGCTCGGTCTGCTCGAGGGCGGGCACGCCTGGGCGTGGGCCTCGTGGCCGTCCTACCTGATCTTCGCGGTCGGCATCGCGGCCCTGGTCGCCTTCGGGTTCGTCGAGCGTCGTGCCGCCGACCCGGTGCTGCCGCCGTGGGTCCTCGGCCACCGGGTCCTCGCGCCGGCCAACGCCGCCAGCCTGATCGTCGGCGTGGTGATGCTCGGGCTGACCACGTACGTCCCGCTCTATGCCCAGAGCGTGCTCGGTCACTCGGCGGTGGTGGCCGGGTTCGCGCTCGCCGGGATGAGCATCGGCTGGCCGATCGCCGCCGCCACGGCCGGCCGGATCTACCTCTCGAAGGGGTTCCGGGCCGCGGTCGGGCTCGGTGCGCTGTTGGTCATCGCCGGCGGGCTGGTGCTGGTCACGGTCCGCGAGACGTCGTCGTTCTGGCACCTGGCGATCCCGTGCTTCGTGCTCGGGCTCGGCTTCGGCTGGTCGGTCAACCCGGGCGTCGTCGCTGCTGGCTCAGCAGTCGGCTGGGAGGTGCGCGGGGTGGCGACTGGATCCAACATGTTCGCCCGCTCGGTGGGCTCGGCGCTGGGCGTCGCGCTCTTCGGCGCGGTCGCGAACGGCCTGGTCAGGCGTGAGTACGCCCCGGGAGAGGTGCCTCCGCTCGAAGCCCTGCCGGCCGACGTCCTCGCGCCGGCGCTGCATGTCGTCTTCCTCGTTGGGCTGGTCGTCTCGCTCCCGCTGCTGATCGTGGCGTGGCGTACGCCGGTCCGGATCAACAGATGACCCAACCGTTTTTGAAACAGGGGTTACCACTGAGTAACCACTGCGTCGTAGACTCCGACGCATGCTGAAGCGCGACCACTATGAGGAAGACCACGAGGACTTCCGAGCCTCCGTCCAGCAGTGGCTGGAGCGTTCGGTCAAGCCCCACACCGACAAGCACATCGCCGACAAGGCGCTGCCCCGCGAGTTCTGGCTCGAAGCCGGTGAGAACGGCTTCCTCGGTCTCGCGATCCCGGAGGAGTACGGCGGCGCCGGCGCCGACGACTTCCGCTTCAACGCGGTCCTCGCCGAGGAGCTCGCCAAGATCGGCGCGGCCTACCCGACCTGCGTCGGCATCCACTCCGACATCACCGCTCCCTACCTGGTCCGCCTCGGCACCGAGGAGCAGAAGCAGCGCTGGCTCCCGGGCGTGGCCTCCGGCGAGATCCTGCTCGCCATCGGCATGACCGAGCCGTCCGGCGGCTCCGACCTGGCCGCGCTGAAGACCACCGCGGTCCGCGACGGCGACGAGTGGGTCATCAACGGCTCGAAGACCTTCATCACCAACGGCTACTCCTGTGACCTGGTGATCACCGCGGTCCGCACCGACCCGGAGAAGGGCGCCAAGGGCATCACCCTCTTCGCGATCGAGGCCGACAAGGAGGGCTTCTCCCGCGGCCGCAAGCTCGACAAGGTCGGCATGGAGGAGTCCGACACCGCCGAGCTCTTCTTCGAGAACGTACGCGTCACCGACGCCGAGATCATCGGCGAGCTCAACCGCGGCTTCATCCACATGATGGAAGAGCTCCCGCAGGAGCGCGTCTCCTGCGCGGTCGCCAACGTCGCCCAGGCCAAGCAGATCCTGCTCGAGACCGTGCAGTACGCCAAGGACCGCAAGGCCTTCGGCCAGTCCATCGGCGCCTTCCAGCACAACAAGTTCCTGCTCGCCGAGCTGGTCACGCAGATCGAGGTCGCCGAGGCGTACGTCGACAAGTGCGTCGCCGCCCACGCTCGCGGTGAGCTCTCGCCCGTCGAGGCGTCCAAGGCCAAGTGGTGGTCCTCGCAGGCGCAGTCCGAGGTCCTCGACCACTGCGTCCAGATCCACGGCGGCTACGGCTTCATGAACGAGTACCGAGTCGCTCGCGCCTGGCGCGACGCCCGCGTCACCAAGATCTGGGCCGGCTCCAATGAGATCATGAAGGAGCTCATCGGCCGCGACCTCGGCTTCTGAGCCCGAACGAAAATTCATTCGTACGCCGCGGGCGGCCGTTCCTCCGGGAGCGGCCGCCCGTGGTGATCGAGCAGATCACCTGGACGACATCGGTGTCGCGGAGCACACGGCCAAGCTGTTTCACCAGGGGCGGTTCCAACTGATCGTCTTCACGGGTGCGAACGCGCCCACGACGGTGAAGAACTTCCCCCGCGGCGAAGCGGTGGAATTCGCCGAACGTGCAGAAGAGCCTGGCGTTCCTCGCCAGGCGAACCGCGTGCAACAAACACAGGCCAGAACCTCAAGTTCACCCGGTCGTTGCTGGAGGAACGTGGCATCCCGGCGACGAGTGCGACTCTGATCAGCCGCCCCTATCAGCAGCGTCGCGCGTACGTCCCGATCACTGACGTTCGGGATCGTGTCAAGAGTGATGAAGCTGCTCCGCCAGGTCCAGAACGGCCTCAGCCTGGCGCAGCGCGGCGGTCAGGCGCGCATCATTCAATGATTCGCCGAGGTGCTGGACCCTGAGCCTGGTGTTCGGGGCGGAGAAGTCCGCCATCAAGTCGTACTAAAGTACGGAGAAGCGCACAATAGTACGACCTGCGCGTTGTCCTGCTTGTCGTGGACCACGACAACCTCAGCACAGGTTCGCCTCCGACACACACGGGCCGGGGTTGGCTCGACTTCGTCCTCCCACGGCTCGCTGAGGTCCTCGAAGCGGCATGATGGCGCCATGACCCAGCGCTCCTCCGTTGCCATCACCCACGCGTACGTAGTCCCGGTCACCGGCGACCCGATCGAGGACGGGACGGTGGTGATCGAGGACGGAGTGATCACGGCAGTCGGGAGGGGCGTCGAGATCCCCGACGGGATCGAGACGATCGACGCCGCGGGGAGATGGCTGCTGCCCGGCTTCGTCGAGGGGCACGGCCACATCGGGATCTCCGAGCAGGGCGAGGGCTGGGCCGGCGAGGACACCAACGAGATGACCGACCCCGACGGCGCGGCCCTGCGGGCGATCGACGCGGTCAACATCGAGGACGAGGGCTTCCGCGACGCCCTGGCCGGCGGGGTGACCACTGCGGTGATCAAGCCCGGGTCCGGCAACCCGATCGGCGGCCAGACGGTCGCGATCAAGACCTGGGGCGGACGGACCATCGACGAGCAGGTCGTCTCCGACTCGGTCTCGGTCAAGAGCGCCCTCGGCGAGAACCCCAAGCGCGTCTACGGCGACCAGAAGAAGACCCCGTCGACCCGTCTCGGCGTCGCCACCATCATCCGGAAGGCCTTCGTCGAGGCGCAGAACTACGCCGCCAAGCGGGCGGCTGCCGAGGAGAAGGGCGAGCCCTTTGACCGCGATCTCGGCAAGGAGACCCTCGCTCGCGTCCTCGCCGGCGAGCTCGCCTGGGACCAGCACACCCACCGTGCCGACGACATCGTCACCGCCATCCGGCTGAGCGAGGAGTTCGGCTACCGCCTGGTCGTCAACCACGGCACCGAGGGCCACCTGCTCGCCGACGTGCTCGCCGAGAAGGACATTCCGGTCATCTACGGTCCGATGTTCGTGTCCCGCTCGAAGGTGGAGGTGCGCAACCGGGCCAACCGCAACATCGCCGCGATGGCCGCCGCGGGCGTGCGCGTCGCGATCACCACCGACCACCCGGTCATCCCGATCAACTTCCTGGTCCACCAGGCATCCTTCGCCGTACGTGACGGCCTCCCGCGAGACACGGCCCTGGCCGCGATCACCACGAACCCGGCGAGCTTCCTCGGTCTCGACGACCGCGTCGGCGCGATCGTGCCCGGTCTCGACGGCGATGTCGTCCTCTGGTCCGGAGACCCGCTCGACACCGACCACCGCGCAGAGCGCGTCTTCATCACCGGGACCGAGGTCTACGCCTGGGACGGCGAGGCCGACGCCGGGCGCGGTGCTGGGAGCACGCGGGAACGCGCGACGAGGTTCGGGATCTGATGGTGTCGGTGAGGGCACCGCGCAGGCGGCCCGGACGCAACGAACCTCGCAACGCAGACGTACCCAAGGTCATGACCAGCACCCACAACAGCGACAAGAGCAAGCTCGCGACCCGCCCTGCGGCGTACGTCCTGCCCGTCCTGGCCCCGTTGCTGGCCCTGACGTTGGCCGGATGTGGCTCCGAGGCGACCGACCCAGGCGCTAACGTGTCTGACGTGCCCAGCTCATCCAGCCCGACGCCCGCCGAAGACCCGAACGTCGCAGCCGCGATCGCCGACCTGGCCGAGCGTCAGGGGATCAAGAGCGAGGAGATCACCGTCGTCTCCAACGACGAGGTGACCTGGCGCGACGGCAGCCTGGGCTGCCCGGAGCCCGGGAAGATGTACTCGATGGCCCTGGTCGACGGCGTCCGCGTCGTGCTCGAGGCAGCGGGGAAGACGTACGCGTATCACGGCGGCAAGAGCGGGACGGTCCGTTTCTGCGAGAACCCACAGGAGCCCGTCCCCAGCGAGGGGACCAGTGACGCTCCCCAGTGAGGGTGCCCATGCGGGCCACGGCGACGCCGAGGAGCGGGCCGACGGCCTGAACAACCGGCTCAACTGGCTGCGCGCAGGGGTCCTCGGCGCCAACGACGGCATCGTGTCGACCGCCGGCGTGGTGATGGGTGTCGCCGGTGCCACCACCGACGACACCGCGATCCTCATTGCCGGCGTCGCGGCCCTGGTGGCGGGAGCGATCAGCATGGCTGCGGGGGAGTACGTCTCCGTCTCGACCCAGCGCGACACGGAGAGGTCGCTGATCGCCAAGGAGCGCCGCGAGCTGGAGGAGATGCCCGAGGAGGAGCTGCGCGAGCTGGAGGGGTTCCTGCGGGAGCGTGGGCTCGAGGACCAGACCGCCGCCGACGTCGCCCGGCAGCTCACCAAGCGCGACGCGCTGCGAGCCCACGCCGCGCTGGAGCTCGGCATCGACGTCGACGATCTCACCTCGCCCTGGACCGCTGCCGGGGCCTCGATGGTCGCGTTCACGCTCGGGGCGCTGCTGCCGCTCCTCTCGATCACGCTCCTCCCCGAGAGCGACCGCATCTGGGCGACGGTCCTCACCGTCGCCGCCGCGCTCGCCGTCACCGGCTGGACCAGCGCGCGCCTCGGCTACGCGCCACCCGTCCGAGCGGCGCTGCGCAACGTCGCCGGCGGGCTGCTGGCGATGCTGGTGACCTACGTCGTCGGCGACCTGCTCGGCACACAACTCAGGTGACCCTGTCCGCTCCGCCAGGCACAATGGACATCGATGAATCGAATGTTCGTGGCGGTGATCCCGCCGGAGTCGAGGATCGAAGATCTCGACGAGTTCCTGTCCGTACGCCGCGACGCGGCCGCCTTCCGCTGGTCGGCGCCTGACCAGCTCCACCTGACGCTCGCCTTCGCCGCTCACGTCCCCGACCGGTCGCTCGACGACGCGATCGAGCGGCTGGAGACGGCCGCGGGGCGGCGTACTCCCTTCACGCTGACCATCACGGGTGGCGGCGCCTTCCCCAACGTGGCCGAGGGCAAGGTCCTCTACGCCGGGGTGGAGACCGACGCGTTCGAGGAGCTCGATCGAGCGGCCGCAGGCGCTCGTAACGCGCTGGTCAAGGCCGGGTCCGAGGTCGACGGCGGACGTTTCCGACCCCACCTGACGGTCGCGCGGGCCGGCGTTCCGGTCGAGCTCAGCAACTGGGTGCGGCTGCTCGATGCGTACCGGGGGCCGTCCTGGACCGTCTCGTCGTTCGTGCTGGTGCGCTCGCGGCTCGGAGAGGGGCCGAGGAAGCGCCCGGCCTATCAGGCCGTAGCGGAATTTCCCTTCGGCTGACAGCAAACCCCGGGTGGTAACGGCGCGGACCCGAGATCGCTACCGTGTGCGGGCCGTTCTGAGCTACCCAGAGGAGAATCGGACATGAGTCGACGAGTGGGGCGCAACGCCTACACCGGACTTTTCAACGACGTCGTGCTGCTCGCCGCCCGTGTGGTCGTCGGCGGGATCTTCGTCGCGCACGGCTGGCAGAAGTACGACCAGGGCTTCGCCGGCACCGAGCAGTTTCTCGGCGGGCTGGGGGTGCCTCAGCCTGCGATCGCCGCCCAGGTGGCGACGTACGTCGAGCTCGTCGGCGGTGCGCTGCTGATGCTCGGCCTGTTCGCGCCGGTCGTCGGGGTGCTGCTCGCGGCTCAGATGGCCGGAGCGATCTGGTACGCCCACCGCACCACCGAGGTCTTCGTCGACCAGGGCGGCTGGGAGCTCGCCGCCGCGCTCGGTGTCTCTGCTCTCGTGCTCGGCCTCGTCGCCCCGGGCCGGTTCACCCTCGATCAGCTCCTGACCTGGCCTTTCAAGGCGAGGGCTGCCAAGCGCAAGGCCCGGGAGGCCGAGGCGAACGAAGCGGCCGAGGCGCAGCCGTACGTCGAGGAGAAGGTCACCATCAAGGCCTGAGCCCCGCTGGTCGAGCCGCCGGAGCCGCTATGCGACCGAGCGAGGCCGCCCGGCGAGCTTGCTCGTCCGGGTGTGCCGAGCGAGGGAGCACCCGAGCGAAGCGAGGGCGGCGAAGGCGTGTCGAGACCAACACGGTCCTATCGAGCGCCGAGGGGATTGTGCTGGTCTCGACACGCTCGGCC
The DNA here is from genome assembly GCF_013408335.1 of Nocardioides panzhihuensis. Lineage (NCBI taxonomy): Bacteria > Bacillati > Actinomycetota > Actinomycetes > Propionibacteriales > Nocardioidaceae > Nocardioides > Nocardioides panzhihuensis. The sequence goes on along the minus strand of NZ_JACBZR010000001.1, from coordinate 4,709,583 downwards.
GCAGGCGGCCTCGTGGCTCGACCAGCGGCGACTTCGCTGGTTCAGCCCGCGACGCCGTAGAGCCGGTCGCCGGCGTCCCCGAGCCCGGGAACGATGTAGCCCTTCTCGTTGAGCTTCTCGTCGAGGGCCGCGGTGACGAGCCGGACCGGAGCGTCGACGCCGGCGAGGGCGTTCTCGAGGGCCTTGATGCCTTCAGGAGCGGCCAGGAGGGTGACGGCGGTGATGTCGTCGGCGCCGCGCGAGACCAGGAAGTCGATCGCTGCGGCCAGGGTGCCGCCGGTGGCCAGCATCGGGTCGACCACGTAGCACTGCCGGCCGGAGAGGTCGGCGGGCAGACGCTCGGCGTACGTCGTCGCAGCCAACGTCTCCTCGTTGCGGACCATGCCGAGGAAGCCGACCTCGGCGGTCGGCAGCAGCCGGATCATCCCGTCGAGCATCCCGAGACCGGCCCGCAGGATCGGGACGATCAGGGGCTGCGGGTCGGTGAGGCGTACGCCCTGGGTCTGGGCCACCGGAGTGACGATGTCGACCGGCGCGACGCGCACTCCGCGGGTCGCCTCATAGGCGAGCAAAGTGACGAGCTCGTCCGCAAGCCGCCGGAAAGTCGAGGAATCGGTCTCTTTGTTACGCAGCGTGGTGAGCTTGTGGGCGACGAGCGGGTGGTCCACAACGAGGGTCTCCATGGGCTGAACCCTACGGTTGGTTCCCCTTAAGGTCACCAATTCCCCCTAGACCTCGGGCTGTTTGGATGTCACTCTGGTCGTGTGTCTGATCAGCTGGAGCAGATCGAGGGTGTTGACTTCGCCGTCGCGATGTATCGCGAGGACGGAGCTTGGGTTGTGCGCGAGCTGGCGCACGACCTGCTGACCGATGTCGAGACTCTGACGCACGCGCTCCACCGCTTTCCAGGCGATGGCGGCGCGATCGCGATGGCGGCGATCGACGAGGACTTCTTCGTGATCGTCCGGGTCACCGGCGCCGCGACCAGGGTGCTGCTCTCCGACGTGACCGCGGCCGACGAGTGGGAGCTGGCAGCGTCGGCTCTCGACGTGCTCGGGCTGCCGCTGCCGGAGGAGGTCGAGGAGGAGGAAGAGGCCGATCCTGCCGGCGACCTCGGCATCCTCGCCGACTTCGGGATGAGCGCGGTCGAGATGGGCATGCTGCTGGACGACATGTTCGAAGACGACCTCTACCCGGACGAGACTCTCTCCGAGATCGCCCGAGCGATCGGTTGTGGCGAGGCCTTCGACGACGCCGTCGGCCTCATGCCCGCGTGATCGCAGCCGACCGCTGGGAGGCCCCGATGCGGGCAGCCCTCGACGAGGGTCGCGCTGCCTTGGCGACCGGTGACGTGCCGATCGGCGCGGTCGTCGTGGACGCGTCCGGGGCCGTGATCGGCACCGGGCGCAACGTACGCGAGGCCGAGGCCGACCCGACCGGACATGCCGAGGTGGTCGCGCTGCGCGAGGCGGCCAAGGCACGGGGTGAGTGGCGCCTGGAGGGCTGCACGCTCGTGGTGACCCTGGAGCCGTGCACGATGTGTGCGGGTGCCGCGGTCCTGGCGAGGGTGGAGCGGATCGTCTTCGGTGCCTTCGACGACAAGGCCGGTGCGGTGGGATCGCTGTGGGACGTCGTACGCGACCGCCGGCTCAACCACCGACCCGAGGTCGTCGCCGGGCTGATGGCCGAGGAGCAGCGCGCCATGCTGGAGGACTTCTTCGGCGCCCAGCGAAGCGGCCCCGATTTCGGCGAAGACCACCCGAGGTTGTAACTTATTCGGCGGTGACGTGTCCGAGCGGCCGATGGTGCAACACTCGAAATGTTGTGTAGGGCGACCTACCGTGGGTTCAAATCCCACCGTCACCGCCACACCGAAAACCCCTGGGTAACCAGGGGTTTTCTGCTTTTCCGTATCAGAGGTAGCGAGCAGCCACGGTGGAGGCGCGGGCGCCGTAGCCACCGCCGAACATCGCGGCGTGGACGAGGAGCGGGAAGAGCTGGTGGAGGCCTTGACGGTCCTCCCAGCCCTCGGCGAGGGGGGTCGCGTCCTCGTAGGCGGCCATCATCCGCTCCAGATGGGGGAGGCCGAAGAGCGCGAGCATCGCGAGGTCGACCTCACGATGACCGGCGTACGCAGCGGGGTCGATGAGCCAGGCGTCGCCGCTCCGGTCCCAGAGCACGTTGCCGTTCCAGAGGTCGCCGTGGAGAAGGGCGGGCGGCTCCTCCGGGATCAGCGACGTCAGCTTCCCGACGACCTGCTCGACGCGCTCGGCGCCGGCGGCGTCGATGTTGCCGCGGTCGCGAGCGGCCTTGAGATAGGGGAGCAGTCGGCGTACGGCGTAGAACTCGGCCCAGCTGTCCGCAGGCTTGTTGGGCATCGGCAGCCGGCCGATGAACCCGTCCTTCTCGGCACCGAACCCCGAGACCGGAGCGGAGTGCAGGCCCGCGAGCGAGCGGCCGAGCTCCTCGGCGGTCTCGGCGTTGGGGCGGCCGGGATCGACCCAGCGCAGCACCAGGCAGTCGGGCTCGGCCGCAAGCACCTCGGGGACCTTCACGGCGCCCGACTCCTCCAGCCAGCGAAGCCCGCGGGCCTCGGCGGCGACGAAGTCGTCACGAGCGGGGGAGAGCGCCTTCATCAGCACCAGCGAGCCGTCACTGAGCCGGATCTTGGTGGCGGTAGAGGTGTCACCGCCCGCAACTGGAGATGTGCTCACCACCGCGGCCCCGAGCAGCTGTTCGGCACGTCGGGCGACCGCGGGCTGGCGGGTCACGAACCGCGCCTCGACGTGGCTAGGGACGCGACGATCGCATCACTCGTACGCTCCACCATGGCCAGCACCTCCCGGAATCCCTCGGCACCACCGTAATAGGGATCGGGCACATCGCCGGGGCCTTCGGGATCGAAATCACGAAACATCCGCAGCCTGCTCGCTGGTGTCTGACCAGCCAGATCGGCCAGGTCAGCCAGGTTGTCCGCGTCCATCGCAAGCACGAGATCGTACGTCTCGGGGTCCCCGACCGGCCATTGCCGGGCCCGGTGACGCTCGGGGTCATAGCCCGCCTCGAGCAGCGTCGCGGCCGCGCGGCGGTCCATCTTCTCGCCGGCATGCCAGCCACCGGTGCCGGCCGAGACGAGCTCCACGTCGTCGAGCCCGGAACCGTCCAGACGATCCCGCAACACCACCTCTGCCATCGGAGAACGGCAGATGTTGCCCAGGCAGACGACCGCGATCTTCATGACCCGAGTTTTACATTTCGGCCAAGAATGCGGGCCGAATGCCGATTCTGGGCCTCAGCTGGCGGTTTCCGGCCAGACCCGGTCCAAGGCCCAGCCGACGATCGAGATGATGATGCCGCCGAGCACCGCTGCCCAGAACCCGTCGACGTGGAAACCGATCTCGGTCGGACCGAGGATCCACGCGGTCAAGCCGAGCATCGCCGCGTTGATGACCAGCAGAAGCAGGCCGAAGGTGAGCAGGATGAACGGGAACGCCACGAACTTCAGTATCGGCTTCACCCACGCCGACACGATGCCGAGCACCAGGGCGACGAGCAGCAGCGGAAGCAGCTTGTGCTTGATCTCGGCCATGCCGCTGGTGGGGCCGTCGAAGTAGATCCCGTCGACGAGCCAGGTTGCCACGGCCAGGGCGATGGCGTTGGTGATGAGCCAGGTCACGATGCGCATGGCGTTGAGTGTCGCAGGCTCCGCGTCCGCACGTAAGGGTTGAGCGACCGGCGTGGCGGACGTGTCGGTCTCGACCGCCCGGTCGCTGGAGCCTCACCTCTCCAGACCCAGCGCTCTGCAGATCGAGTGGGCCGCATCGGAGAGGTGTTTCTGGAGGAACCGCTCGGCGTCATCGATGTGGTCGGCGTCCAGGAGACGGACCAGGGCCGCATGGTCCTCTGCCTGGTCGTGGGCGTTACGGCGGATGCGGTCGACCTGGGCGAGGGCGAGCTTGAGCTCGAGGACCAGGTGCTCCTGCATCGCGACGAGCCGCGGAGATCCGGTCAGCGCGACGAGCGAGAGATGGAAGGCGAGGTGGCGCTCGTTGAGCTCGCGGTAGGTCGAGTGGTCCGAGTGGACCGCCGAGATGTACGCATCGAGTGAATCGTGCACAGCCTTGCGGTTCTCCGTGGAGGCGTTCCCCCAGTTGCGGACCCCGGCGCCCTCGAGCACCCAACGGGCGGCACAGACGTCGCGGACCGAAGCGGCCTCGGGGGTGGCGACGGCGACGCCCTTGTTCGGGGCGCGGGTGGCCAGTCCCTCGGCGACGAGGATGGTCAGCGCCTCGCGGACCGTGGAGCGGCCTACCCCCAGGGACTCGGCGAGACCGTGCTCGCGCAGCGGCGTGCCGGACTCGAGCTCGCCCTCGAACACCGCCCGGCGGAGCTCGTCGGCGACTCGGTCGACCGTCGAGGCCGGTTCGTCCAGGGTGAGCGACTCGAACATGGGCCCCATTGTCCTACCTGCGCTGTCTTCCGGTGCTGACCGTTCGTGTACTAACCTATCGGCAGAGGATTGTCTGACAATCAGTCAATCAGGCAATCGGACGATCTTACGATCAGAGTTGAGAGGGGTTAACGAGTGAGCACATCGCTGAGCTGGGGACGTCACTACCTGATGACCGAGCCGACGCACTACCGCATCGACTACGCCATCAACCCGTTCATGGACACCGAGATCCAGCCGGATCCGGTCCGTGCTCGCGCGCAGTGGGACACCCTCAGGGCGACCATCGAGGAGCTCGGCGGGCGCGTCGACGTCATCGCGCCCCGTGAGGACAGCCCCGACATGGTCTACGCGATGAACCTCGGCTTCGCGGCCACCCTTGCAGACGACAGTGCCGATCGCCTCGGGCTCCGCTTCGGCAGGCGCCACGTGCTCCTCTCCCACATGCGCTTCCCCGAGCGCCGCAACGAGACGCTCACCGCGGTCGAGTGGTTCGCCGCGAACGGTTGGGGGACGGCGTACGTCGGCAAGGACGGCATCGGGCCGACCTTCGAGGCGGGGGACGTCTTCCCGTTCGCCGGCCACCTGGTCGCCGGCACCGGGCCGCGCACCGACGAGATGGCGCTGAAGACGCTGGCGGCCGAGATGCACGTGCGGGTGCTGGGCGTGCGCACGACCCACGCCGGCATGTACCACCTCGACCTGGCCTTCTGCCCGCTCGACGAGCGCCGAGCGATCATCTGTCCGGACGCGCTCGCTCCCGAGTCGGCGCAGGCGCTCCTCGACCTGATCCCGGAGCCGCTGGTCATCACCGAGGAGGAGGCGCTCAGCACGTTCGCCGCCAACTCGATCGTGATCGGCCGCACCATCGTGATGCCGTCCTGCCCGGACCGTATCCGCGCCGTTCTCGAGGGCTGGGGCTTCACGATCCGGATCGTCGACATGAGCGAGCTCCACCTCGGCGGCGGGTCGGTCCGCTGCGTCACCAACCCGCTCGACATCGTGGTCGGCCGAGACGTCCCCGTGGTTTACGGGGGCGAGGTCATCCCGACCTAGAGTTGTGATCATGACCACCCCACAGCCTCGCCCCAGTGTCGCTGCGATGCCTGCGTACGTCGCGGGCAAGCCGCCGGCCGAGCGGCCGGGGCTGGTGACCTACAAGCTCTCCTCCAACGAGAACCCGTACCCGCCGCTCGACGGGGTCGTCGAGATCGCCGCCGCGGCGGCGGGACGGGTCAACCGCTATCCCGACGCCGGCAACACCGAGCTCTACGAGGCGCTCGCGACGAACTACCAGGTTCCCGCCGAGGAGCTCGCGCTCTCGACCGGCGCGGTGGCGCTGATCTTCCAGCTGGTCTCGGCCTACTGCGGACCGGAGGACGAGGTCGTCTTCGCCTGGCGCAGCTTCGAGGCCTACCCGATCGCGGTTCTCGCCGCCGGCGCGACCGCGGTGAAGGTGCCCGTCGCCTCCGACGGCCACCACGACCTGGACGCGATGGCGGCGGCCATCACGGAGCGTACGAAGGTCGTCTTCGTCTGCACCCCCAACAACCCCACCGGCACCTCGGTCACCCAGACCGAGCTCGATGCCTTCCTCGCGAAGGTGCCCGAGCACGTGCTGGTCGTGGTGGATGAGGCCTACGCCGAGTTCGTCCGCATGGACGATGCCGTCGACGGCATCGCCACCTACCGGTCCCGGCCGAACGTCGTCGTGCTGCGCACCTTCTCCAAGGCCTACGGGCTCGCCGGCTTCCGGGTCGGCTACGCCTTCGCGCCCGCGCCGATCGCCGCCACCCTGCGGGCGATGGCGCTGCCGTTCGGGGTCAACGTGGTCGCGCAGGCGGCCGGCGTCGCCTCGCTCGAGCGGAAGACCGAGCTGTTGGCCCGCGTCGACGACCTGGTGACCGAGCGCGTCCGCGTCGTCGAGGGCGCACGCGCCGCCGGCTGGGACGTCCCCGATGCCCAGGGCAACTTCGTCTGGTTCGCCTTCGGGTCGGCCGACCGCTGCGCCGAGTTCGCTGCGGGTGCCGACGAGATCGGCCTGATGGTTCGTCCCTACCCGCCGGAGGGCGTGCGCGTCTCGATCGGCGAGGCGGAGGCCAACACCCGCCTCATCGAGCTCGCGGGTTCGTTCCCGAAGGGCTGAGAACGGCGTTCGGCCACATAGCAGAGGTCCAGCAGCACCCCGCGCTGCTGGACCTCTGCTATGTGGGTTCTGATGTGTGGCTTTACGGCACCGGGAGCTTCCCGAGGATCGAGCTGAGGAGGTCGGTCAGGACAGGGCCGACGACCGGGACGCTGTTGATGATGCCCAGCAGGCTGTCGGTGACGTTGGGCAGCTCAGGAGTGCCCGGGATCGGAATGTCCGGAACGGGAACGTCCGGAACGGGAACGTCCGGAACGGGGACGTCCGGAACGGGAGCGTCCGGGACCGGAACGTCCGGTACAGGAACGTCCGCGGCCGGGGTGCCCGGGACCTCAGGGCTGTCCGGAACCTCGGGGGCGTCAGGAACGTCCGGGACCGGGATTTCCGGGACCTCAGGGCTGTCCGGAACCTCGGGGGCGTCAGGAACGTCCGGGACCGGGGTTTCCGGGACCTCAGGGCTGTCCGGAACCTCAGGGGCGTCAGGGACCTCAGGGGCGTCCGGCGCGTCCGGGACCTCGGGGGCGTCCGGAGCGTCCGGCGCGTCGGGGGTGTCCGGGGTGTCCGGGGTGTCCGGAATGCCCGGGCCCGGGTTGTCCGGAACCGGGCAGCCGGGGACCGGGACGCTCGGGCCCGGTGTTTCCGGGACTGGGCAGTCAGGACTTGGAGGTGGCACAGGACTGGCCATGGCTGGTGCGGCGACCGTGGCCATTGCGAGTCCGGTGACGACAGCGGCGATTCGAGCCCGAGAGTTCACGAGATCTCCTTTGTTTGCTGTTGGGTCGTACCGAATGAATCCTGAGACGCCCATAACCTTAAAGTCAAGGACTTTCTCTTACCTATTGGTTCTTATGGGCGCGATGCCTTCGGTTTCAGAGGCATTTTCTGATATGTCGTCATTTGGGACTAAAGGCCGCGATCCTGTTCGATTTCATACGTTCCAGTGTTGATCGCGGGTAAAAAGGTATATAAGCCTCGACGAAGGTGACGGCCGGCGTGTGCGATGGCTGTTCACATCGGCTGCCGGCGGCGGATCAGCGCTGTTCTCGGATGCGGATCTCGGCAGGCACGGTCGCGGGTGACGGCGTCCGTATGAATCGGTGGGCTGGGGCGATTCTTTAAGGGAATCCGCTTTGGAAGCCGGTCCAGACGAAACCCGATTACCAATCAACGTATTCTGATCTAGCAGTCTCGGCATCGTGGTATTCCACCTGTTTCCAGCCAAGTTTCGCTCACCTGATTTCGGCCCGTTCTCGAGCGCACGAGCTCGCGGGCCGTTAGGGTTCCCGCTACCTCGCCACCACCATTGCCCAGGAGGCCGCGGCTCGTCGGAGCTGACGCGGGGTCGTCAATGTCGAAGCCACCCTCGACCTCGACAGTCTCGGTCGATGTGGCCCCGGACCAGCAGGAGTGAAGTTACGGTGTTGCTCGTGGGACAGCCTCCGCAGCGGGCGAGCATCGTGACCCGCGGCCGCCGCTGGCGTCGCGGAGTACGCATCTCCGGACTGCTGGTGGCGGTCGTGGCTCTTGCCGCGCTCGCGCTCTGGTGGATGGCGCGCGCCTCGGGGCCGGCCGAGGTCTCCCGCGAGTTCATGGAGACGACCTCGGCGGCCACCCTCTACGAGCTCGCCTCCGACGAGGGCGACGAGCTCCTCGACGGCGGTGGCGCCCGCGCGATGATCGACGCCGCCGAGGGCGAACGAACCTATGCCGACCCCAGCCCGCGCGCGGTGACCCGGACCATGGTCTTCGCTGAGCCCGATGTGGAAGGCGAGACCGCCCGCGTCACCGTCGCCGTCTCGTACGCCGCCGAGGACGGCCCGGTCGCGGACGAGTCGATGATCGTCGTCCTCGTCCGGGAGGGCGGTGGATGGCGCGTCGAGAGCTGGGGTACGGCCTGAGGCTCGACTTCGTCGCCTGGCTGGTTCACGTTCCGACCCAGCGCCTAAGGTGAGGTGCATGGGGGAGAAGGCGACCTACATCCAGCCAGGCAACGAGTTCAACCGGGACATGAACTACATCCCGGACCGGATCACCCGTGACGCGCGGAAGCCGGAGTTCGGGTCGAGCGACGTCCCGCTGTGGCCCGTCGAACCGGGCCGCTACCGGCTGATCGCGGCCGCCGCCTGCCCGTGGGCCAACCGGGCGATCATCGTCCGCAACCTGCTCGGGCTCCAGGACGTCATCTCCCTCGGTCTCGCCGGCCCGACCCACGACGCCAGGTCGTGGACCTTCGATCTCGACCCCGGCGGCATCGACCCGGTGCTGGGGATCGAGCGGCTGCAGCAGGCCTACCTCGAGCGCTACCCCGACTATCCGCGCGGCATCACGGTGCCGGCGATCGTCGAGGAGGCCTCAGGCAAGGTCGTCACCAACGACTTCCCGTGGATCACCCACGACTTCTTCCATGAGTGGACCGACTTCTTCGCCGACGACGTGCCCGACCTGTGGCCGCGCGATCTCCGTGGGGAGATGGATGAGGTCAACCAGAGAGTCTTCACCGAGATCAACAACGGGGTCTACCGGTGTGGCTTCGCCGGCTCTCAGGAGGCGTACGACGCGGCGTACGACCGCCTCTTCACGGCTCTCGACTGGCTCGAGGAGCGGCTGTCGCGGCAGCGCTACCTGGTCGGCGACCAGCTCACCGAGTCCGACATCCGGCTGTTCACGACGTTGGCTCGCTTCGACGCGGTCTACCACGGCCACTTCAAGTGCAACCGGCAGAAGCTCGCCGAATTCCCGGCGCTGTGGGCCTACGCGCGCGACCTCTACCAGACCCCGGGGATCGGCGAGACGCTCGATTTCGAGCAGATCAAGCAGCACTACTACATCGTCCACACCGACCTGAACCCAACTCAGATCGTCCCCGCCGGCCCCGACCTCTCTGGTTGGGACGAGCCGCACGGACGCGAGTCGCTCGGCTGAGACGAACTCGGGGCGCGTCGTTCGGTGTCACCCCGCGTTGGGGATGAACACGTGACCGGCGACGGGGTCCGTCGATCCGTCGTGGAATTCGGCGATGACGGCCGGGGCGTCCTCGAGACCGGCGTGTTCGACCAGCTTGATCGCTGGCCGGTCCGGCCCTCCCACACGCTCGAGGAACTCACGCTCGTCGCGTCGGTAGCGCTGCATGAAAGCACGCGACTGGCCCTCCGCCTTGTAGGCGTCGAGCTGGAGGGCTGCGAAGAAGAAGACCGGAGCCGGTCCCACGAGGCTGGCGTCCTCCTCGGGGAAGCCCTCGGCCTGAGTCGACCCGACGAGGCAGTCGAACGCGAGCTGGTCACCGAAGTGCTCGTGCACCCGCCGGCGCAGATCACCGTCGCCTGACAGGTCGACATAGACGGTCCGTCGGCCCGGGTCGACGGCTGTCAGATCGGCGTACTCATGTGCCTCCGCGTAGTGGCCGAGACCTTTGACGAAGTCCATGTTGCGGGCGGAGGTGAGCGCGATCTTCTCGGCCGGAGAGTCGGCGAGGCAGTAGGCGATGCCGTACGCCGTCTTGCTCGAGGCGCTCGAGATCACGAACTGCTCGGCGTCGAAGAAGTCGCGCTCACGCAGGTAGTCCGCTGCGGTGTAGGAGGTGATGAACAGGGCGCGGAAGATGGCGGTGAGACTGTCCAGCCGCGGATCTGCATCCTGTGGCTGGAGCTCGTAGAGGTTGTAGACCTGGGGCGTCCCGGTGCGGTGCTCGGCGCCGTCGATGAAGCTGCGAGAGGTGACCGTCGTGGGTCGCATCGTCAGGTGGGTCGCGAGGGGGAAGTAGCCGAAGATCCGAGTCCCCACAGGTACCTCGGACGACCTCGACTCGACGATCTCCGCATGCCCCCACGCCGGCATGCAGCCGTGCCCGGGCAGCTCGGCTGGGAACAGATTCCAGTACCTCAGGGCGTCGCCGTAGACCGCGTAGGTCATGTTGTTCGTGGTGAGAGCGAAGCGCTCGACCCGCGCCAGCACCTCACCCTCGTTGAGCTGTGGGGCCGAAAGGTCCACCAGATCAGCCACGCCGAGGTCGCTCTTGAGCGACTCCACTCGGGTGATTCGAGTCATCGGTTCCTCATCTCCTGGATCTGGGGACGATCCCGTTCGACAAACTTACTAAGCGCTTGCTTAGTTGTCTACCGATGAGTGAACCTCTCAGTATCCGGTGCGCTGCTGTCGCCTCGCGGCGCCGACCGAGCTGAAGTAGGCCGACGACGGCCGCAGCCACAGCAGCACCAGGATCGCGATCACCAGCAGCGGGTTCACGACCGCGAGCACGACGCTTCCGCCGGACATGGGCATGGTCATCCCGCCGAGCGCGGCGTTGCCCGCCATGCTGCCGACGCTCGACAGGCTGGAGGCCAGTGAGAGGGCGCCGAAGACGGTGCCGGTGATGCGCGCCCAGTTGCGGCCCTTCCCGTTCATGATCGCCATCCAGATCCAAAGCCCGAGCGTGATCAGCCCGAGGACGGCGCCGCCGATCTGGATGATCGGGACGAACATGTCCGCCATCTCCTGAGCGTCGATGACCGAGGGGTCGTACGTGGGCTGCTTCTCCATCTCCGTCACCATCTGCGCCTTCATCTCGGCGATGTCCATGGTGAGGAGGAACAGGAACGAGACGACGGTCAGCAGGCCGCCGATCCACATGCCGATCACGGCGTACGTCACGGTCTTCGGCCGCTCGATGGGAGCGGCGGGCACGGGGTAGGGCTGGTTGTAACCGTAAGGATCGGACATCGGCGCCTCCGTGGCGGTTCGTGGGGGAGGCGACTCTAGCGACGAGGCCTCGCTCCAACCATCGAATTCGCGTGTGACTGAGGAAGCAACCGCGGGCGGGTACCGTTTGACTATGTCGATGTGTGACAGATCACAAGTCTGCGTACGACATGGCCAGCGGTGGCGACCCCACCCCGTGTGAAGGAAGCGTGATGACTGAATTTCTGGATCCGAGTCCCAGCCACACCGACATGGTGCAGCTGCTGAACCCCGAGGGAGAACGGGTCACGCACCCGGACTTCGAGTTCTCACCCGACCGCCCCGAGGACGAGGCCGTACGCGGCTTCTACCGCGACATGGTGCTGACCCGCCGCCTCGACGTCGAGGCCACTGCGCTGCAGCGCCACGGCGAGCTGGGCCTGTGGGCTCAGCTGCTGGGCCAGGAGGCGGCGCAGATCGGCGCGGCCCGCGCGCTCGCGCCCCAGGACTTCGTCTTCCCGACCTACCGCGAGCACGGCGTGGCCTGGTGCCGGGAGGTCGACCCGATGCAGCTGCTCGGACTGTTCCGCGGCACCGACCAGGGCGGGTGGGACCCCGCCGAGCACAACTTCGGGCTCTACACGATCGTCATCGGCGCCCAGACGCTGCACGCGACCGGCTACGCGATGGGAGTGCAGATGGACGGTCTCGTCGGCACCGGCGACCCGACCCGGGACACGGCCGTCGTGGCCCACTTCGGTGACGGCGCCTCATCGCAGGGCGACGTCAACGAGGCGATGGTCTTCGCCGCCACCTACAACGCACCGGTCGTCTTCTTCTGCCAGAACAACCAGTGGGCCATCTCCGAGCCGGTCGAGCAGATGGTCAAGGTGCCGCTCTACAAGCGCGCCCAGGGCTTCGGCTTCCCCGGCATCCGCGTGGACGGCAACGACGTCCTGGCGACGTACGAGGTGATGAAGTCGGCGCTCAAGCGGGCTCGCGAGGGCGGCGGGCCGACGATGGTCGAGGCCTACACCTATCGGATGGGCGCGCACACCACCACCGACGACCCGACCCGCTATCGACTCTCCGACGAGGTCCAGGCCTGGAAGCTCAAGGACCCGGTCGCTCGGGTGGAGGCCTACCTGCGCCGTGGCGGCGGCGCCTCGACCTCGTTCTTCGCCAAGGTGGAGGCCGAGGCCGACGAGTTCGGCGAACGCCTGCGCGCCGGGATCCATGCCCTGCCCGAGCCCGACCCGGTCAAGCTCTTCGACAACGTCTACACCGAGCTGCCCGAGGAGCTGCGCGAGCAGCGCGACGGCTACGCGGCGTACCTCTCCTCCTTCGACCTCGAGGGGGCCTCCCGATGAAGATGACGCTGGCGAAGGCGCTCAACGCCGGGCTGCGGCGATCGATGGAGGACGACTCGAAGGTCGTCCTCATGGGTGAGGACATCGGCCGTCTCGGCGGTGTCTTCCGGATCACCGACGGGCTCCAGAAGGACTTCGGCGAGGCGCGGGTGATCGACACGCCGCTGGCGGAGTCGGGGATCGTCGGCACGGCGGTCGGTCTCGCGCTGCGGGGCTATCGGCCGGTGGTAGAGATCCAGTTCGACGGATTCGTCTACCCGGCCTACGACCAGATCGTCTCCCAGGTGGCGAAGTTCCACTACCGCTCCGGCGGCCGGGTCGCGATGCCGATGGTCATCCGGATCCCGTTCGGCGGCGGCATCGGGGCCGTCGAGCATCACAGCGAGTCGCCGGAGGCGCAGTTCGCGCACACGCCCGGTCTCAAGGTCATGGCCTGCTCGAACCCGGTCGACGCCTACTGGATGATCCAGCAGGCGATCTCCCATCCTGACCCGGTCATCTTCCTCGAGCCGAAGCGGCTCTACCACTCGACGAAGGCCGACGTCGACGTCGACGCGACGCCGGGGGAGTTGTTCGAGTCGCGGGTCGTGCGGTCCGGTTCCGACGTGACGGTGCTCGCCTACGGCCCCACCGTGAAGACTGCCTTGACCGCCGCCGAGGCGGCCGCGGGGGAGGGCAAGTCGCTCGAGGTGATCGACCTGCGCACCCTCTCGCCGCTGGACATGGCGCCGGTGCTCGAGTCGGTGCGGCGTACGGGCCGTGCCGTCGTCGTCCACGAGGCCCACGTCAACCTCGGCCTCGGCGCCGAGCTCGCGGCCCGGATCACCGAGACCTGCTTCCACTCCCTGGAGGCGCCGGTGCTGCGCGTGGGCGGGTTCGACACGCCCTATCCGCCGGCGCGGGCCGAAGAGCACTACCTTCCGGACCTCGACAGGGTCCTCGACGCCGTGGACAGGAGCCTGGCATGGTGAACGAGTTCAAGCTGCCCGACGTCGGCGAGGGCCTCACCGAGGCCGAGATCGTCGAATGGCACGTCGCCGTCGGCGACGTCATCAAGGTCAACGACCCCGTCTGCGACATCGAGACCGCCAAGTCCGTGGTCGAGCTGCCTTCTCCGTACGCCGGGGTGGTGCAAGCGCTGCTGGTCGAGGTCGGCACCGAGGTCCAGGTCGGCACCCCGATCATCCGCATCGGCGACTCCGCCGAGGAGTCAGTTCCTGACCCCGAGACGTCAGTTTCTGACCCCGAGGAGTCGGTTCCTGACCCCGAGGAGTCGGTTCCTGACGCCGAGACGTCGGTTCCCGAGCAGGAAGAGCCCGAGAAGCCCCTGACCCTGGTCGGCTACGGCTCCAAGGAAGACGCCGTCGTACGCCGCAACCGCACCGCCGCCGCGCCCGCCGCAGCCGCGGGCAACGGAGTGCTGGCCAAGCCGCCCGCCCGGAAGCTGGCGCGCGACCTGGGGGTGGACCTGGCGACCGTCACGCCGGAGCGCGAGGACGGCGTGATCACCACGGCCGACGTGGAGGCGCTGAAGGGCGCTCCGCCGGCCGAGACACGCGAACCGGTCGAGCCGGCAGCGCCGGTCGGTGGTGAGCGGCGCGAGCCGATCAAGGGCCTGCGCAAGCAGATGGGCCAGGCGATGGTCGACTCCGCGTTCACGCTGCCGCACGTGACGATCTGGACGACGATCGACGTGACCCGTACGTCCGAGCTGGTCGGCGAGCTCAAGACCGACCGTGACTTCGCGGAGGTCCGGGTCAGCCCCCTGCTGATCGTGGCCAAGGCGGCGCTGCTGGCGATGCGACGTACGCCGATCATCAACTCCTGGTGGGACGAGGCCGCCCAGGAGATCGTGTTCAAGGAGTACGTGAACCTCGGCATCGCCGCGGCCACGCCCAGGGGCCTGCAGGTGCCGAACGTGAAGGGCGCGGACCGGATGTCCTTGGTCGAGCTCGGCGCCGCGATCAACGAGCTGACCGCGACCGCGCGTACCGGCAAGACCCCGCCGGCCGACCAGGCCGGCGGGACGTTCACGATCACCAACATCGGCCCGTTCGGCATCGACGGCGGCGCCCCGATCATCAACCCGGGCGAGTCCGCGATCCTCTCGGTCGGCGCCTTCAAGCGCCAGCCGTGGATCGTCGGCACCGGGGACGACGAGCGCATCGAGCCCCGCGACGTCTGCACCCTCGCGCTCAGCTTCGACCACCGCCACATCGACGGCGAGGCCGGCTCCCGCTACCTGGCCGACGTGGCGAAGATCGTCGGAGACCCGAGCACAGCCCTGCTGTTCTGACATTCGACAATCGCTCCACAGAACGTCAATTCGCTACCCAGGCCGGTATCGGATCTGGAACTATCCTCAGGCCCGCGCTGACGCGGGCCTGAGGATCTTCTGGAGGCAGGAATGGTGCTCCTGACGGGGCGCACGCTGCTCGCCGGGATCGTCGCGATGGCCGCTTCGGCGACCGTGCTCGTGGCGAGCCCCGCAAGCGCGGCGACAACTTCGACCGGCGTACGTTGCACGATCGTCGGCACGTCCGGTGACGACAAGCTCCGCGGAACATCCGGCAGGGATGTGATCTGCGGTCGAGGTGGCGGTGACGTGATCGATGGACGTGGGGGCAATGACCTCATCGATGGCGGATCCGGCGTCGACCTCATCAGCGGTGGGTATGGCAGCGATGTCATCCTGGGGGGCGACTCTCAGGACCACATCCATGGCAACGCTGGCAACGACACCATCAGAGGCGGTGCCCGACCTGACTTCCTCTACGGCGGACCCGGAGCCGACAAGATCAACGGTGGACGTGGCAGCGATGACCTGTATGGCGGCACCGGCAGCGACCGTATCTGGGGTGAGAGCGGAACAGATGCGATCACTGCAGGCGACGGCAACGACATCGTCGCAGCGGGTGCTGGTGGGGACCTGGTCTGGGGCGGTGTCGGCGATGACCGAATCTCCGGTGGAACTGGAGTCGATGACATCTACGGCGGCCGTGGCGCAGACCAGATCCAAGGTGGTGACCAGAACGACTACATCCTCGGTGAGGCCGGCAACGACCGGCTCTGGGGAGGTTCTGGCCACGACAGCCTCTTCGGTGGCACAGGAGCAGACGTTGTTCGCGGTGACTCTGGATCCGACTACATCGCGGGAGGCGACCAGAACGACAACCTCGACGGCGGCTCGGGTGAAGACGTCGTATATGGCGAAGGTGGGAGTGACACCTGCGTGGCCCGTCCTAGCGACACGGTGGGTACCTGCTGATTAGTTGCTGTCACCCTTGACGAGACGTCAGTAACGCCGGTCGAGTGGGCACCTCGGTGCCCACTCGACCGGCGTACGTGACGTCTCGGCAGGGCGTCAGCTCGTGATGTCGCGGCGGCGGAAGCCGACGAACGCAGCCAGGAGCAGAACGGCTGCGACCACACTGAGGCCGATCATGTGTGATGCCTCGATGGGCTCCTGCGGGTAGCGGCCGACCCACCAGATGGGGGAGATGCCGGCTACGGCGTCCGGGAGGTCGAAGAGGGGCCCGAACATCCCGGTGATGGCGGTGAACGCGAAGAGCGCCCAGACGACCGGCGTGATCTTCGGGACCCAGGCGTACAGGGCAGCGGTCAGCGCCATGAAGACGGCGACTGCGGGCAGGAACGCCGCGCCGCCCTTCAGGAACGTCGCCAGCTCGACCTCGCCGTTGACCAGCGCACCGGCCCACAGCGCGAGCGCACCGGAGACCATGGTCAGTACGAAGGCGCCGAAGGCCACGACCAAGAGGTGCGCGGCGAACCAGCGGCCCCGCGAGACCGGCTTGGCCAAGGTGATGTCCAGCCTGCCTTCGGTCTCCTCGCTCTTGGTCCGCAGGGTGGTGGCGATCGCATACCCGGCAGCGGCCAGCGCGGCGTACAGGATCATGATCGCCAGGAACCCGGTGAGCGGGTCGTCGCCGAACATCTCGGTCCCGCCGGGGATGTCCTTCATCATCTCCTCAACCCCCTCGCCGAGGTAGGTGCCGGTCGCGCCGAACATCACGAAGGTGCCGAGGAACCACCAGAACAGCGCCATCCGCTGCTGGCGCCACGACATCGCGAGCGGGTTCGAGAGCATCGAGGGCGCCTCGGCTCGGCCCGAGCCGCCGGTGAGCAGGGCCCCGTCGAAGTCCCGCTTCGAGGCCAGGAAGGCTCCGAGCGCGAGCAGCACCAGGACCGCTACGACGCTCAGCGCGAGCGGCCACCAGCGCAGATCGACGTACGCCCGCATCTGCTGCGTCCACGCGATCGGTGAGAGCCAGGAGAGCCAGGTGCCGTGCTCGCCGGGCCCGGCCTGCAGGTCGCCGATGCCGCGCAGCAGCACGGAGACACCCAGGACCGCGAGGGCGAGACCGGTGGCGCCGCGCCCGTGGGTGGTCAGCTGCGAGGTGACCAGGGCGACGGCGGCGAAGACCAGTCCGCTGACGGCGATCGCCGTCGAGAGTGCGAAGGTGTCGGCGACCGCGAGGTCCCCCGCGGTGATGAGCAGCGCGCTGCCGAGCAGGGCGAAGACGACGTTGGCGATGACCACCGTCAGCAGGGAGGCGGCGACCGCCGCGTGTCGCCCGACGGCGCCGGACCGGACCAGCTCGGCCCGACCGCTCTCCTCCTCGGCGCGGGTGTTGCGCACGACCTCGAACATGTTCATCACGCCGAGCAGCCCGATCATCCACAGGGTCATCTCGTTGGCGAACATGGCGCCGATCGTGTAGTCGTCGAGCCCGTAGTTGGGCCCGCCGAGGAACACCGATGCCGGCTGCTGCATCAGGTCGGCGCGTCCCTGCCGGTCCTCGGCCGTGGGGTAGACGGTGCCTAGGGCGGTGACGAAGTAGGCGTACAGCGCGAGCAGCGAGGCCGTCCAGACGGTGAGCCGCACGCGGTCGCGTCGCAGCATGAACCGGGTCAGGTGCCAGGTGCCGGCGAAAGAGTCCAGCGCCGTACGCCTCGGCATAGCCGGAGCAAGCGCGCTCATCGAGCGTCCTCCGTCTCGATGACGTCACCGTAGTGCCGCATGAAGAGCTCCTCGAGCGACGGCGGGGTGATGGTCAGACCGCGTACGTCGAGGTCGGTCAGCGTCTTGAGCACGTCACCGACGGCGTGGTTGTCCACGTCGAAGGCGACCCGGGTGCCGGCACCGTTCTGGCTGGTCACCAGGTCGTTGACGGCCTCGAGGCTGCCCAGCGGGGACGGGTCGCCGCCGACGGTGGCGACGACCGCGGAGCGAGTGAGGTGGCGCAGCTCGTCGAGCGTGCCGGACTCGACGGCGACCCCGGCCCGGATGATCGTGACGGTGTCACAGACCTTCTCGACCTCGCTGAGGATGTGGCTGGAGAGCAGCACCGACGAGCCCGCGGCCTTGGCCTCCCGGGCGTACTCGGTGAAGACGGCCTCCATCAGCGGGTCCAGGCCCGAGGTCGGCTCGTCGAAGATGTAGAGGTCGGACTCGTCGAGGAAGGCCGCGACCAGGGCGACCTTCTGCCGGTTGCCCTTGGAGTAGGTGCGCGCCTTCTTCGTCGGGTCGAGCTGGAACCGCTCCAGCAGCTCGGCCCGGCGCGCCTTGCGTCGGGCCTTGTCGCCGCCCGGCTTGAGCCGGGTGAGGTAGTCGATGCACTCGCCACCGGTGAGGTTGGCCCACAGCGACACGTCGCCGGGGACGTACGAGATCCGCTTGTGCAGCTCGACCGCGTCACGCCACACGTCGCCGCCGAAGAGGCGTGCGGTGCCGGCGTCTGCGCGCAGCAGCCCGAGCAGGACCTTGATGGTGGTGGACTTGCCGGCGCCGTTGGGGCCGAGGAAACCGGCAACCTGGCCGGGCTCGACGGTCAGGTCGAGGCCGTCCAGGGCCTTGAACGAACCGTAGGACTTGTGCAGGCCCGCGATCTCGACCGCAGGGATGTTTTCGGGCATGAGGAACTCGCTTCCGCGTTGGGAGAGTAGGAGGACGTACGCCGACGGGGCCTGGCGTCATTCAGACGGGGGCTCCGTGGCGGCTTCCTGCGGCGGGTCCGGGACGTAGAGCAGGTATTCGTCGAGCATCCGGCGGGTGGTGAAGACACCCTGGGTGTAGAGCTCGATCATCGGGAGATAGCTCGTTCCCAGGAAGCTCCGCACCATGCCGCTGATGTCGCTGGGGTCCTCGGACGGGTTGAGGGTCAGCTCGAGCATGAGCGAGCCGAGAGCGGAGAGGACCAGATAGCGGGCCCTGGCCGTCTCGTCGAGGCTTGGCTTGATCAGCCCTGCCTCGATGCCGTGCTTGGTGTAGCCGACCGCGTCCTCGATCATCTGCTCGATGAAGGCGCGGCCGACCGGGCCACCGTCCTGCAGCGAGCGGAGGACGTAACCGAGCATCGGCGCGTACTCGTCCGCGGCCGCGAACCTGTGCAGGATGCCCTCACCCGAGGCCAGCTCGTCGATCGTCTCGTTCTTCGCCGCCCGGATCTCGGTGAGCACCTGCTCGTCGCACTCGGCGTGGAGGGCGTCCTTCGAGCCGAAGTGGTGCATCACGAGGGCCGGGCTCACGCCGGCGTCGATGGCGATCGTGCGGACCGAGGCACCGAAGCCGTCACGCGCGAACCGGAGCACGGCCGCGTCGCGGATCCGCTCGCGGGTGCTTTGGTCGGCAAGGGCTGAACGCATGTTCAATGCTAAACACGTGTTCAGCCCCTGCGCAAGGGATTGGCCGATCAATCGGTGGTCCAGCTGAAGTCGACGGCGATGGGGAAGTGGTCGGAGACCATCAGGTCGGTGCCGTCCTCGCGGAAGTCTGCGTCCAGGTTGCGGTAGGAGGTCGCACTCAGATCGACACCGTCGCCGTCGCGGTAGAGCACCTTGTCGACGACCTCGCACTCCACGCCCGGGTTCACCTCCGGGCACCCCAGGGCGGGGCTGCCGCGGTCGGGCTCGTCACCGCTGCGTACCAGCTCCACCCAGGCATCGGTGAGACCGTTGGCGGCAGCGAAGTCGGAGATGCGGTCGCCCTCGCGGGTGTAGCGCGTGTTGGTGTCGCCCATGACCAGGACGGCGTTGCCGGCGGAGTGCTCGGAGATGTACGCCGTCAGCTGCTTGAGGTTTCCGCGTCGAGCGGCCTCGTCCAGGTCGCCGTCGCCGGCGTCGGCGTGCAGGTTGTAGACGTCGATCCAGGTGTCCGGGGCGATCTGAGCGCGGTGGAAGGTGAACCCTTTCGGGGTCAGGCAGTCGGCCGAGCCGATCCAGCAGTGCTTCCAGGTGACGCGATCGAGCGTCTCGTACGGCTGGTGGTGCAGGCTGTTCAGCCCGCTGCCGAACGGCACTCCGCCCGAGGTAGGGGTGCGGTGGGCGTGCACGTCGGTCTCGTAGAGGTAGGCGTGGTAGTTGAAGTCCTCCTGGACGTTGACGATGTCGAACTCGTCGATCCGTCGGCCGATCTCGTTGGTGGCGCTCTTGCGGGGTGTCGGGGCGCTGGAGATGGCTTCGGGGAGGCCGGCGATGTTGTACGTCAGTGCGCTGAAGCGCCCGTCGTGGGCCTGCGCCGGGATGGCGCCTAGAACGGGTAGGGCCGTGGCGAGCGAGATGGTCGCGACGGCGAGGAGACGGTTGATCTGAGGCACGAGAGACTCCGATCGACGGTGGGGTTGCTGCCGGAGTCGGCAGCGCCGAGCCACCCATCGTGGCGGACGTTGCGGTGGGTGTCCTCGGATCGGAGTGAGTCAGCGCGCGTAACGAGCAGCCCGAGTCGCCGGGGCGCCCGGGCCGGCGGCGAGCAGCGCGAGCAGCTCGTCCTCCAAGATCGCGCCGACCCGGCGGCAGAAGGCCACGGGCTCGTCGGCGGCGTCGGGGGACTCCGTGACGATCCGATCGACCACGCCGATCTGCTGGAGGTCGACTGCCAGGACCCGCTGTGCCTCGGCCATCTCGGCGGCGTGGTCGGAGTTGCCGTGCACGATCGCGCTCGCGCCTTCCGGCGGGAGCGGAGAGAGCCAGGCGTGCTGGGCGGCGACCACCCGGTCGGCGGGGAGGAAGGCGAGCGCGCCGCCACCGTTGCCCTCGCCGAGCATCAGACTGAGCGTCGGGGTCTCGACGTTGACGAGCGCTCCCAGCGTACGCGCGATCTCGCCGGCGATGCCGCCGTTCTCCGCCTCGGCCGACAGCGCGGCGCCGGGGGTGTCGATGACTGTGACGACGGGGAGGCCCAGGCCGGCGGCGAGCTTCATCCCGCGCTGTGCCTCGCGCAGCCCCTCCGGACCCAGCGGCTGATGTGCCTGCTCGCGCCGGTCCTGGGCCAGCACCAGACACGGCGCCGACCCGAACCGGGCCAGCGCGATGATCAGGCCCGGATCGCGCTCGCCCTGCCCGGTGCCGTTGAGAGGTACGACGTCCGAGGCCGCGATCCGGAGCAGCGCTCGCGCCCCGGGCCGGTCCGCCCGCCGGGACCGCGTGATCGCGTCCCACGTGTCGATCGCCGAGAAGTCGCGCGCGTCGGCCGAAGCGTCACTCCCGTCGGCCGAGGCGTCATCCGGTGACCTCTCGGCCGACGCGAGTGACGTCTCGGGCGACGCTAGTGACGTCTCGCGCCGGAGGTCGAGGATGGTGAGTACGCGGTCGACGAGCCCGGCGAGCTCGTCGGGAGGTACGACGCCGTCGACGAGGCCGTGGGCGAAGAGGTTCTCCGCGACCTGGACGCCGGAGGGGAAGGGCCGACCGTTGAGCACCTCGTAGACCTTCGGCCCCAAGAAGCCCAGGAGCGCCTCGGGCTCGGCGACGGTGACGTGTCCCAGAGAGCCCCAGGAGGCCATCACCCCGCCGGTGGTGGGGTGGCGCAGGTAGACGAGGTAGGGGAGCCTGGCCGCCTTGTGTCGGGTGACCGCCTCGGCGATGCGCACCATCTGCACGAACGCCGGCGTACCTTCCTGCATCCGGGTCCCGCCCGAGGCCGGCCCGGCCAGCAGCGGCAGCCCTTCCCGTGTCGCCCGCTCCACGGCGGCGATCAGCCGCTCGGCCGACGCGCGCCCGATCGACCCGGCGAGGAACCGGAACTCCGAGAGCACCACGGCCACCCGTCGTCCGGAGATCCGGGCCTCTCCGGTGACCACCGACTCGTCGGTCCCGGCGCGCTCTCGCGCGCGAGCCAGGTCGGCGGCGTACGCCTCCGGGATCTCGCCGTAAGACGGCGGGGCGTCCCAGGGAGTCCACGTGCCTGGGTCGAGGACGAGGTCGAGCAGCTCAGCGGAGGTCAAGCCCATGGGCCGACCATACCCAGGAATTGGCTTGGTGGTCAGTCCAGTCCAGATCGGCAGATCTCGTCGCTAACGGGCACAAACGATGCGAGTCGGGTGTAGTTAACCGGAACGACATGGGGCTGACCTGCGAAAACCGTTGGTAGGTGGAGGGTGTTCGTTCTACTCTGGTAGCACCCGGTTCGCGCCGGGGTCAGCCATCCAAGCCCAACCGAAGGTCCAGCCATGAACGCGCAGCACTCGACCACCGCCCCGGCGGCCTGGTCGCTGACCGCTGCGCACGAGCGTGACCCTCATGCCCGCGGGAGCCGACAGTGACCTGGGTGCATAGCCGCACCGGATCACTCCGGGCCGCTCCTGCGAGACATGTCCGTCTCGCTGGGGCGGCCCTTTTTGTTTCTGTCCGAATCAACACGCGATCTCTATCCGACTCTCCTGGGAGGTAACCGAGCATGACCACGACCATGGGTGCAGTAACGCTGTACAACGCCTCCTTCGAGCCGCTCGGGAGGGTCTCGTTCAAGCATGCCGTGCGGATGCTGTTCCGCGAGGTGGCGGTGGTCCACGAGCAACAGGGCGACAAGATGATCGGGCCACATCCATGGCCGAAGGCGGTGCGGCTGGTCCGCTACATCGCCATGCACTGGATGTACCGCCCGGCCGGCTACTCCCGCGAGGGAGTGCTCAAGCGGGACCAGCATCGTTGCGCCTATTGCGGCGGCCACGCTCGCACCATCGACCACCTGCTGCCGCAGTCGCGCGGGGGCAGGTGGACATGGATGAACACCGTGGCGGCATGCGGCAGGTGCAACGGCCGCAAAGGCAACCGCACCCCAGAGGAGGCCCACATGTCCCTCCGAGTCCAACCGTTCGTCCCGACCCGTGCCCAGCTCGCCGCCATCGCCTGACCCGTCGAGAGGTCAGCTTCTGCCCCCGAGGAGTCGATTTATGGTCGCGAGGCGTCAGTTCCTGACGCCGAGCGGTCCAGGAACTGACGCCTCATCGTCAGAAACTGACCTTTCGGCGTCAGAATGTGACGTCTCGGCGGGGAAAAGGCCGCGTCGACTTGACGCGCCATTAATAAGTACGATGGACTAACAAACATGTCGAAGGCGAGACGGCGTACGTTGCGGCCGATCGGGAAACTGCTACAGGAAGATGCGCGGCGTCATCATCGTTCTCTGGTGCTCCAGCACCTCTTCGCGGTGGGCCCCGCGAGCCGCGCCGACCTGGCTCGATCCTCCGGTCTGACCCGGGCGACGGTCTCCGACCTGGTCGGGAGCCTGCTCGACGACGGGCTCGTCGAGGAGCTCGGCGCGCCGGTGGAGAGCCGGGTGGGGAAGCCGCCCATGCTGATCGGGCTGGCCGCCGACGCCACCCACATCGTGGCGATCGACGTCTCCGGGGACGACCAGGTCGCCGGCGCCGTGCTCAACCTGACCGGCGACGTCATCCACCGCACCACCCGGTGCCGGGAGGGACGCACCGGAAGCGAGGCCGTACGTCTCGTGACGGATCTGGTCACCGAGCTGATCGCCGGCTCCGCCCGGCCGATCCTCGGCATCGGGATCGGCAGCCCAGGTGTCGTCTCGGCCGACGGCACCGTCATCGACGCGCCCAACCTGGGCTGGACCGATGTCCCCCTGGCCGAGCACGTGCGCCGCGAGACCGGCCGACCGACGTACGTGGCGAACGACGCCAACACGGCGGTGCTGGGGGAGTACACCTTCGGGCAGTCCGGCGACGGCGGGCTGATGCTCGTCCGGGTCGGCACCGGTGTCGGTGCCGGCCTCGTGCTCGAGGGCGCGCTGCTCCATGGTTTCGTCGACGCGGCCGGTGAGGTCGGCCACGTGACCGTCGACCCCGGAGGCGCGCTGTGTGCGTGCGGCCGCTCGGGCTGCCTGGAGACCTTCCTCGCGGTGCCGCGCCTGCGGGAACGCATCGAGACAGGCCACGACGATGCGCTCGTGGAAGCCGGAGAACATCTTGGAAAGGCACTGGCGCCCGTGGTCGGAACCCTCAACCTTCACGAGCTGGTCCTCTCCGGGCCGGCCGATCTCCTCGACGGACCGCTGCGGGAGACCGCCGATCGGATCATCCGCGAGCGGACGATGCCGGTCAGCGGCGAGCGGCTGGAGTTCCGTACGTCCACGCTCGGCGAGGACGTCGTCATCGTCGGGGCTGCGGTGCTCGTCCTCGCCGGCGAGCTGGGAGTGTCGTGATGCCGCCCTCCTCAGCCGTCGAGACCCTGGCGCTGCGCGTCCAGGTGTCCGCCTTCGCAGGCTCCACGCTGCCGGCCGACTACGCCGACCTGCTCCGCGAGGGTCTGGGCGGCATCTGCCTCTTCGGCACCAACACCGAGGCCGGTGAGGAGTCCGTACGCCGCCTGGCGGCCGAGATCCGATCCGCCTCCGCCCTGGGTGGTCGGGTCCCGGTGATCACCATCGACGAGGAAGGCGGGGACGTCACCCGGATGGAGGCGCTCACCGGCTCCTCGGTGCTCGGCGCCGCCGCCCTCGGTGCGGCCGACGACCTCACGCTGACCGAGGAGACCGGCCGGGCCGTCGGAGTGCGGCTGGCGCGAGCCGGCATCAACCTCGACCTGGCACCCGTCGCGGACGTGAACTCCAACGCCGACAACCCGGTGATCGCGACGCGGTCGTTCTCCCACGATGCCGGCGTGGCCGCCAAGCACGTCGCCGCCTGGGTGCGGGGCCTGGAGTCGGCCGGCGTCGCCGCCTGCGTCAAGCACTTCCCCGGCCATGGCGACACCGGCCAGGACAGCCACGTCGCCCTGCCCGTCCTCGACGCCGACCTGGCGACGCTTCACGAGCGCGAGCTGGTCCCGTTCCAGGCGGCCGTCGAGGCCGGTGCCGCCTCGGTGATGACCTCCCACATCGTGGTGCCGGCGCTGGACCCCGACCTGCCCGGCACGCTCTCGGCGCCGGTGCTGGGCCTGCTGCGCGAGCTGGGCTTCGACGGACCGATCGTCACCGACGCCCTCGACATGGCCGGAGCCTCTGCCGAGCGCGGGATCCCGGCTGCCGCGGTGCTCTCGCTCGAGGCGGGGGCCGACCTGCTCGTCCTCGGTCCCGACAAGCCCGCCTCGCTGGTCCGCGACACGGCCGCCGCGATCGTGGCCGCGGTCGAGTCGAGTGAGCTCGCGCTGGAGCGGCTCCAGGATGCTGTCGCGCGTATCGACCGGCTGCTCGCCGACTTCCCAGGAACCGAGCAGCGCCCGGACATCGACCCGAAGCTCGAGCAGCGCTCGATCGAGGGTGCCCGCCGCGCGCTCGCGACGGCGAGCGACCTCACCGAGCTCCCGGACCTCGCCGGTGCCCGGGTGGTGACCGTCGACACCGAGGCGAACATCGCCGTCGGCGACGTCCGCTGGGGCCTTCCTCCGGACGTCGTCCTGCGCCCGGGCGAACCGCTCCCGGAGCTCCCCGACGCACCCCTCATCGTGCAGGTGCGCGACGCCCACCGGCGCCCCGACGTCGGCCAGACCGTCGCGGAGCTACGCAGCGCCGCGGTGCTGGTGGAGTGGGGCTGGCCTGGGACGTACAACGGACGTCGGTTGCCGCGCCTGTGCCCGCAGGGCTTCTCACTGCCGGGCGTGGCCGCCGTGACCGAGATCCTGCGACGATCGGGCTGGGACCGGTGAGCCCCCGACCGGTGAGCCCCGCACTGGTGAGCCCAGCGCGGGTCGGCCTCGACATCGGCGGGACCAAGATCCACGGCATCGCGATCGGCCCGGACGGGGCCGTGCTGGCCGAGGAGCGTGCCGCGACCACCCCGGGCGCCGAAGGCGTCGTGAAGAGCGCTGCCACGGTGGTCGCGAGTCTGCGGGATGCGCTCGACGACGGCGAGATCAGCTCGATCGGGGTCGGCATCCCCGGCATAGTCGACACCCGAGCGGGCACCGTGAAGCATGCGGTCAACCTCGGTCTGGACGGTGACGCCTTCCCCCTCGCGGAGCTTCTCGGCGCGCGGGCCGGAGCGGTCGTCACTCTCGAGAACGACACCAATGCGGCCACGCTCGGCGCGCACGCGGTCGAGGACGTCGACGACCTGGTCTACCTCTCGCTCGGCACCGGCCTGGCCGCCGGCCTCTACCTCAACGGAGCGCTCCGCCGCGGCTTCCACGGCGCCGCCGGGGAGGTCGGACATCTTCCGGTCGACCCGGAGGGCCCGGTCTGCGGCTGTGGGCAGCGCGGCTGTCTCGAGCTGGTCGCCTCGGGCGCCGCGCTCGCGGCCGCCTGGCCGACCGCCGCCGGCCACCCCGCCGCCGCGCTCTTCGCGGCAGCGACCGCGGGCGACCCGGCCGCTGTCACGGTCCGTGACCGCTTCGCCGACGGCGTCGCCGCCGCCGTACGCGCGCTCGCTCTTGCCGTCGACCCCGAACGCGTCGTCATCGGCGGGGGAGTGGCGACGGTCGGTGAGCCGCTGCGCGAGGCGATCGCGGCCGCGCTCGTCAGGCAGACCGAGGCCTCGCCCTTCCTCGCCTCCCTCGAGCTCGCCTCGCGACTGAGGGTGGTCTCCGCCGCACCGGTCGCCGCCATCGGCGCCGCTCTGATCACTCCGACCAAGGACTGACATGGAAGTAGTTGTCCTCGACACCCCAGCCCAGGTGGCCTCCCTCGCCGCTGACACCATCGAAGACGTCGTGCGCCGCGGGGCGGACGCCGGCGCCCCGGCCGTGCTCGGCCTGGCCACCGGCTCGACGCCGCTGGCGACCTACGTCGAGCTCGTCCGGCGCGCCCAAGACGGCCGCGGGCCGTCCTACGAAGGCGTGGAGACGTTCAACCTGGACGAGTACGTCGGCCTCCCCGACGGCCACGAGCAGTCCTATCTGGCGACCATCCGGCGGGAGCTCACCGACGCGATCGGCATCCCTCCCGAGCGGGTCCACGGTCCCGACCCGACCGTGGCGACGCTGCCGGACGCCGGCGAGCGCTACGAGGCGGCCATCGTGGCAGCGGGCGGGATCCAGGTGCAGCTCCTCGGCATCGGCTCGGATGGCCACCTGGCCTTCAACGAGCCGGGCTCGTCGCTGGCCTCGCTGACCCGGATCAAGACGCTCACGGCCACGACGAGGAAGGACAACGCGCGCTTCTTCGGCTCGCCCGACGCGGTGCCGCGCCATGTGCTCACCCAGGGGCTCGGCACCATCACCAGAGCCGGCCACCTGCTTCTGCTGGCGACCGGGGAGGGCAAGGCCGACGCGATCGCAGCAGCGGTCGAGGGCCCGGTCTCGGCTAGCTGTCCTGCCTCGGTCCTCCAGCTCCATCCCCACGTCTCCGTGCTGCTCGACGAGGCCGCGGCCTCTCGCCTCGTACGCCGCGACCACTACCGCGAGGTCTACGCGGACAAGCCGGACTGGCAGGGCCTCTAGAGCGCCTCGCGGAGCCGCTCGGCCGCGGTCTCCGGCGGGATGTCGTTGACCCAGAGCGCGACCCCGGACTCGATGCCGGCCAGATACTTCAGCCGCCCCGGCGCCCGCCGGATGGTGAAGATCTCGGCGGCCAAGTGCCAGGTCTCCTCGCGGCCGGTCGGGGCCTGCTGCCAGCCGGCGATGTAGGGCACCGGACCGGCGTCGTCGAGCCCGTCCATCCGGCGCAGGCACTCCTGGTAGAGCGCGGCGAGGTCGTTCATCTCGTCGGCGGTCAGCCCAGGCAGCGAGCCGACGTGGCGCCGCGGCACGACGCGGATCTCGTAGGGCCAGCGACCGGCATAGGGCACGTACGCCACGAACGACTCGTTCTCCGCCACCACCCGCGATCCGTCGGCGATCTCGTCGGCGAGCACCGCACACTGCAGGCACTCGCCGGTCGCCTCGCGGTGAGCGTCGGCGGCGTTCACGAGGGACTCGATCCGCGGCGGCAGCACCGGCATGGCGTAGATCTGGCCGTGGGGGTGCTGGAGGGTCACCCCGATCTCCTCCCCGCGGTTCTCGAAGCAGAAGACGTAGGCCACCTCCGGCATCGCCGTCAGCTGCTCGGTGCGGCGCGCGAGCGCCGCGAGCACCGTCCGCACCCGCTCGGGAGGGAGGTCGACGAAGCTCTGCTCGTGGTCGCTCGTGAAGCAGACCACTTCGCACCGGCCATGTCCCGGCTGGGAGACGAACGGCTCTCCGGTCGCCTCGCCCACCGCGACCGTCGAGAGCGCCGGGAACCGGTTCTCGAAGGCCACCACGTCATAGCTCTCGGCCGGGACCTCGGTGAGCCTCCCGTCGACCGACGGGCACAGCGGGCACTCGTTCGACGGCGGCTTGAACGTACGCGTCTGCCGGTGTCCCGCCACCGCCGTCCAGGTCGCGGTCAGCCGGTCCCAGCGCAGCTGCGACCCGCCCGCCCGCGGCTCCAGGGGCCGCTCGTCGTGCACCGACCGCAGCGTCGGCTGCTCGTCGAAGAACCAGATCTCGCGACCGTCCGCCAGCTTCGCTGAGGTGGCCACAGGGTCGGTCGGCACCGGTGTGTTCTGCATGCGCCCAGTATCGCCTGCGGCGAGCTACTTGCTGACGCAGGCCTGGGCGGCACCCTGGGAGACGTTGCCGTTCTCACCCAGGGAGCGGACCTGGATGCAGACCTTGGTGGCTCCCTCGAGGCGTACGACCGCCTTGGGGCGGCTCACGTTCCCGCTGGTGGAGTTGTCGCCGACCCACTTGTAGCCGGTGGCTCCGGGGACGCCGGACCAGGTGAAGACGGCGCGGTTGCCGTTGAGCGTGCCCTTCACCTTGCCTGGGGCGGCGGGCCCGGTGACGCCGGGGAGGTCGGTCTCGACGGGTGGGGGCGGGACCTCGTCGGGCTTCTCGTCCTCGCCACCACGGGAGAGCATGATGCCGATGGTGGCGGCGACGAGGAAGAGGACGACGACGCCGATGATCGCCGGTGTCTTGCTGCGGGTCTCGCCCGGGCGCGCGCCGGTGAGGACGGAGGGGCCCTCCTCCGTACGCGGGTAGCTGAACCGGGTGCGGTCGCCGGAGGGCGAGCCGGCATCGGCCACAGGCGTAGACGCGAGCGAGGCCGGGGGCTGGGTGATCGGCGCCTGCGCGATGACCTGGGAGGGCGGCTTGAGCTCGGTGGCCTTCTCCATCTCCGGGTCGGTGGGTGGAGAGGGAAGACGCGCCCGGCCCGAGCCGGTGGTCGGCCCCTCACCCCGCGCGGCCGGGATGTCGGGAACGACCGGGATGGAACCGCTGCCGCCGGCGTCGCGGTCGAGGACCTGCACCTCGGTGCGTCCGAGCCGCAGCTCCTGCTCGATCCGCTGGAAGTGTCGGGCCAGGTCGAGGGCCGTCCTCGGCCGGTAGGTCGGGTCCTTCGCCATCGCCTGCTGGAGGACCCGGTCCAACGACGGAGGTACGTCGGGCCGACCCGTCGCGGGCGGAGCCGTGTGCAGGATGCGGGAGAAGACGGCGCGGTCGGAGTTGTTGCCGCGCTCTGCGAACGGCGACCGGCCGACGAGGAGGTGCCAGACGGTTGCGGCCAGCGAGTAGACATCGGAGGCCACCGACCCGTTGGACGCGGAGGTGAGGACCTCGGGCGGCGACCACGGCAGCGAGACCCCGATGTCGCCCTCGTCGTCGCGCGGACGGCCGGCGATGCCGAAGTCGGCCAGACCAGGCACGTCGTAGCGGGAGAGCAGGATGTTGGACGGCTTGATGTCGCGGTGGATGATCCCGGCGCGGTGCGCGGTCTCGACCGCGGACGCCATCTGGATCCCGAAGCGCAGCGCGTCCTGCACCTTCATCGGGTTGTTGCGTACGCGAGCACCGAGGTCGTTGTTGGGGTAGTAGCCCATCACCAGGTACGGGCGGCCGTCGGGCGTCTCACCGGCGCTGTGCACCGGCACGATGAACGGGTGCTCGGCCAGCTCGGCCATCACCGCCGCCTCCGCGGCGAACTGCGCCCGCTGGGCCTCGGCGAGGTCGGCGGACCGCATCAGCTTCACCGCGACCCGGACCTT
Source organism: Nocardioides panzhihuensis (assembly GCF_013408335.1). Taxonomy (NCBI): domain Bacteria; kingdom Bacillati; phylum Actinomycetota; class Actinomycetes; order Propionibacteriales; family Nocardioidaceae; genus Nocardioides; species Nocardioides panzhihuensis. Next base: position 4,679,736 of record NZ_JACBZR010000001.1, on the reverse strand, counting down.
CGGGTGGTGCCGCTCGTAGAGGTAGACGTCGGCGAAGCCACCCGAGCCGAGCCGGCCCAGGCAGGTCATCCCCGGCAGCTCGGGACCGAGCTCGGGGCGTGCTGCCTGGTTCACCCGAGAACCTCGTAGGTCAGGTTGATCGAGCCGGCAAGGCTCACCACGGCTCCGGGCTCCAGCGAGTACTCCTCCATCGGCCGCATCTGCTGCGGACGCCCACCGGGCAGGGTCAGATAGGACCCGTTGGCGGAGCCCAGGTCGCGGACGAGCACCTGCCACTCCTCCAGGCGCACCTCGGTGTGCAGTCGGCTGATGTCAGGCAGCATCACCTTCACCAGATGCGGAGGTACGCCGCCGGCCCCCGTGTTGCCGCTGGCATCCGCGCGGGGCGACCGCCCGAAGATCGCACCCCGGTCCAGGACGACGATGCGGCCGTCGTCGAGCTTGAGCTGGCCCAGCGCGGGGCGCGGGACCGAGACCGGCTGCTGATGTGGAGGCAGCGCCAACCGGCAGATGCGGCAGGTCGGGGAGTAGGGCGGGGACGCGTGCCCCTGCGGGCAGTAGACCGCCCACACCGTCGGCCCGCCCGCGGGCGGAACCGGGGTCGGGGTGTTGCGGACGCGGGTGGCCATGTCGTTGGGCGGGTACGCCGCGGGCGCGGGCGCAGGCGTAGGCGGGGGCATGGGGGGCGGGCTCTGCGGAGGCATGGCCGGCGGCGCGGGCTGCCGGTCGGGCGGACCCCATGCGGGCTGGTCGGACTTCTTGGCACCCTTCTTGCGCCACGGAAGCCCGTCGATGATGCCCTTCTTGGCCTCCGGCGCGGGCTGCGGCGGCGACATCGGTGGCGGCGGAACGGCGGCCGGGGGAGGGCTCTGGAACGGCGGCACGCCCGGCGTCGGCGGTGGAGGCGCGGCAGGCGGGGCCGCGGGCGGCGGAGAGGCGGCCAGGTCCGAGCGCCGGATGGTGTGGTCCATCTGCGCCATCGTCGCGTCGGCCTGGGCCTGCGCGCCGAAGTCGGGGTCGAAGACGACGTCGAGCGAGCGCGCGTGGGCGGTATCGAGTAGCGGCTGGTCCTCCTCCATGCCGCCCCAGGCGCCGTTGGCGAGCTCGGCGCGCTCGGGGACGGCGGCGAAGTGGCCGTCGGCCCACTTGCCGGAGACGTCGATGCCGTCGACGAAGACCGGCACCTCGTTGACGACCGCGGTCACCTTGGCCGGCGAGCGTACGGCGTAGCGCACTCGCGGGCCCTCGCGTCCGACGATCGCGAAGCCGGGGGCGCGCGGTCCGTCGGCGGAGAGCAGTCCGGCGATCGCGTCGACGGGCCGGGGGTCGGTCAGGGCGGCTTGGACGCCGCCGACCCGCGGGTCGCCCGGCCCCAGCTGGACCAGCGCCCAGCACCGGTCGCCCTTCAAGGCGAGCCAGTGCCCAACACAGTAGGTAGCGGTATCACTCATGAGACGACGTGATGTCCCCTGAAGATCGGGCAGAGTCCGTAGGAGCGGCGAAGAGAGAGGGCGGGGGTGTCACGAGTACCACAGTGACATTGTCGCGCCCGCCCGATGCAACCGCAGCGTCCACCAGCCTCTGGGCCAGGTTGTCGATGCTCCCGCCCACACCGAGCGTCTTGGACGCGATCTCGTGGATCTCGTGGTCCTCGAGCTCGCCGGTGAGACCGTCGGAGCAGAGCAGGAACATGTCGTCGGGCGACACGGCCATCAGCCAGGTGTCCGCCTCGGGCGACGGGAAGGTGCCGAGCGACCGGGTGATGACGTTGCGCAGCGGGTGGACGCGGGCCTCCGCGGCGGTGATCATCCCCGCCTCGACCATGGCGGCGACCTCGGAGTGGTCGATGCTCACCTGGGTCACCCCCGTCGTCGAGAGCCGGTAGACGCGCGAGTCGCCGACGTTGAAGACCAGCCAGTGGGGCGCACCCTCCGACTCCACGAGCGCCACCCCGGTCAGGGTCGTGCCCATGCCCTGCTTCTCGGAGTGACGGGTCGCCTCCGCGGTGATCGCGGAGTTGGCGGCGTGGACGGCGTCGAGGATGTCCTCGGGAACCGGGCAGACGGCCGCGAAGCGGCTCTGGAAGGTCGCCACCGCGAGCGAGCTGGCGACGTCGCCACTGGCATGACCGCCCATCCCGTCGGCGACGACGGCCACCGCAGGAAGCATGACGAACGAGTCCTCGTTCACCTCGCGGACCCGGCCGACATCAGTCGCCCCCGCGGCACGCAGGGCTGGGTATGCGGTCATGCTGTTCCTTTGCGGAGCCGATTATCGGGACATCCCGGTCAGGATGCGAAATGGTGGTGCTAAGAGCGGACACTTTAGAACATCCCGTACGGTACCGGTGAGCGTGTTCACTGAGCCGTGTGCCACGTTTGGCTCATTCGTGTGGCTTCAACCCTGACGCGCGCCTAGAGTAAGCCCGGCTTTTTGCGTCGGCTGGCCGATTGGCATGGAAGGACTTGGGGAGAGTCTTGGTGGCACGTTTCGGGATGGCGCCCGGTTGGATGCGGCGTCACCGCACCGCTATCGCGTCCTGGGCTGCCCTTGCGGTGGTTGCCAGCGGTTTGACCGTCTACGCGATCCAGTCGACGGGCTACCCCGTGCACAAGGCCGATCTCGACGACGGTGGCATCTGGGTGACCAACCAGTCCTGGGGCACCCTGGGCCGGCAGAACCGCCCGGTGGCTCAGCTCGACGGTGTCGTCTGGGCGGCCAACGAGACCGGCTCGAGGTCCGAGCGCAACGGGCTCGACGTGGTGCAGAACGGCATCGCCGTGGCCTCCGTCGACCGCGACGCCCGCACGATCACGCCGGTGAACACCAAGCTCGCCGAGGGCCTGGACGACGACGCGGTGACCGTCAAGGACAGCCGGGTGGTGATGGGCGGCAACACGATCGGTGTCGCCGAGCAGAAGACCGGAAAGGTCTGGCTCACCTCCGTCGACCCGACCACCGGCATCGGCGATCTCTCCGACCTCTCCGGCTCGGCCAAGCCCACCGAGACGGTCGGCGCGGACGCGGTGCTCACGATCGGCGCCGACGGGACCGCGTACGCCGTCTCGGCAGCCAAGCGGACGCTGACCACCTTCGCGCCGGACGGTGAGCGGTTCGCCGATCCCGTCGAGACCAAGCTCCCCAAGTCCCCGGAGTACGCGGAGACCCCGACCTCGGCGACCGTCGTCGGCGACGACGTCATCACCCTCGACGAGGCCGGTTGGCTGCTCGGTGCCTCCAAGGGCTCGTACATCGCCGTGGACTTCGGCGACACCGCGGAGAGCGCGGTCCTCCAGCAGTCCTCCGTCAAGGCCGGGGACGTCCTCGTCGGTGACGCGGAGGGCCTCAAGGCCGTAGACCTGAGGAACGGCGAGATCCGGCGCATCTCCGAGTCCGCCGGCGACCCCGCAGCGCCCGTCCGGCTCGGCGACTGCGTCTTCGGCGCCTGGGCCAACGGTTCGACCGGCTCGGTGGCGACCCAGTGCGGCGAAGGCGAGCCGATCCTGGGCGAGATCCCGACGCTCGGCCCGGCCGCCGAGCTGGAGTTCCGGATCAACCGCGGCCAGCTGGTGCTCAACGACCTGCGAAACGGCGATGTCTGGGAGATCGACGGCGCCGACATCAAGAAGATCTCCAACTGGGAGGCCTTCCAGCCGCAGACCCAGAAGCAGAACCAGAAGAAGGACAAGCAGCAGCAGCAGACCAAGGCCGCTCAGGCGCCGAAGGCCAAGGACGACCAGCTCGGTGCTCGGGCCGGACGCACCACGGTCCTGCACGTCCTCGACAACGACTCCTCCGCGAAGGACTCGATCCTGAGCGTGGTCTCGGTCGGCAAGGCCTCCGTCAAGGGTGTCGAGGCCACCATCGCCCCCGACCGGCAGTCGGTCCTGGTCACCACTCCCGAAGCGTCCGAGGGGAAGACGACCAGCTTCAAATACACGGTCGACGACGGTCTCAAGGGCAAGGCCGGCCAGGACGACGCCAGCGTCGAGCTCAAGATCCAGGGCTCCGAAGGCACCGGCAAGCCGACCCTGCGTGATCACTACACCCCGACCGACTACACCGTCGCGGCCGGCGGCACCGTGGAGATCCCGGTGGTGAGCGACTGGCGCGACGAGCGCTACGGCGACCCGGTCACCGCGCAGTCCCCGGAGGCCTCCAAGGGCAAGGCGAGCGTGACTCCCGACGGCCTGCTGCGCTACACCGCCGCCCCGGACGCCTCGGGCAGCGAGAACCTCGGCTACCAGGTCAGCACCGGCGGCAAGGCGTCGAAGAACAAGGTGCGCGTCAACATCGTCGCCGGCGCGAACACCGCGTCCCCCGAGCCGAAGGACGACGTCGCAGAGGGGACCCAGGGCTCCTGGGTCACGATCCGGCCGCTCGACAACGACATCCCCGGCGCCGACCCGTCCGACCTCGACGCGACCCTCACCCTCGCCGGCGACGTCCCGCCCAAGGGCGGCCTCGAGGTGAGCACCGACCGGGAGACCGGCGTGGTGCGTGCCAGAGGCAGCTCTCCGGGCACCTACCAGCTCAGCTACAACGCCGGGTTCGGGGCGGCCAAGCCCGTCTCGGCGAAGATCCGCGTCGACGTCAGACCCGCTTCCCAGGCCGCGGACGAGCCGATCGCCACCCCGGACACGACCGCCGTGCTCGGCACCTCGACCCGCACCCTGGACGTCCTCGCCAACGACTACGACTCCCAGGGCCGGCTCCTCGCCGTGACCCATGCCGAACCGGTCGGCGAGAGCGACCTGACGGTCGCGGTGCTCGACGGACGGTGGCTGCGGATTCAGGCGTCAAAGCCCGACATCTCCCCGTCCACCCAGGCGATCCGCTACACGATCAGCAACGGCGCGGCCGAGGCCGAGGGCTCGGTGACGGTGAGCCAGCGTCCGGCGCTGCGCGGTGCCGCGAACGCTCCGGAGGCGGTCGACGACGAGGCGACGGTGAGAGCTGCCGACTCCGTCTCCATCCCGGTGCTCGACAACGACTCGACGCCGTCGGGCGACCCGGTCGGTCTGGTGGTCGACCAGACCATGGAGACCAAGGGACAGCTGCAGGTGCTCGGCCAGCCGGCCGTCGGGGAGGCCTACATCGACGGCAACCGGGTCCGCTACGTCGCACCGGACGACGTGAAGGGGCCGGTCGACGTCGACGTCCGCTACGTCGTGCAGAACACCGGCGACCCCTCCGCGGAGCACTCCTCGGGCAACATCCGCGTCCACGTCAAGCCGCTGCCGAAGAAGAAGGCCGACAACTCCCCGCCGGCGCCGAAGGCGCTGGAGTCGCGGGTGGTCCAGGGCGACGAGGTCACGCTGCGCCTGCCCACGGTCGGCACCGACCCGGACGGCGACTCGGTCTCGGTGACCAGGATCAACAGCGCACCGTCCTACGGCCGCGTCCTGGCCCACGGGGCGAACACGATCACCTATCAGGCCTTCCCCAGCGCCGCGGGCACCGACGAGTTCACCTACGAGGTCAGCGACCCGTTCGGTGCCGTCGCGACCGGCACCGTGCGGATCGCCGTCGTCGCGCCCGGCGCGCCCCAGCGTCCGGTCGCCGTCGACGACCTGGTCACGCTCGACCCCAGCAAGAAGCTGACCTACGACGTGCTCGCCAACGACCTGCGTACGCCGGGGACGGAGCTCCATCTGGCCTCGCCCGACGCGGCCAGCGGCGCCGGGGTCAAGCAGCGTTCCGACGGCATCGTCACGGTCACAGGTGGCTCCGAGAAGCCGTTCCAGAACATCCCCTACCGCGCCACCACCGGCCTCCACGAGGACACCGGCGAGCTCGCGATCCGCTATCAGGAGGGCTACGACAACCCGCCGATGGCGGGGATCGTGGTCGCGGACCCGGAGGGCGACTCGGCGACGGCCACCGTCGACGTGATGGCCAAGGTGACCGACATCGACGACTCGCTCGAGGACCTCACCGTCGACGCGGTCAAGGGCCCCTCGGTCGGCGAGGACGAGGCCAAGCCGAAGATCGACGACGGCGAGGTGACCCTGCCGGTCGGCGACACGACCCGGGTGTGGACCTACCGGGTCACCGACCCCGACGGCGCCCAGGCGGTCGGCTCGATCTACGTCCCGGCGCGTCCCAAGGACGCTCCCTACCTGAAGCCGGGCTCCGAGCTCCAGCTGAACCCGGGGGAGACGAAGAAGGTCGACATCACCGACTACGTCGAGGACCCCGAGGGCGACCCGGTGGTGCTCACCACCACCGACAAGATCGTGGCCGCGCCGGAGGGGATGCTCAACACCGGCGACACCACGGCGACGACGGTGGAGGTCACCGCAGGTGAGACGAAGGGTCCGGCGGTCCTGACGTTCGAGGTCGCCGACCGCGAGAAGATCACCTCCGCCGAGGCCCACCTGGCGGTGATCTCGCTGCCGGTGCAGATCGGCAAGGAGGAGCCGGAGATCAACTGTCCGAGCACCCCGGTCGAGGTCCCCGAGAGCGGCGACGGCGCGCTGGTCGACATCGCCGCCATCTGCCACGTGTGGACCGCGGACCCGGGCGACTCCGACGACCTCGACTTCACCGCCGAGGTCGGCGAGGGGCTCGACGGGGTCGAGGTCAAGCCCGAGGCCGGCGGTCTGCGTCTCACCGCCGAGCACGCCGACGCCGGTGCCCAGGGCGCCCTGGAGATCGGCATCGAGGGCACCGACGCGACCGGTCAGCTCCTCGTCACGGTCATCGCGCTGCCGCCGCCGTCGCTCTCCCCGATCAAGCCGCTCCAGACCGAGGCCGGGAAGACGGTGTCGATCGACATCGCCGACTATCTGCAGACGCCTGTCCCGTCCGGGTCGCAGGAGGTCGTGATCACCAAGCTCGACCCGATCGACGGTGACTCGCCCGACATGGGTGAGGTCAGCGGGTCGAAGATCACCTTCAACACCCCTGAAGAGGGGCACGGCCACTACCGCTACCCGATCGAGGTCAGCGACTCGGGCAAGGACTCCAAGCGGGTCAAGGCCACCGGCGTCATCGAGGTGGACGTCATCGACGTCCCCGGTGCGCCGACGGGGCTGCGTACGACCTCCGACTTCCTCTCCAACGTGGTCGCGCTGTCGTGGAACGCTCCGAAGGACAACGGCGACGACCCGATCCAGCGTTACGAGGTCGAGGCCAACGGTGACCACGTCCAGGACTGCCCGTCGACCTCGTGCCGCATCACCAACCTGAAGAACGGTGTCATCTACGACTTCCGTGTGCGCGCGGTGAACTCGGTGGGACCGAGCCGGGAGTGGAGCAACTCGGCCGAGGGCGAGCCCGACGCCTACACCGGTCCGGTGCAGAACCTGCGAGTCACCCGCCAGCGCGACCACCGGGTCGAGCTGAGCTGGAGCAAGCCGGCCCCGTGCGACTGCTCGGACGTGCAGAAATACCGGATCAGCTGGCCGGGCGGCGGCATCAAGGACATCTCCGCAGGTCAGACAACCTATCCGGCGGCGGTGAGCACCAACGGTGACCCGGTGCAGTTCACCGTCGTCCCGCTCAACGACAAGGGCGTCAAGACCAACAAGGGCCCCTCCGCGACGGTCGAGGGGATGGGTGCGGGCAAACCGGACACCCCCGCGACGCCGACCTTCGAGTTCGCCAACACAGCCAACAACTCAGGCAAGACGGTGAACGTCTCGTGGAGCCCGGTGGCGCCCAATGGTCCCGCCCCGGTCACGTACGAGGTACGCCGCACGGGCGGCTCCGGCGAGAAGATCGTCTGCTCCTGGGTGACCGAGACGAGCTGCCGTGACGATGTCCCCAACGACGGCACGATCTACACGTACGACGTCCGGGCACGCAACGCGGAGGCGACCTCGCCGCGCGAGACGGGATCGGGAGGCTCGCCGGACACGCACATCTCCAGCTACTCCGCCGGTGGCAAGGTCGAGGCGGCAGCGACGCCGGACGCGGTCTCCTTTGCCAGCGCGACCCCGACCGGGTCCAACGGCCAAGCGAAGATCGTCTTCACCCCTCGCGCCTCGCACGGTAAGACCAACCGAGTCGAATGTGTCCGCAACGGCTCGTCCTGCGGGTCTTGGACCTACCCGCCCGAGGGCGCCGGTCAGCAGACCAAGACGATCTCGGGATTCACCAACGGCACCTCGACCCAAGTGCAGTTGCGCGCCTGCAACGACTCGTCCGGTGGCGCCGGTGCCGGGGAGTCTTGTGGCGCCTGGTCGTCGAAGAACGTGACCACCTACGGACCCCTCGGCACGCCCTCGATCTCGGCGAACGCGGTCTCCAACTCCAAGGACGTGAGGTGGAACGTCAGCTATGACCCGAACGGCAACGCAGCCACCGTCGTCGTCAAGCGGGGCAACACCGTCATCGAGCAGTTCAACACCGGCACCGATAAGGGCAGCCGCTCGGGCACGGACACGGCACCGGACTGGAGCACGACCTACACCTACACGGTGACGATCAGCGACAGCTCGCCCTCACGTAACAGCAAGTCCGACTCGGTCAGGGCGACGACGGACAACCCGCCACCACCCTCGATCAGGGCCTACAAGGGCGGCGAGTGCTCAGGCGCGAGCTGCCCTGAGCCGGACGTGGCCTGCGGCGGCACCTGCTGGTACGTCGGTGCCGAGATCACCGACAAGGGCTTCCCGAACAACGACTGGAGATGCGAGACCGACCAGACCAGGTCGGAGTGGACGGTCCGCATCGGCTCCAACGGTGAGGGCCGCGAAGCAGGCAATGGCTGGGTGGGTGCCAACAACAAGACCACGGTCACCTGTAGATCGTCTGGCCGACCGACCCAAGAAGTGACCTTCACTTGGTAACCATGAGAGAGAAACGATGACCGTCACCACTGAGCAGGCTCGCTGGTTCCACGAGACCTTCGAGAAGCTGTGCGACAACGTCGAGAAGGCGGTGCTGGGCAAGCGCAACGTGATCCGCCTGGTGCTGACCGCGCTGCTCTCCGAGGGCCACCTGCTCCTCGAGGACTACCCCGGGACCGGCAAGACCCAGCTCGCCCGCGCTCTGGCCAACACCGTCCAGGGCTCGCACGCGCGCATCCAGTTCACCCCCGACCTGCTGCCGTCCGACGTCACCGGCGTCACGGTCTACGACCAGGGCAAGGCCACCTTCGAGTTCCACCCGGGTCCGATCTTCCACTCGATCGTGCTGGCCGACGAGATCAACCGAGCCTCCCCGAAGACCCAGAGCGCGCTGCTGGAGGTCATGGAGGAGGGTCGGGTCACCGTCGACGGTTCCACCCGCGACGTGGGCCGGCCGTTCATGGTGATCGCGACCCAGAACCCGATCGAGCAGGCCGGTACGTACCGGCTGCCCGAGGCGCAGCTGGACCGCTTCCTCATGAAGACGTCGGTCGGCTACCCCGACCGGAACGCCACCGTCGAGCTGCTGATGAACTCCTCGGTCCGGGACCGGGCTACCCTCGTCACCCCGATCATCACCGCGCCGACGGTCACCCAGATGGCCGAGATGGCCGACCAGGTCTACATCGACCAGGCGATCGTCGCCTACGTCTCCGCGCTGGTCGACGAGTCGCGTCGCCACAAGCACGTACGCCTCGGCGCCTCCATGCGTGGCTGCCTCGCCCTGGTGCGCACCGCGAAGGTGTGGGCGCTCTCCGAGGGCCGCTCGCAGGTGCTGCCCGACGACATCAAGTCGCTCGCCGAGCCGGTGCTCTGCCACCGCCTGATCCTCGACCCGGAGGCGATGTTCAACGGCGTCACGGTCGAGGACGTCATCGGCGACCTGCTCACCTCGGTCCCGGCTCCCACCGAGCGTGTCGCCTGAGATGAGTCACCCGCTGGTTGAGCCGCCGGAGCCGCCACCGTCGGTTGAGCCGGACCCGCGAGGAACGAACGGGTCCGTGTCGAAACCAACACGGTCCCCTCGGCGCTCGATGAGGACTGTGTTGATCTCGACACGCCTCCGACTAGCGGCTCCGGCGGCTCGATCAGCGGTGAGGTCAGTGGTCGGGGTGGTTCGACCAGCGGTGACGAAATGGTTCGGCACCGTGACCTCGATCGGCTGGGGCGTGCTGCTCCTCGGCGCGCTCGCCTGGGTCGCCGCGACCGCGCTGGGCTGGATCGAGGCGGCCGTGGTGGCGATGGCGGCGCTGTTCCTCGTGATCGGCGCGGCCTTCTTCATGATCGGGCGCACCCGGCTCACGGTGGCCACGGTGGTCGAGCCGCCGCGCGTCGCGGTCGGTCAGGCGCTGACCGGCGAGCTGCGGGCCCGCAACGAGGCGCGCGGCCCGCTCGTCTCGACGAGCCTGGAGTTCCCGATCGGGGCAGGTGGGGTGACGTACGACCTGCCGATGCTGCTTCCCGGCGCCGAGCACACGGAGCTGTTCGTGGTGCCGACGCAGCGTCGCGGCGTGATCGACGTCGGTCCCGTCCGGACCGTGCGCGGTGACCCGCTCGGGCTCTTCCGGCGGGTGCAGGAGTGGACGGATCGCACCGAGGTCTTCGTCCACCCGCGCACCACTCATCTGGAGCCCTTCGGGGTCGGTCTGGTCCGTGACCTCGAGGGGTCCACGGCGCAGAACACCTCGATGAGCGACCTGGCCTTCCACGCGCTGCGTGAGTACGTCCCCGGCGACGACCTGCGCCACGTCCACTGGCGCTCCTCGGCGCGCCACGGGCAGCTGCTGGTGCGGCAGTTCCTCGACACCCGTCGCTCCCACATCGTCGTCATCGTCGACTCCTCGCCGATGTCCTACGACAACGAGGACGAGTACGAGACGGCGATGTCGATCGCCGGCTCGCTGCTGCGCCGCGGGATCCTGGACGAGTTCGACGTCTCGTTCGCGACCGGCGACGTGATGATGGTGCGGGCAACCGCGGCCAACGGGGGAGGGCGGTCCGCCCTGGACGCCTGCTCCCGGGCGACCCCACAGCCGACCAACCTGATCGAGACCACCGGCGAGGCGGCCCGGCAGGCGCCGGACGCGTCGTTGGTGATGCTGGTGACCGGGCGCTATCCCCAGTTCGTGACGCTGCAGCGCGCGGCCGGTCAGTTCTCGGTCGACGCCACGACCGTCGCCGTGCGGGTCGACTCCTCACAGCGGGCCGGCTTCAAGGCCGTCGCCGACCTGCCGATGCTCACCCTGCCCGATCTGGACCAGCTGCCGATCGTTCTCTCGAAGGGGCTGTCCGGATGAAGAAACACCACTCCGTAGACGCCCTCCTCCTCTTCCTGCTCGGCACCATCGCGTTCCTCGGCTTCGACGACACCTACGCCGGTTGGACCTACCTGATCGCCGGGGTCACCGGGCTCCTGCTCGGGATCCTCATCGCCTTCGTCGGCCGCGGACAGCCTGTGGTCGTGCTGGCCGTCGGGCTGCTGGCCGCCTTCTTCGTGCTCGGTGGCGCGGTTGCGCTGCACGGGCTCGGCAACCTCTCGATCCTTCCGGTCCCCGACACCATCGGCACCCTTGCCGACAACTCCGTGCACGGCTGGAAGCGGCTGCTGACCACGCTGCCGCCGGTCGACGGCGGTGCGCTGCTGACGATCCCGTACATCCTCGGCCTGGTCTCCGGCTGTCTCGGCTTCGCGCTGGCGGTGCGGATGAAGGCGGCGCTGCCGCCGGTTCTGGTCGCCTTCGCGTTGATGGCCGGCGTGATCCTGCTCGGCGTCCAGGATCCGTCCAAGACCGCTCTGCTGGGCGCGCTCTTCGGGGCGGTCGCGATCACCTGGCTCTGTATCCGCGGGCTGCGGGCTCGCGCCCTCGCCGCCGGTGGCCGCCGCCTCTCCCGGACCGCCATCGGGGCAGGGCTGTGCCTCGGCGCGGCCGGGCTGGCGTTCCTCGGCGGGCCGCTGCTCCCGGGTATCGCGCCCGAGCGCACCGTGCTGCGCGGCGAGATCGAGCCGCCTTTCGACGTCGGGCAGTATCCCTCGCCCCTGGCCGGCTTCCGGATCTACACCAAGGGCTACCAGACACCGGAGGACGATCGCCGGCTCTATGAGAAGGACCTCTTCACCGTCTCGGGCCTGCCCGAGGGGACCCGGGTCCGGGTTGCCGCCATGGATTCCTACGACGGCACCGTCTGGCGCGCGGCCAACGACTCCGGTGAGACCGAAGGTCCCGACGACACCTTCCAGAAGATCAGCTCGACGCTGCGCAACCCGCTCGCCGACGGCAAGCAGGTGCGCGGGACGATCACGATCGGCGAGGACTTCGGTGGCGTCTGGGTGCCGCTGCCGACCGCGCTGACGCGCATCTCTTTCGACGGTCCCGACACCGACTCGTTCCGCTACAACCTGGCGACGTCCACCGGCGTTCTGCCGTCGGCGCTGAAGCCGGGCGACTCCTACTCATTCACCGCCTCGGTCGCTGACGAAAAGGTCGGGGAGAAGAGCGAGAACTGGTCGGGCGGGTCGCCGATCGGTGACGAGGCCGCTCAGTTCCAGGCGCTCGCGGCCGAGTACGCGGGCGGGGGTGACTCGCCGATCACGAACGCGCTGGCGGTGGCCGAGAAGCTGAAGTCCGAGGGGACCTACACGGACGGGGAGCCGCCCAACCAGCAGTATCCGGCCGGCCACTCGCTGCGTCGTCTCGCCGACTTCACCGCCAAGGGTGGCCAGCTCGCCGGCAACGACGAGCAGTACGCCGCGCTGATGGCGGTCCTGGCCAACCAGGTCGGTGTGCCGGCCCGAGTGGTCCTGGGGGCCGTCGTCGGCTCCGACGGAACCGTCCAAGGCAAGGACATGCACGCCTGGGTCGAGCTGCGGATGTCGGACGGTTCGTGGGCGACCCTGGACTGGAACGAGTTCATGAACACCGAGAAGCCGCCCGAGCAGAACGCTCCGCAGCCCGAGGAGCTCGTCACCGGCAAGGTCGTCCCGCCGCCTGCGCCCGTGCGTCCGCCCGCGACCTCCGGCGACCCGCTGGACGAGTCGGTCAACCAGAAGGCCAACTCCCGTCCCGACGGGTTCGTCCTGCCCGGCTGGGTGGTGGCCATCTTCAAGTACGTCGGCCTGCCGCTGCTCCTCATCGCAGCTCTGTGCGGGGCGATCATCGGCGCCAAGATCTGGCGCCGCCACCGCCGCCGCACCCGGGGGACTCCCGTCGCCCGCCTCTCCGGTGGCTGGCGCGAGACCCTCGACCACGCCCGAGACTTCGGGGTGGCGGCCCCCGCCTGGGCCACCCGCCGCGAGCAGGCCTCCGTCCTCTCCGCGTCCGCGGGCATGGACGGCGCGCCGGGCCTCGCCCTCCTCACCGACACCACCATGTTCGACGAGTCCGGGCCGAAGGATGACGACGTGGAGACCTTCTGGGAGCAGGTCGGGACGCTGCGTACGTCCCTGTCCGGCTCTCGCACGCGCTGGCAGCGCATCCGGGCGGCGATCAACCCGCTGTCGCTGCTGCCCGCTCGGTTGCGGGGCAAGCGGTAGCCGCGGTTCGAGCCACCGAGGCTAGGCGTCGAGGCCGTACTCGATGACCCGCGCCGGGGTGATCCTCAGGATCTCGCGGGACAGGCCTTCCATCGGTGGGTCGATGTCGGTGAGGGCCTCGGCAGTGCCGCGGATCTCGACCATCCGCGGCTGCCAGGGGTTGGTGGACTTCAGGTCGTCGACGACGAACGCGACCTGATCGTGCTTCTGGGCGTTCTTGAACTTTCTGGACCTGCCCATCTCGTAGCCGCCGATCAGGATCCGGTGCTCGTCGTCGATGTTGAACCCGACGGGGTTGTTCTGTAGGCCCCCGTCGGGTGCGAGGGTCGCGAGCCTGCCCAGCGGTTGGGTGCGGAGGTAGCGGAGCTGCGTGTCGGTGAACTTCATGACTCCAGCGTGGTTGCTCATGTCGAGTTGAGGTCAACCCTTCTCCGGATCGACGACGTCGCGACCCTCGCTCCGGTCAGAGTGCGCCAGGTCGATCTCCTGCGTGCGGGCGCCGCCCCAGGGCCAGGCCGAGCGCGATCATCCCCGCGCCCAGGATCAGGTGAAGCCAGTTGTCGGCGTCGTTGAGGGGGACGAAGTTCGCGTGGCTGCCGTGATCGATGACCAGGCCGTAGATCCACAGAACCAGGTAGATCGCCCCGCCGCCGATCAGGTAGCCACGGGCTCCGCTCCAGGTGCTTGCCAGGACGAGGCCGGCGATCCCGAACAGGAGGTGCACGATGTTGTGCAGGATCGACACCTGGAAGATGCCGAGGAGCATGGCTTGGGACTCGTGGCCCGCGAAGGTCATCGAGTCATAGTCGGTGGTCACGCCCGGGATGAACCCGAGGACTCCGACGAGCAGAAACGTCGCGCCCACGACCGTCGCCGCGATCTGCAGCGGTGTTGCGGTCATGGACCGATAGGCAGTGGCGTTTGTCATGGCAGGAGTGGTACCCGGTTCGCCGAGCTCGTATGCCGCACCACGGCTACGTGGCTCCGATAATCGGAAGGCTTACGTTCGGAACCGGTAGTCTTTGTAGAAAAGTTCTATTTCCTGCGTTATCGTGAATGCATGAGCGAAGTGCGAGTGGGTGAGCTGAACCAGCAGACGGGCAGGGTGCTGAGGCGCGTCCAAGCCGGTGAGTCGCTGGTCGTGACCGATCACGGCCGTCCCGTGGCGATGTTGGTGCCGGCGCCGACGAGCAGGTTCAGACAGCTAGAGATGCTCGGCCACATCAAGCCGCCGAGGAACACCAGCGGTCGGCTCACTCCGGTCAAGCGAGTGAAACTGTCGAGGTCGACCGACGAGATCCTCGCGGAGATCCGGGCGGACAAGATCTAGTGCTCGTCTACGTCGACACCTCGGCCATGGCGAAGCGGTTCGCGGATGAGCCTGAGTCTGATGCTCTGGATGAGCACTTGAATGCGCTGATAGCTCGGGGAAACACCGTCATCTCGTCCGTCCTGCTCGACGTCGAGTTGACCCGGGTTGCCCGACGCGAGCGCCTGGACCCCGCGACCGTCGAAGCCGTGCTGGCCGACGTCGGCTTGGTGGGCATCTTCCCGGAGGTGCTTGAGGCTGCCAAAGACATCGAGTTTCACCTGAAGGCGCTCGACTCGATCCACCTAGGCACCGCTCTGATCCTCCAGGACGAGGCGGAGGGAGACGAGGCAGTCGAGCAGGTTGTCACGTATGACGACCAGATGGCTCGGGTCGCCGAGAAACTCGGCTTCGAGGTGGTCAGCCCAGGGCGACCGTGAGAGCGAGGAGCATCGCGGGGTCGTCGAGCCGATCGCCGTACACGTCGCGTATCTGCCCCATCCGATAGCGGACTGTCTGCGGGTGGATGAACAGATCGGCCGCGACGTCCTCGCGCCGGCCCTGGTGGAGGAGCCAAGAGCGCAGGGTCTCGGTGAGCTTCTCGGCGGTGGCTGGACGCAGGTCGGCCAACGGGGCGAGCACCTGGGCGCGGAGGTCCTCGCGGGCATCGGAGTCGGCAGACAGCACCAGCTCGACCAGGTGCTGCTCGGTGTCGGACCCGAGATCCGCGAAGTGGACGCGGCGGGCGCGCTCGTAGGAGACCCGGGCCTCGCGCCACGGCTTGGCCGGCCCGACCACGGCCCGACGACCTTCCAGCGCCTTCATCAGGGGCCGTCGGCGGTGACCGTGGGCGTCGGGGACGAGCATCAGAGTGTGGTCGTTCAGATCGCGTAGGTCGTCGAACTCCAGCGTGGACTGGTTGACCTTGGCGAGGATGCTGCCGACCTGCGAGTTCGGCACGAGCACGGCGGTCAGCGTGCTGGGCGGAGTCCACTCGGCGCGCGCTGCGGCGTCATCGAGCTCCTCCGGGGTCGTCGCCTCCGCCAGCAGCCTCCGGGCCAGCCGTTCGCGCAGCTGGCGCTGCACACGTCCGGTGGTGGCGCGTTCGTCGGCATGTCCGGCGGCCGAGGCCTCCGAGATCTCGTCGATCCAGGCGAAGACCAGCGCGGAGAACTCGACCAGCATCGCCGGTTCCATGCCACCTTCGACGGCCTTGCTGGCGAGCTGTCTCCAGGCGACCCTGGCGCCGATGCGATAGGCGGCGAGCAGGGCCTCCATCGTGCGTCCGCTCCTGGCCTCACCGCGCCCGAGGTCGTACGCTCCCTGGAGGGCCGGTGGGGTCGCGGCCGACACGTCGGCAGCGAGGCCGGCGCCGGAGGCGAGCGACAGGAAGCCACCCAGGGCCACCCCGACAGCGGTCCGGATGGTCTCGCCCATGTGCCCGGAGAGGGCGTCCTGATAGGGCGGCACCTCGGCGATGACAGCGTCGACCACGTCTTCGCCGACTTGGGGGAGCACCTCTCGGATCGAGGCGATGACCTCGGGAGTCAGCTGAACGTCATAAGAGGAGAGTTCAGGGATCTTTGGGGAACTTTTGTTCGTCACGTATAAATCCGCCTATCAGATTCACGTCGCTAACACAGGAGTTTACCTCGTTTAAGTAGCACTATGGAGACATGGCTGAGATCTCCACATCCACCGCCTTGCTCTCCCCGAGCAAGGCCAGGCGTCCCGCGCTGCGGGAGCGGCTCTCGCGCAAGGCGTGGGAGCTCGCTGAGACGATCGCAACTCCATTGGCCCCAGCCGACTACCTCGACCTCTTCAACCCGCTCCGGCCCGGTGCTGACCTGCGCGGACGCATCGTCAAGGTCACCCCGGAGACCGCCGATGCGGCCACCATCGAGATCAAGCCCGGCGCCGACTGGGAGGGCCACACGCCCGGCCAGTACGTCCGCGTGGGCGTCGAGGTCGACGGCGTACGCCACTGGCGGGCCTACTCGCTGACCCACGGCCCCCGCAAGGACGGCCTCATCTCGATCACCGTCAAGGCTGTCCCCGACGGCAAGGTCTCCAGCCACCTGGTGCGCCGTCTGCGCCCGGGCAGGATCGTCCACCTCGAGCAGGCGGCCGGCGACTTCGTCCTCCCCAGCGACCTGCGCGGCCACAAGTTCCTGATGGTC
Source organism: Nocardioides panzhihuensis (assembly GCF_013408335.1). NCBI lineage: Bacteria > Bacillati > Actinomycetota > Actinomycetes > Propionibacteriales > Nocardioidaceae > Nocardioides > Nocardioides panzhihuensis. The sequence continues at coordinate 4,662,858 of NZ_JACBZR010000001.1, read as the reverse complement.
ACCGCCGGCTCCGGCGTGACGCCGGTCATCGGGATGCTACGCAACCTCTTCCCGGTCACCGACGAGGGCGTCGTCGAGCACCAGCGTCTCGACGTGACCGTCGTGCACGTCGCTCCGAGCCGCCCCGACTCGATCTTCATCCGCAACCTCGAGTCCCTCGCCGAGGCGGGCGCGATCCGCCTCGTCACCCGCTACACCGGCTCCGAGGGTCGCCTCGACCTCGACGCCCTCGTCGAGCTCGTCCCCGACCTGCAGGAGCGCAGGGCGTACGCCTGTGGCCCCGCCGGTCTCCTCGACACCCTGCAGTCCTGGTACGACGCCGAGGGCCTGCCGCTCCAGACCGAGCAGTTCCGTCTGGCCACCGTCGTCACCAGCGAGGGCGGCACCGTCTCCTTCAAGGACAAGACCGTCGAGGCCGCCGGCGACAAGCCGATCCTCGACGCCGCCGAAGAGGCCGGCGTTCTCATGCCGAGCGGTTGCCGTATGGGCATCTGCTTCGGCTGTGTGCTCCCGATGAAGGAGGGCGCCGTCCGCGACCTCCGCAACGGTGAGCTCACCGTTGCCCGACCCGGCGAGACCGGGCCCGAGGGCATTCCCATCCAGACCTGCATCTCCGCCGCCGCCGGCGAGTGCGTCATCGACCACTGACCGACCACGAGAGAGCGAGACAGAAATGACCATCGCACCCGAAGCCCCGGCCTACACCGGCCCCATCGCCCACCTCAGCCGCGAGGACGTCGAGCAGCTCGGCCGCGAGCTCGACGCCATCCGCCAGGACGTCCTCGACACCCGTGGTGAGCGCGACGCCGCCTACATCCACAAGGTCATCAAGGTCCAGCGCTCCTTGGAGCTCGGCTCCCGCGCGGTCCTTCTGGCCAGCATCTTCCCGCCGGCGTTCGTCGTCGGCACCGTCGGTCTCTCGATCGCCAAGATCCTCGACAACATGGAGATCGGCCACAACATCATGCACGGCCAGTGGGACTGGATGCGTGACCCGAAGATCCACTCCTCCGTGTGGGAATGGGACAACGCCTCCACCAGCGAGGGTTGGAAGCACTCCCACAACGAGCTGCACCACACCTACACCAACATCGTCGGCAAGGACAATGACCTCGGTTGGGGCATCATGCGCGTCGACGAGGAGCAGCGCTGGACGCCGGCGACGCTCAGTCAGCCGCTGATGAACTTCATCAACATGTGCATCTTCGAGTACGGGATCGCGGCCTATGATCTCGAGCTCGGCAAGATGCGCCGCCTCAAGAAGAGCGGCCGTGACATGCCCGAGGGCTGGCACGAGATGGCGCGCAACACGGTGAAGAAGATCCGCCGCCAGGCGTTCAAGGACTACGTCGCGCACCCGCTGGCGTCGATGGTGACGCTCTCCGGCCCGACCACGCTGCTGGCCAACGTGACCGCCAACTTCGTGCGCAACGTCTGGACCCACTCGGTGATCATGTGCGGTCACTTCCCCGAGGGCGTGGAGACGTTCGAGCTCAAGGACATCCCCGAGAACGAGACCCGCGGCGAGTGGTACGTCCGCCAGATGCTCGGCTCGGCCAACATCTCCGGCTCGAAGTTCCTGCACCTCATGTCGGGCAACCTGTCCCACCAGATCGAGCACCACATCTTCCCGGACCTGCCCTCGAACCGCTACGCCGAGATCGCTCCCAAGGTCCGCGCGCTGTTCGACAAGTACGGCCTGAACTACCACACCGCGCCGATGCCGCAGCAGGTCGCTTCGGCCTGGCACAAGGTGCTGCGCCTCTCGATGCCCAACGGCTTCTTCGAGTCCACCAACGTGCGCAACGCCCCCTCGCAGTTCGGCAAGCTGGTCAAGGCCGTCCGCGGCGACACCCGCACCCGCCGACGCATCCTGAAGGAGTTCGAGGCTGCCGGTGCCGCCTCGGTCGGCAAGGCTGTCTGACGCTTCCTGCCTTCCCGGCGGTCGTGTGTCCACACGGTGACGAACCTCGTATGGACATCGTCCGCCGGGAGCGGTAGACAACTAGCCACTATGGAGAACGAGTTGATTCCCGGCACCGGGTCACAGACCGCGGTGCGCAGCTATGTGACCGCCAACCAGCCGAACTCCTCGGCGCTCGCCGACGGTCTGTGGGTGCTGCCTCCCGACGTGCTCTCCAGCGGCGACCGCGCGGTGCTCTTCGACCAGTACAAGCTCTACGCCGCCGAGGCGGAGCGGCTCAGTGTGCGGCGTACGCTCACCAGCGCCTTCCTCCTCGTCCTCAACATCGGGCTCCTGGTCGCCGGCACCGCCCTCGTGGCCAGCTCGCCGGAGCAGCCCTGGCTCTTCACTGTCGCCCTGATCGCCGCCCTCGGCACCTGCCTAGGCTGGTTCTGGATCATCCGCTCCTACCGGCAGATGGCGAGCGGGAAGTACTCCGTCATCTCCCACCTCGAGAAGCAGCTTCCCGCGGCGCCGGGTGTGGCCGAGTGGTCGGCGGTCGGTCTGGGGCGCGACAGCTCGCGCTACCTGCCGATGAGCAACATCGAGGTGTGGGCGCCCGCGCTCTTCGCGTTCTGCCACGTCGCGACGTACGCCCTGCTCTACGTGCCGTAACGCTGGTTGAGCCGCCGGAGCCGCTAGGCGGAGGCGTGTCGAAACCAACACATCACGGGAGCGTACGAACCTCCAGTGCCGTCTCCCCGTCCGGCCCGACGGCGTATGCGACTCCGTCGGGCCGTTCGCTGATCGCCTCGACCAGCTCGCCGTCGCGCCACAGCAGGGCGACGCCGTCGTCGGCGGCGTAGCCGGCCGGGAGTGCCCCGGAGCCGACGAACCGGACGTACGTCTCGCGTCGGTCCGCCTCGCCGAGGTAGTGCGGGCAGAACGAGCCGGGGAGGAAGCCCAGGCCGTCGGGGAGCGGCGCGGTGGGGCCGAAGGAGTCGGTCGAGGAGGCCTCGTACCAGCAGTTGGCCCCGGCCGAGATCCCCGCCAGGATCGTGCCGCCGCCGGCGGCCTTCTCCAGCAGGGCGGGCAGCCCGTGCAGTCGCCAGACCGCCAGCAGGTTGGCGGTGGACCCGCCGCCGACGTAGACGATGTCCTGGTCGAGCAGCTGCTCGAGCTCGTCGATCGGGAGCTCGTGCCCTTCGGGAGCCTTGTTGAACAGCGACAGCACTTTCGCCTCGGCACGCTCGGCGTACGCAGCGAGGAACTTGTCGTGATAACTGTCCGCGTCCCCGCTCGCGGTCGCGATGAAGCAGACCTTGGGCTTCGCCTTCCCACTCAGCCGGGTCAGTTCCGCGTCGAGGGGCGAGAAGTCCCGCCCGTGCACCTCGGGCATCGAGAAGCCGCCACCGCCCAGGGTCATGATCGTTCCGCGCATGGGGTGAGTGTAGGGACACAGAGAGCCCCGCCGAACTGGATTGTCCGGCGGGGCTCTCTGGTTGATGTGTCGGTCTACTTGACCCTGACGGTCACCGTCTCGGTGATCGCCTCGTTCTTCCGGTCACCCGAGTAGGCCACCTGATAGGTGTGCTCGCCTCGGCTCGCCCGGAATGTCGCCGTCTCGTCCTTCTTGAGACCGAACCGGCCGATGCGCTTGCCGTTCTCGGTGACGACGATCTCGCCGGAGGCGCGCTCGCCGTCGACGGTGATCTCGACCTTGCCCTTCTTCGGCGACTCGGCGGTGATCTCCGGGACGGCCTTCTCGGTGCAGTAGCTCACCGAGACGTTGTCGATGGCCCAGCCCTCGACACCGTTGCAGCCGTCGCGACCCATGTCGAAGCGGAACTTCACGGTGTCACCGGCGTCGGCGACCGCGTCCAGGTCGACGATGGTGGTGCCCCACTCGCCGGTGAACTCGCCACCGTCGGTGCCGGTCCAGACCGGCTGGCCCTCCAAGAACCCGCTGCCATCGCCGAGCGCGCCGGCGGGGGCGTTGAAGAGGTACGCGGCCTGGTCGACGAGCGCGAAGTCGCCACCGTTGACCGACACCTTGACGTTGCCGCCGTCCCAGCCGGCCTCGGTGCGTACCGAGTGGTCGAACGTGAGGCGCGGCGTCTGGCCTGCGGGCACGGTGATCTCCGGGGAGATCAGGCCGTTGCGAGAGGTCAGGTCGTCGGGGTCGTTCCGACCACCGCAGGAACCGAGGTCCGCGGGGTCAGGGCCCCAGGCGACTCCGGTCTCGTTGCCCTCGATGTCGGAGCGGGCCTCCCACGGGAAGCCGTTGCCGCCGTTCCACGCCTCGGCGTCCTGGGACCAGCCGGTGAGGCCGTCCTCGAAGGTCTCGGTGTAGGTGGAAACCTCGTTGGTGCCCTCGCCGCAGATGGCGGGGGTGTCCTGGTCGAGCAGCGGACCGAAGTTGCACTGGACGGGCTCGTCGGCGAGCTCGGTGGCCGTGTTGGCCGCGGCGACGGCAGCACAATCAGCAGCCGTGATCGGCTCGAGTGCCGGAGCCTCGGCCGCGCCACCCGGAGTCACGCCGCCGCCGGACTGCGGCGTCGAGGTGCCAAGGGTGAGCTTCTTGAGGTTGGTGGCCCCGGCCAGGTCGGCGCACGAGGTGACCATCGCCTGGGCGTACTCGGGGAAGCCCGAGGTCGGCGTCAGGTAGTTGGTCTGGGTGTGCCAGATCAGGTTGGCCGCCTTGTCGAGGCCGATGCTCGGCACCGTGACGTCGTTGTAGGCGCCGCCGTCCACGAGCAGGGCGAAGTGGTGGTTGATGACGCCGGAGTTCGAGTGAACGCCACCGGCATCGCTGGTGTCGCAGTGGTACTCCTCGTCGGAGACCTTGCCCGGGTCGCCGTAGCAGGTCGGGTTCCACATGTCGCGGATCGCGCCGCCGAAGGCGGTGGAGTCCTCACCCACCAGCCAGCGCTCGGACTCGGCGGTGTTGGCGGTCTGCGAGATCGTCGCAGTCGCCGAACCGGCCGTGCGCAGCTTCTCACCGTGTGCCATGTCGATCATGACGCCGGGGATCGTCGAGGTGCCGCTCATCGGGTTGGGGGCGGCAGCCGTGTTGTTGCCGACCACGAGGCCGGCGGCACCAGCCGCGACCGCGTTGTCCGCCTTGATCTGGAATGGGCAGGTGCCCCGGTCGACGTAGGCCCACTTGCCGGCCACGTCTGCGGCGTTGGAGTAGGCCGTGCAGCCGTCGGTCTCGGACGGGCCCTCCGTGTTGGCGGCGTCACGGGCGACCACGATGCTCGCGTTCACCGGCGTGGCGAACGCGTCGGGGGCGGTCCAGGAAGCCGACGCGACCTGGCAGAGCCCCGCGATGTCCTCCGGCGCGGTGATCTCGAACTTCACTCGCGCGGGCGAGGAGGTCGAGCACGCGTCGTCGGAGCGGATCACGTCGTCCGTCGTGTTCTCACGGGTGTTGAGGAAGTCGACGGCGTTGCCCCACATGTCGGAGTACGCCTCGTTGAGCGCGCCCGACTGCCACTGGTAGATCAGGCCGGAGGTGTGCTCGGTGTAGGCGTGGCCCCACTCGTGCGCCACCACGTCGTCGGAGGTGACCCCGGAGCAGTAGTTGGTGGTCGCGCCGTTCCAGTTGGCGTTCGGGCACGAGATCCCCGGGTCGTTGTTGACCGTGACCATCTTCGCGCCGGAGCCGTCGTAGGAGTCGCGGCCGAACGTGTTCTGGAAGAGCCAGTAGGACTCGCCGGTGGTGGCGACCTCGTTCTGCTGGTCCTGGTCGAGCGTGCCCGGGAAGGCGTCGTTCTCGACCCAGACGGTCGCGTCGTCGGCGGTGTCGGGGGTGTTGTGCTTCTCGATCAGCTCCCGCTCGTTGGCCGAGTGGATCATCGAGTAGCGGTTGACCGGCTTGCCGTTTGCTGCGTCGAGCACGACGGTCTCGCGCACGGTGGACTTGTTGGACACCTCGATGACCCAGGCGAGCAGGCTCTTGCCGCTCACGCCCTGGGCGGCGCCCATGCGGTAGACGTTGAGGTCGGCCTCGACCACCTCGACGCCCAACGTGTTGACCTGACTGTCGGCGTGGGCGTCGGCGGGCTTCGCCTTCACGAGATCGAGCGCCTTGGCGCTCGCCTTCTCCTTCGACCACTTCGGGGTCGTGCCGAGGTCGAGCGACGGGGCGGCGAAACCGTTGACCGAGGTCAGGTCGCCGGCCTTGTCGACGTGAGCCTTCAGGACGCCGCCGAAGACCGGCACGCCCTCGTACTCCTGCTTGAACTCGACGGTCCAGCCGGAGGGGTTCGTGGTCACCTTCGACTGGTCGAGCTGGTCGGCCTCGGCCCCGAAGACCGGGGCGTACTTGTCGAGGTACTTGCGGGCCTTCGCGGCCGCCTTCGACTTGCCGTCGGCCGCGACGTCGGGCATCAGGTCACCCTTGGTGGATACGAAGCCGATCTGGCCGGTGGCACCCTCCTTCTTGAGTGTGACCGTCTTGTCGGCATCGGCCCTGAGTTGGTCGATGGCGCTTGAATCTGGCTGTGCGGCGACGGCTGCGATCGGTGTGACCACCATGCCTGCCGCGACGAGTGCAAGGCTGATTCCTTGCATTCCGAGCTTCACGGTTGCTCCTCTCGGGATTGCGCCACGTCAGGTCGCGGCGCTTTCGCATCGTAGAGAGATTTGCGTCACACAGATGTGCAAACGCGTATCACAAGTCCAAAACGATTCGATCCCGGACGGTTGGCTCGCGGCGCAGAGGGCCTCAGGGGCGATCTAAGGTAGTTTCCCGATGCGCGGGACTACCTCAGGCGCAGATTCTCAAGGGGTGCCCCTCGAGATCATCCCGCCTCTGTACGCCGCCGGCCTGCCGTGCCATGGAGACGACTCTGCGTTGTGGTTCTCAGAGTCCCCTGCCGCCCTCGAGGTGGCCAAAGACCGCTGCCTCGACTGCCCGGTGATGCGTGAGTGTCTCTCCGGCGCCCTGGCCCGCTCGGAGCCGTGGGGCGTCTGGGGCGGCGAGATCGTCGAGCGTGGCCAGGTGGTCACCCACAAGCGCGGCCGCGGCCGTCCCCGCCGCCAGGCGGCCTAGGACATGCCCTAGCCGTGCGCTGACTCGAGGCCCAGGTCCTCGGCGACCTTCGCGATCTGGGCGGGGGCTGCGTACGCCTCGATCTCGGTGATCCGACCGTCGACCACGGTGAAGGCCATGACGCTGTAGAGCTTCCCGTGGATGGTGACCACGGCGCCGGCGGTGCCGTTGACGAGGGCAGGGTGGGTGACGCGGTCGGCATGGGCGTACATGACCGCGTTGCCGGCGACCTTCGCGGCGCCGCGGTAGGTGGTGATCCCGGAGCCGAGATCGGAGCGGAGGACCACCTCGGGGTGGAGCGCACCGATGAGCCGATCCAGGTCACCGCCCCGGGCGGCTGCGAAGAAGGCGTCGACGACCTCGCGCTGCGCGGTGACATCGGTCTCCGGCGTACGACCTCTGACCCTCCGCCGCGCGCGGCTCGCGAGCTGTCGGGTCGAGTCCGGGGAGCGGTCGAGCATCGTCGCGATCTCGTCGAAGGGCACGGCGAAGAGATCGTGGAGTACGAAGGCCAGCCGCTCGTCGGGCGAGAGCTGGTCGAGCACGACGAGGAGAGCGATGCTGACCGAGTCGGCGAGGATCGCCCGCTCGGCCGGGTCCTGCCTCGTGCCGTCGTCGAGGGTGACCGAAGGGTCGGGCAGCCCGGCCTCGAGGGGCCCGGCATCCAGGGACACCTCGCCGCGGGTCTTGCGGGAGCGCAGCATGTTGAGCGAGACCCGTGCCACCACCGTCGTCAGCCACGCGCCGATGTTGTCGATCTCGTCGGCGTCGCTCCGGCTCAACCGCACCCAGGCCTCCTGCACGGCGTCCTCGGCCTCGGCGGCCGACCCGAGCAGCCGGTAGGCCACCCCGAACAGCTGTCGCCGCTCGTCCTCGAACCGCTTGGCCAGCCATTCCTGCTGCATCGTCCGTCCTCCGGATCCATGGGTCGGTAGTCTCCACAGACCCGACACGCGAAGCAGACCAGATGTGACCGATCCGGCGAAAGAAATTTTTCTTTCACCGACCTGTCACATCTGTCCGGCCCCGCGGGACGAGATGGCATGAGCAACCGAATGAAGAACCCCGCAGAAGTCATCCCGCAGGCATTCAAGGGCATCGGCAACCTACTGGCCGCCGTGGCCGACGGCGGCCTCCCCGAGACCACGACCGAGCTCGTCGCCATCCGAGTGAGCCAGCTCAACGGCTGCGCGGCCTGCCTCCAGGGCCACGCCGTACGCCTCGCAGACGTCGGCATCCCGATCGAGAAGGTCGTCGGCCTGGCCGCGTACCGTGAGTCGCCCTTCTTCGACGACGCGGAGAAGGTGGCGCTCGCTCTGGCCGACGCCGTCACCCGCCTCGCTGACTCCGAGGACGCGGTGTCCGACGAGCTCTGGCGCGAGGTCACCAAGCACTACGACGAGAAGCAGACCGCCGCCCTGGTCCTCTGCATCGCCACCCACAACCTCTTCAACCGGGTCAACGTGACGGTGCGGGAGGACGCCGAGCACCCGTTCTGGCTCCGCTGACGCCCAAAGCCGCGCTACGCTGACGCGCCATGATTCGTGAGCGTAGACGCGGCGTTGTCGGCTGTGCGTTGGTCCTGGCCCTCGTGGTCGTCGTCGCGCTCCTGGTCGGAGCAACGCTCGAGCTCGGTCCAGGCGTCCTGAACCGCTGGGAGACGTGCCTCCAGGATCCTGGCCACGAGATCTGCGGCGATGGGCCGGGACCCGGAAGCATGGAGGGAGGCACCTCTAGTGCCCCTCAGCTCAGCGCCTCGGCGACGACATCCTTGGCCTCAGCCTGAACCGCGGCGAGATGCTCGGGGCCCAAGAAGGACTCCGCGTAGATCTTGTAGACGTCCTCAGTCCCCGACGGGCGAGCGGCGAACCAGGCCGACTCGGTGGTCACCTTCAGGCCACCGATGGCCGCACCGTTGCCGGGTGCCTCGGTGAGCTTGGCGGTGATCTCCTCGCCGGCCAGGGTGGTGGCGGTGACGGCGTCGGGGGAGAGGGCGGCGAGCTTGGCCTTCTCATCCCGCGTCGCGGGTGCGTCGATACGGGCGTACGCCGGTTCGCCGTGCTCGGCGACCAGCTCGGCATAGCGCTCCGACGGTGACTTCCCGGTGCGCGCCAGGATCTCGGAGGCGAGCAGGGAGAGGATGATCCCGTCCTTGTCGGTGGTCCAGACGGTGCCGTCGAAGCGCAGGAACGAGGCGCCCGCGGACTCCTCGCCGCCGAAGCCGAACGAGCCGTCGATCAGCCCGGGCACGAACCACTTGAACCCGACGGGCACCTCGACGAGGGCCCGTTCTGATGAGCCCAGCTCGAGTGCGCCGGCGACCCGGTCGATCATCGAGGACGAGACCAGCGTCTTGCCGATCCGCGCGGTGGCCGGCCAGTCCGGCCGTGCGCCGCCGAAGAGGTGGTCGATCGCGACCGCGAGGAAGTGGTTGGGGTTCATCAGCCCGGCGTCGCGGGTGACGATCCCGTGCCGGTCGGCGTCGGCGTCGTTGCCGGTGGCGATGTCGAACTCCGGGGTGCTCTCCAGGAAGCGCACCAGCTCGGCCATCGCGCTGGGGGAGGAGCAGTCCATCCGGATCTTGCCGTCCCAGTCCAGCGGCATGAAGCGCCAGGTCGGGTCGACCAGCTCGTTGACCACGTTGAGCTTGAGCTTGTGCCGCTCGGCGATCTCGCCCCAGTAGGCCACGGAGGCGCCCCCGAGCGGATCCGCCGCGATCCGCACCCCCGACTCACGGATGGCGGCCAGGTCGACCACGTTGGGCAGGTCGTCGACGTAGGAGCCCAGGAAGTCGTACGCCTCGGCTTTCCGCCGCGCGGCAGCGAACGGCACCCGCTTGACGCCGGTGAGCTCGGCCCGGATCAGCTCGTTGGCGCGCGCGGCGATGACCTTGGTCGCGTCGGAGTCAGCGGGGCCGCCGTGGGGCGGGTTGTACTTGAAGCCACCGTCGGCTGGCGGGTTGTGGGACGGGGTCACGACGATCCCGTCGGCCAGACCGCTCCCGGAGGTCGAGCCTGTCGAGACCCGTCCGGCGTTGGCACGGAGGATCGCGTGCGAGACCGCCGGCGTGGGCGTGTAGCCGTCGCGGTCATCGACCAGGACACGTACGTCGTTGGCGACCAGCACCTCCAGCGCGCTCGCCCAGGCGGGCTCGGAGAGGCCGTGGGTGTCGCGGCCGATGAACAGCGGCCCGTCGATCCCCTGCGAGGTCCGGTAGTCGACGATCGCCTGGGTCGTGGCCAGGATGTGCGTCTCGTTGAACGCCGACTTGAGCGAGGAGCCGCGGTGCCCGGAGGTGCCGAAGACGACCTGCTGGGCCGGATCGTCGGGGTCGGGCTGCAGGTTGTAGTAGGAGGCGACCAGGTGAGGTACGTCGACCAGGTCGGCGGGCGTAGCGAGCGTTCCAGCGCGAGGGTCAGCCATGTGTCCCATCATGCCTACTGCCCCGTACTGTTCTCCCCATGCCCCTCGTCACCACCGAAATCAACGACGGCATCGCCCAGGTGCGCCTCAACCGCCCTGACAAGCTCAACGCGCTGACGCTCGACCTGCTCCGGGAGCTGGTCGCCACCGCCAAGACGCTCGGCAAGAACCACGACCTGCGAGCGGTGGTCATCGCCGGTGAGGGAGACGCGTTCACCGCCGGTCTCGACTTCGCCTCGGTCCTGCGCGACCCGAAGAAGGTCGTCGGTGCGTTCCTGCCCGTGCCCTTCCGTGGCACCAACCTCTTCCAGGAGTCGGTCTGGGCCTGGCGTCGGCTGCCGGTCCCGGTGATCGCGGCCGTCCACGGTCACTGCCTCGGTGGCGGCGTACAGATCGCGCTCGGCGCCGACTTCCGCATCGCCGAGCCCGACTCGCAGTGGTCGGTCCTCGAGGGCAAGTGGGGCATCATCCCCGACATGACCGGCATCCGGTCGCTCTCCGAGGTCGTCGGCATCGACACCGCCAAGAAGCTCACCATGACCGCCGAACAGTTCTCCGGCGAGCGTGCCTACGAGCTGGGCCTGGTCACCGAGCTCTCCGCCGACCCGGTGGCCACCGCCACCGCCTTCGCCCGCAGGCTCTCCGAGCGCTCTCCGGACCAGCTCGCCGCCGCCAAGCGCCTCTTCAACGACACCTGGTACGGCCCCATCAGGCGCACCTTCTCCCGCGAGCGCATCGAGCAGGTCCGCCTCCTCTTCGGCGAGAACACCAAGATCGCCCGCGAAGCCGCCTTCAAGCGCGAGAAGCCGACCTACAAGCCCCGCCGCTGACCCTCATCCGTCGAGACGTCACCAGCGTCGGCCGAGACGTCACCAGCGTCGCTCGAGGCGTCACTCGCGTCGGACGAGGCGTCACTCGCGTCGGACGAGGCGTCACTCGCGTCGGACGAGGCGTCACTCGCGTCGGACGAGGCGTCATCCGCTGACTTCTCGGCCTGCGGGAGCGACTTCTCGGCCGACGTACCTGACGCCTCGGCGTGCTTGCGGCGGCGCTTGATCTCGCCCTGGGCGAGGAAGAAGGCGAGGAGGACGGGCCAGACGTACTTGAGATGGTTCGCGATCCACTTGACCCATTCGGGGACCTGTACGTTCGGCAGGTCCGGCCAGGGGATCGCCGGCCACGGGATGCTGGGAAGGTCGGGGAGCGGCAGGTCGGGGAGGTCCGGCAGGTTCGGGAGCGGGAGGTCGATGTCCGGGAGCGAGATCCGGGAGACGATCCAGGCGACGACCATCGCGCCGACGATGCCCGCGATGACGCCGCCGACGCCGCCGAGGGTCTCGATGAGCGCATAGCGCCTGGGATGCTCGATCACCCGGCGTTCGTACGCAGCGGCTCGTGACCCCGGCTCCGGGGTCAGGTCGACTCCGCCGACGCCGGTCAGCCCGGCCAGGCCTTCCTCAGGCGTGAAGTAGGTCGCGCGCCGCGGCGTGCCGAGCCCGGAGTGGATCACGAGCAGGCTCCCGTGCTCCTTGCTCTCCAGCCGAGCCCGATCGTCGGAGGTCTTCCGGGTGAGGATCTCTTCGCCGTCGACGGTCCACACGAACGTACGGACGATCTCTCCGGTCACCTCGAGATGGTGGGTGCTCCCGGAGATCGTTCGCGACCAGATCTGGACCTTCTTGCTCACCCCTCGAATCTAGAAGTCGGGGCACCGCGGCGGCATCGGCCGCAGGTAGCGACCGGAACCAGACTTTGGTCAGGGGTAGGAGAGTCCGGTGGTCTGCTCGGAGAGCTCCCACAGCGCCCGCGCCGCCTCCGGGTCGCGCGCGAGGCGAGACGCGGAGACCGGCTTCGGCACGCCACCACCCTCGAAGGCGCCGCTCGGACCGATGTACGTCGCGGGCTCGAGCCCTGGGTAGGTTGCCGCCATCAGCGCCGGCCAGGCGCCGGCCTCCGGTGACTGCCCCGTCGCCCGGACGAATGCTTCGCCGATGCTCGCGATCGGCGCGACCATGGTTCGGGCGGCCCCGTTCGCCATGAGGTGGGTGGCGGCGAGCCCCGGGTGGGCGGCGTACGCCGCGATCGGCAGCCCCGCCTTCTCCAGGCGTCGCTGGAGCTCGAAGGTGAAGAGCAGGTTGGCGAGCTTCGACTGCGAGTAGACGCCCCACGGCGAATAGCGGCCTACCTGCGCCGTCGGGAAGCCGAGCGGTGCTTTGCGGGCGACCTTGTGGGCCATGCTCGCCATGGTCACGATCCGCCCTTCGCCGCTCTCGGCCAGCGGCTCGAGCAGCAGCCCGGTCAGCAGGAACGGACCGAAGTGGTTGGTCGCCATCTGCAGGTCGAGGTCGTCCACGGTGCGCGACTGCGGTGTCGCCATCACCCCGGCGTTGTTGACCAGCAGATGGAGCGGCCCGCCGCCTTCGAAGGTCGCCGCCGCGATCGCCTCGGCCCCGGCCCGCACCGCTTGGAGCGAGGAGAGATCGAGGGCGACCCGGTCGAGCCGGGCGCCCGGAACCTCCTCGGTCAGCGCTTCAGCGGCCGCGTCGAGCTTCTCCCAGGACCGCCCCGCCAGGATCACGCGCGCCCCCGCCGCGACGAGGCCACGCGCGACGAAATACCCGATCCCGCCCAGCGTCGGGCCGGTCACCACGGCGTTCTTGCCGGTCAGGTCGGGAATGTCGGAGGTCGTCCACGCCATGCGGCCACACTAGGCGGCCGATCAACACAATGGCTGGATTTGACTATGGCCGGATTTGAAGGGCGGCCCGCCCGGTCAGCCGAGCCCGCCCACCGCGAGCCCGCCCGCGATCGCGAGCATCATGCACCCGATGAGAGTGTCCAGCACCTGCCAGGCACGTCGGCTGGCGAGCAGCGGAGCGAGGAACCGGGCGCCATAGCCGAGACCGGCGAACCAGACGATGCTGGCCACGCACCCGCCGACGGCGAACCCCCATCGCGCCGAGCCGTAGGTCGCCGCAATCGACCCGTGGAGCACAAGTGTGTCGATGTAGACATGCGGGTTGAGCCAGGTGAAGGCGGCGGCCTTGGCGATCACGCGGGGGAGCGTCTCGCGGGGCGCCTCCGCAGCATCCATCCCCGAGGGCCGCAGCGCCCGCCGGAACGACCCGATTCCGTACCAGCCGAGGAAGACCACCCCGAACCAGCGCAGCACCTCCACCGCCCACCCGGCGCTCTCGACGACCGCCCCCATGCCGGCGACCCCGGCGCAGATGAGGAGTAGGTCGGAGATCGCACACACGGCCACCACGGCGAACACGTGCGAGCGCAGGATGCCCTGTCGCAGGACGTACGCGTTCTGGGACCCGATGGCGATGATGAGGCTGAGCCCGGTGAGGAGTCCGGCGAGGCTGGCGTTGATCACACCGGCGACGCTAAGGCGCCCGCGTGCCTACAGGCCAGCGAAAGAATCTAACCGAAGATAAGCCACACTTAAGCCGTGCCCGCTCTCGACCCGACCCAGCTCGAGACCCTCGTCGTCATCGCCGAGGAAGGCACCTTCGACGCCGCGGCCCGACGCCTCCACATCACCCCGAGCGCTGTCAGCCAACGGATCCGCGCGCTCGAGCGCGCGGCCGGCCAGGTGCTGGTGCGGCGTACGACTCCCTGCACGCCCACCGAGGCCGGTGAGCCGCTGATCAGGCACGGCCGACAACTCCGCCTGCTGCTCGACGAGGCCGCCGCGACCCTGACCTCAGGCGACAGCAGCGACGCCGGCGCCGTTGTCGACCTCTCGGTGGTGGTCAACGCGGACACCCTCGCGACCTGGTTCCGTCCGGTGCTCGACGAGGTCGCCACCTGGGACCGGACGTCGCTGCGGATCACGGTGGAGGACCAGGGCTACTCGGCCGACGCGCTGCGCCGTGGTGAGGTCCTCGCCGCGGTCACCAGCGAGCCGAAGCCGGTCCAGGGCTGCACCGTCGAGCCGCTCGGCCGCCTCCGCTACACCCCGGGCGCGACCCCGGCGCTCGTCGAGCGCCATCGCCGAGGCAGAGGCATCGACTGGGGTGCGATGCCGATGATCGTCTACAACGAGAAGGACCATCTCCAGGACGAGGTGCTGGCCGCCCACGGCGCGACCCGGCCGCCGGTCGTCCACCGGGTCCCGAGCAGCCACGACTTCCACGAGGCCATCCGCCGCGGCCTCGGCTGGGGGATGCTCCTCGACGCCCAGGCCGAGGCCGACCTCGCGTCAGGCGCGACGGTCCCGCTCCCCGGCGCGAAGCCGATCGACATCCAGCTCTTCTGGCAGCGCTGGCGCCTCGACTCGATCGCTCTCGACGACCTGAGCGAAGCCGTACGCCGCGCCGCCAGGTCGCAGCTGCGCCGGGTGCGTCAGCCCCGGCCGCCCGGATAGCCGCCCTGCGACGGGCCCTGGCCGGGAGGGTAGTTGCCCTGCTGCGGCGGGTAGTTGCCCGGCTGGGGCTGGCCGGGATACGGACCCTGAGGCTCTGCGGGGTAGGGGCCGACGTCGTAGCGGCGGTGCTCGACAGCCGTCGTGTGTTGCGAGCGGTTCACCGACAGCAGCACGCCGATCGCGATCGCGAGTCCGCCGGCGATGGTCAGGATCCACCCGAGCGGTTCGGTGGCGATGGCGTTGGCGATGTCGTCGGGCAGATCGACCGCTCCGGTGAGCAGGATGAGTCCGAGGACCAACAGAATGATCCCAAGGCCGATGGTCATGACAGAACTCCAGACGTGAGAAGGCTGGCGATCAACGCTACCCGCCTGTTTCGGTCAGGCATACCGTCCCCTGCATCGCGGTCGACCACACTCAGGCCGTACGCCGAGTCCCCGAGACCCCTCGAGCCGCGACCCCGAGCAGCACCAGCAGGAGCGCACCGAAGGCGAGCATCGCCGGGTCCGTGGCGACGTACTGCAGCAGGATCCCCAGCAGCACCACCGGCACCGTGATCCCCAGATACGCCATCAGGAAGAGCCCGGCCAGCGCCTCGCCACGGCTGGCCATCGGCGCCACCGAGATCACGGTGGCGATCGCCGCCTTGAACGACATCCCCGAGCCGGCCCCGGTGACCAGGGCCCCGACGACCAGCACCCAGAACGTGCCGGACAGCAGGGCGCCGACGACCAGGAGCAGTCCCGCGGTCAGTGCGGCCAGCCCGACGACGTACAGCCTCCGGCGCGGCCAGCGCCCGGCCAGCACCTGGAAGAGCGCCGCGGCCCCGAAGATCGAGAACCCGACCACGCCCGCGACGGCGTGCGAGCGCATGTCCAGATCCTCGGCGAGGAACGACGGCACCAGCGAGGTGAAGAAGCCGAACATCGCGAACGCGACGAAGCTCGCCATCCCGGCCGCGAAGTAGGCGCCGCGCGCGTCAGCCGGCACCCTCACCCGCTGCGGCCGGTAGGTCCAGTTCGGCTGGTCGGTGTCGACCGTCTCCGGCGCCGCCACGACCGCCAGCAGCCCGAGCACCATCAGGAACGCGAAGACCGCGTACGGCGTGTAGAGCGGCCGCGGTGCCCATTCGGCCAGCGCGCCGGCGACCAGCGGGCCCAGCCCGAGGCCTCCGATGTTGGCCGCGGTCGCGACCACCTCGGCGCGGGTCGTCGAGGCCTCCGGTCGGCTACGCCGGTGCAGCTCCGCCAGATGGGCCGTCGCGGTCGCGGTCAGCATCCCTACGCCGAGACCGGACAGCAGCCGCGCCAGCAGCAGCCAGCCCAGCTCGTGGGTCGAGAGGAAGATCAGCGCGGAGAGCACGTTGAGCAGCACGGCCGGCACGACCACCCGCCGCCGCCCGAACCGGTCCGAGAGATGACCGGCGAGGAAGAGCGAGATCGCCACCCCAGCGCCGTACGTCGCGAACACCACCGTGATCACGAACGATCCCCAGCCCTGCTCATCGACGTAGAAGACGTAGAGCGGTGCCGGCGCGGACGCGAAGCCCATCGTCACCGCGAACAGGAACGCCACCGACCAGAACCCACGAGCGTGATGGACAGAGCTCGTACGCAGCCGGCGATCGGTCGAAGAGGTCACGTGACTTCTCAACCACTCCCGGTGCCCGCATCATTCCGCCAGACGCACCACAGCCCGCCCGGAGAACCGGGCGGGCCGCAGCGTACGTGCAGGTCAGACTCTGCAGATCAGGCTCAGAAAGCGGACTCGGGCAGATCCATGATCGAGTTGTCGATCGCCTCGGCGATGGCCCGCTCAGCGGTCAGCTTGGGCAGGTTGTAGGAGGCGAAGAACTTCGCGGCGGCGACCTTGCCGGTGTAGAAGTCCGTGTCCTTGCCCGCGTCACCCGCAAGGGCGGCGAGGGCGATCTCCGCCTGGCGCAGCAGCAGCCACGCGACCACGACGTCGCCGACGGCCAGCAGCAGGCGCGAGGTGTTCTGGGCGACCTTGTAGATGTTGGTGATCTCCTCCTGGGAGGCCATCAGGTCGTTGAACATGTGCCCGACGATCGCGTTGACGTCCTCGAGCGCGGTCGCGAGCAGCGCACGCGACTCCTTGAGCTCGGCGGAGCCCTCGTTGTCCAGGAAGGCCTGGATCTCGCCGGCGATCTGGCCGAGCGCGGCGCCCTGGTTCTTCACGATCTTGCGGAAGAAGAAGTCCTGGCCCTGGATCGCGGTGGTGCCCTCGTAGATCGAGTCGATCTTGGCGTCGCGGACGTACTGCTCGATCGGGTACTCCTGCAGGAAGCCCGACCCGCCGAAGGTCTGCAGCGACTCGGTGCCGAGCAGCACCCAGGCGCGCTCGGAGCCGTAGCCCTTGACGATCGGCAGCAGCAGGTCGTTGACCGCGGCGGCCAGCTTGTTCTCGTCGGAGCCGTCCTCGGTGAGGATGACCTTCTCCTGCCACGAGGTCGTGTAGTAGACCAGCGCGCGCATGCCCTCGGCGAACGACTTCTGCACCAGCAGCGAGCGGCGTACGTCGGGGTGGTGGGTGATCGTGACGCGCGGGTCGGTCTTGGCGGCGGCGACCAGGTCGGCACCCTGGACGCGGGTCTTGGCGTACTCCAGCGCGTTCAGGTAGCCGGTCGACAGGGTCGCGATCGCCTTGGTACCGACCATCATCCGAGCGTTCTCGATGACGTCGAACATCTGGCGGATGCCGTCGTGCACCTCGCCGAGCAGCCAGCCCTGGGCGGGCTCGCCGCCGCCGACCTGCGGGTCGCCGAAGGTGAGCTCGCAGGTGTTGGAGACCTTGATGCCCATCTTGTGCTCGACGTTGGTGACGTACGCACCGTTGCGCTCGCCGGTGAGCTCACCGGTCTCGTGGTCGAAGTGGAACTTCGGCACGAGGAAGAGGGAGAGGCCCTTGGTGCCCGGGCCGCCGATGCCCTCGACGCCCTTCGGGCGGGCGAGGACGAGGTGCATGATGTTCTCCTGCAGGTCCGACTCGGCGCTGGTGATGAAGCGCTTGACGCCGGTGATGTTCCAGGAGCCGTCCTCGTTGGGGGTCGCGAAGGTCTTGCCGGCGCCGACGTCGGAGCCCGCGTCGGGCTCGGTCAGCACCATGGTGGAGCCCCACAGCTTCTCGACCATGAACTTGGCGATCCGCTTGTCGCGCTCGTTGCCGTTCTCGTAGACCACCTTCGAGAAGAAGGGGCCGGCGGCGTACATCCAGATCGCCGGGTTGGCGCCGAGCAGCATCTCGGCCATTGCCCAGACGATGGAGTTCGGAGCCTTCTGGCCACCGATCTCCTCCGGAACGCTCATGCTCCAGAAGCCCGAGTCCATGAAGGCGTCGTACGACTTCTTGAACGCGGCCGGGACCGGCGCGGTGTTGGTCTCGGGGTCGAAGACCGGCGGGTTGCGGTCGGCCTCGACGAACGACTCGGCGAGGTCCTCGCGCGAGAGGCGCTCGACCTCGGCGAGGATCTCCTTCGCGGTGTCGACGTCCAGGTCCGCGAACGGACCGGTGCCGAGCACCTTGTCGGTGCCGAAGACCTCGAACAGGTTGAACTCGATGTCGCGGAGATTGCTCTTGTAGTGGCTCACTGATCCACCTTCATAACCTTTGTCGGATGTACCAGTTGCGGGAGCGCCGGTCGGCACCCTCTACTGGCGGGTAACATTAAGAATAGGCTCGCCCTCAAGGGGTGGCAAGCCCGGGTCTACTCATGAGTAGGGGTCTTGCTCACATTTGCTAGCACCTGGTCGGTAGAACACGTTTCAGTTTCGGCGTACGATCTGCCGCATGATCTCCTCCGACGCCATCACCTGGAACGCTCCAGACGACGAACACCCCGCACGTACGGCCGGACAGCGCTCCTATGCCGCCGTCGCCAAGGGCGACCTAGACGAGTGGCTGACGGTCTACGCCGAGGACTGCGTGCTCGAGGACCCCGTCGGGCCGTCGATGTTCGACCCCGAGGGCAAGGGGCACCACGGTCACGAGGGGCTCAGGGCGTTCTGGGAGAAGGCGATCGCCACGGTCCACGAGTTCGAGTTCGAGATCAACGACTCTTTCGCCAACCCCGAGGGCAACACCTGCGCGAACATCGGCAAGATCAAGACCAGCTTCCCCGATGGCAGCTACACCACCACCGAGCTGATCATGGTCTACACCGTCAACGACGAGGGCCGCATCGCTTCCATGAAGGCCTTCTGGGAGCCCGAGCGCACCATGGCGAGCTTCACCAAAGCCTGATCGGGCGCGGGCACTTTCCCGCCCCGGCGGGAAAGTGGGCACCAGAAGGCGCTCCCTGCGTCGCAGAACGACACCATGGCGGGAAAGTGCCCCGCCCCTCAGGCGATCGCGTGCTCGGCGATCCACTCGACCAGCGGACGTACGGCCCGCCAGTCCTTCTTCACCTCGTCGACGAGGTCGTGAGTGTGGATGATCGGCTCGAAGCCGATGGTGCGACCGAGGTGCATCGACTTGTAGCGGAGGAGCTCGATCTTGGGGTGCTCCTTGTCGAAGCCACGGGGTGCGGTCTTGAGGCGGTCGCCGGTGACCTCGTACCCCTTCTTCTCCGCGACCGCGAGGCGCTTCTCCAGATCAAGGCCGTAGTGGTCGTGGACGATCGCGTCGCGGAAGGCCGCCAGCCGGGGCGGCTCGAACCAGTAGCAGCCGCCGCCGGTGCGGATGCCGCGAGGCGAGACCTCCACGTAGTAGCCCGTCTGCGGGGCCACAGCCACGAAGGCGCCCTGGTGGGTCTTGTAGGGGAGCTTGTCCTTCGAGAAACGTACGTCGCGGTAGGGCCGGAAGATCTTGGCGGTGCCGAACTCCTCGGCCAGCTCGTCGGTGAGCGCCTTCATCGGCGCGTGCACCGACTCCTTGTAGATGTGCTTGTGGGCCTCCCAGAACGACTTGGTGTTGTCGACCTCGAGGTCGTCGTAGAAGTCGAGCGCAGCGACGGGGAAACCTTCAAATACCACGTACGCAGCCTAACGATGTCGGCACAACAGCCAAGATCAGGCGGAGGGGATCTGGATGGTGTCCGCCACCCGGCGGGCGTGCTCGGCCATTGCGCGGGCGATGTTGGCGGACTCGCCGAGGTGGCGGGCGGGGTCGAGCAGTCCGTCGATCTCGTCGCGGCTGAAGTGGGCCGAGACCTCGGGGGAGGCGGCGAGCAGCGAGGCGAAGTCGATGTCGTCCACCGCGGAACGCTGGGCCAGCTCGAAGACGACGTCGTGGGCGACCTGGCGACCGATGCGCTCGCCGAGCTCGAGCATCAGCGACTCTGAGCCGATGAGGCCGCCGGACAGAGCGAGGTTGGCGCGCATCCGGTCCTCGTCGAAGGTCAGGCCGGTGAAGATGACCACGAGCCTGGCGAGCACGTCTCCGGCCAGGCGGGACGCCTGCGCGACCGCGTCCTCGAGGATGCCGGTCATGGCGCCGTTGGCCTCGTGGTCGTGGAGCATCGACTCCATCGCCGGGGCGACGAGGCCGCGCAGCTGGGTGGCGGCGGTGATGACGTCGAGGGTGAGTTGAGGGTTGCGCTTGTGGGGCATCGTCGAGGAGCCGATGGTGCCCTCGGGGATCGGCTCGAAGGCCTCGCCGAACTCGGGCTGCATCATCGAGTAGACGTCCTTGCCGATCTTGCCGGCGGTGCCACCGAGCAGACCGAGGATCGAGACCCACTCGACCATGCCGTCGTTGATCGCGCGCGACGGAACAGGCATCGAGCCCATGTCGAGCCGCGAGGCCGTCTCGGTCTCGATCGCGCGGGCATGGGAGCCGAAGGAGGCCATGGTGCCGGCCGCGCCGCCCATGAGCAGCCGGAAGACGCGGTCCTCCACCGAGCGGAGCCGGTCGACGTGGGCGGCGATCTCGTCGATCCAGATGGCGACCTTGAAGCCGAAGGTGATCGGGACGGCGTGCTGGGAGTGCGTACGCCCCGGCATCGGCACCTCGGCGCCGGCCTCGGCGACCTTCGAGAGCGAGCGGAGCAGGTCGCCGAGCAGGTCGAGGATCTTGTCGTGCGCCTGGCGCAGCAGGATCAGGTCGGCGGTCTGGGTGATGTTCTGCGTGGTGGCGCCCCAGTGGACCCAGCCGCCGTGCTTCGCGCCGACGACCCGGCACAGCTCTTCGACCAGCGGTGTCAGCGGATGACTGTGCTCGGCGGTGGCCTTCTCGATGCGGTCCATGTCGAGCTTGTCCAGGTCGGCGGCCTCGGCGATCGCCTCGCCGGCCTCGGCCGGGATCACCTTGACGGCCGCCTCGGCCCCGGCCAGCGCCGCCTCGACGTCGAGTCGTGCCTGCAGGCGCGCCTCGTAGGTGAACAGGTCTCCGATGCCGTGGTCGGGGACTCGTCCATCGGTGAATCGGCTGGTCGAGCCCGGGGGCATGTCGAGTGATCCTTTACTCGTCGTTCACACATCGATTGGAAAACAGAGTCCCAATCTTAATCGACGCGAAGCGTGAACGGCGGCGATCGTGCGCCGCATCACTTGGATCGTGCAAGCGAACTGAAACAAGCCGTGCCAAAGGCACGGCCTGTTCATTGGAGCGGACGACGAGATTCGAACTCGCGACATCAACCTTGGGAAGGTTGCGCTCTACCAACTGAGCTACGTCCGCAGGTGCGACCAGGATGTTACCGCACACTCCTGACCAGATGTGAAACCGGTTCAGGAAAGTCGTGTCAGCCGGGGATGGCGCGCCGACAGCCCGTCGCCCGCTGGGCCACGCACCATGCGGCGTACGGCCCAAGGGAGGGCCCGCGTCGCCAGCCGCCGGACCCTGCGGATCGGGCCGCCGGCGCTCGGCTCTTCGAGGACGACCAGCGGCTTCGGAGTGGACAGGTGATGGCGTACGCCGAGGGTGTCGAGGACCTTGATCGCCATCAGCTGGTGGCCCGGAGCGCCGAGGAAGCCGTGGCCGTCCCAGTAGCCAGCGTCGTCGTACTCGGTCATCCGCCAGAAGTCGACCAGCGTGGCCCCGCGCCGGTGCGCGATCTCGCGGACGGCCTCGTTGTAGACCGCGAAGCGCCCCCGCAGTAGCCGCCCGACGGTCGTCGCCCGAGCGCCGTACGCGGTGAAGACCAGCACCTTCGCGCCGCTGTCGACAAGCTGCTCGACCGCCGACTCGTACGTCGTGAGCAGGGCGTCGATGTCGACGTGTGGCCACATCAGGTCGACCGACCCGCCGTAGATCGTCACCACGTCCGGCTCGAGCGCGATCGCCGGCGCGACCTGCTCCTTGACGATCCGGTCGATCCCGCGGCCCCGGACGGCGAGGTTTGCGTAGGTGAACTCAGGGGTCCGCTCGCCCATGACCTCGGCGACCCGGTCGGCCCAGCCGCGCACGCCGTTCGGGCGGCGCGGGTCGGTGTCGCCGACTCCCTCGGTGAAGGAGTCGCCCAGCGCGACGTACCGGCGGTAGCCGCCGGGGATCAGCGCATCCAGTGCCATGAATCAGATTCAATCGGTTCAGCGCCGCGACACACGACTATGCGGCGGAATCTGTGACAGATGAGGTAGGGGAGATTTCAGAGATACCGCAGCGGCCGTACGCAGCGCCCGGCTGCGTTAGGTTTGGCTCGTGCTGCTGAGCGACAAGGACATCCTGACCGAGATCCAAGACGGAAGGATCGTCATCGACCCCTGGGACGAGTCGATGCTGCAGCCGTCGTCCATCGACGTACGTCTGGACCGGTTCTTCCGGGTCTTCGACAACCACAAGTACGCCACGATCGACCCGGCCGTGGACCAGTCCGAGCTCACCCGGCGGATCGAGACCGAGGGCGACGAGCCGTTCATCCTGCACCCGGGCGAGTTCGTGCTCGGATCGACCTACGAGACCGTCAGCCTGCCCGACGACATCGCCGCGCGCGTCGAGGGGAAGTCGTCGCTGGGGCGCCTCGGGCTGCTCACCCACGCCACCGCCGGGTTCGTGGACCCGGGCTTCTCGGGCCATGTGACCCTCGAGCTGGCCAACGTCGCGACGCTGCCGATCAAGCTCTACCCGGGCATGAAGATCGGGCAGTACTGCTTCTTCAAGCTCACCTCGCCCGCGCAGAACCCCTACGGCTCGGAGAAGTACGGGAGCCGTTACCAGGGCCAGCGCGGCCCGACCGCCTCGCGCAGCTTCCAGAGCTTCCACCGCACCAAGATCTGAGCGTCCGATGGGCGAGGTCTTCGCGGGCCGCTACGAGCTGCTGGAGCCGATCGCGGAAGGTGGGATGGGCGCGGTCTGGCAGGTCCACGACCGCCGCGAGGGCGACATCAAGGCGGCCAAGCTGCTGCGCCAGCGCGATGCCTCCTCCCTGCTCCGGTTCATCCGCGAGCAGGCCACCCGGATCCACCACCCGCACGTCGTGACCCCGCTCGGCTGGGCCGGCGAGGACGACAACGTGCTGTTCACGATGCCGCTGCTGCGTGGCGGCTCGGTCGCCATGCTTGTGGGCGACTACGGCGCGCTCTCCGAGCAGTGGGTGGTCCCGATCCTCGACCAGACCCTGTCCGGTCTCGAAGCGGTGCATGCCGCCGGTGTGGTGCACCGCGACGTGAAACCGGGCAACCTCCTGCTGGAGGTGACCGGCTCCGGTGTCCCGCACATGCGCCTCTCCGACTTCGGGGTGGCCGTCCCCACTGACCAGCCGCGGCTCACCGAGGCCAACGTGATGATCGGTACGCCGGGCTACATGGCGCCCGACCAGGGCTTCGACCCCGACCCCCGCGACGACCTCTACGCCACTGCCGTCACCGGCCTGCAGATGCTCACCGGGACGAGGCCGCCGCACGACGCGGCGTACGTGCCACGGACTCCGCTGGGGCAGCTGCTGCTGCGCGCGGTCGGCGAGGATCGCGCCGCCCGGCCGCAGTCGGCCGGCGAGTTCCGCCAGCTGCTCGCTCAGGCCGTGCCGGCGCGACCCTGGGAGCCGGGCGAGGCGGAGGTCCTGGACCAGTACGCCGCCGGGTGCACGTCGCCGCTGCCGCCACCTCCGCCACCGACGCCTCGGGACACCCGGGAGAAGACCGCGATGCGGCGTACGGAACAGCACGACGACCGGCCGGTGTGGCCGATCGTCGTGCTGGTGCTCGCCGGGATCCTGCTGCTGTCGGGCGGCGTCCTCCTGCTGACCTAGGCGCGGCGCCTCCGGATCAGCAGCACGGCCGCCGCGGCGAGCGCGGCGATCCCGAGGCCGGTGCCGCCGATGCCGGCGACCAGCTTGAGCGTGTCGGATCCATGCTCGCTCTTCGCGCTCGCGTCGGCCCCGGAGGCGGAGCCCGCCTCGCCCTCGTCCGAGCCGTCAGAACCGCCCGATCCCTCTGCGGCCTCGGCGCCGTCGGCGGCGTTCAGGTTGAGATCGGCGGTGGGCGCGGTCAGCCCGGAGACCTTCTCGTAGTCGGGTTCACCCTCGCCGTCCTCGCCGACGGTCTTGATGGTGAGGGTGTAGGGCACGTTGAAGTTCTCGTCGAGCTGGTACTGCACCCGGACGTAGTGGACGCCCGGCAGTCCGGTCGAGGCCGCCGCGTCGGCGTAGTCGAATCGGTTGCGGTAGGCGACGACGTTGGAGAGGGTGCCGGTTCGCCATGCGTCCGGGCAGTTCTGGAGCAGGCCGGGGCGGCACCAGCTCTCCGGCGCGTCGGTGCGGACGTCGATCGTGGCCTGGCCGCCGAGCGGTCCGATGACATCGAGCTCGATGCCCGCTCCGACTCCCCACTCCTTGCGGATCTCGTCGGTCAGCCTGGCGTCGAACTGGGCCTGCAGGTGCTGGCCCCACCCAACGGGGACGCCGATGACCTGGTTCTCGCCCGGGTTGATGTCGAAGGAGTACGTGCCGTCCTCGACGATCGGCGCGTTCGCGATCGCGCTGCCCGGGATCATGCCGGCGGTCGGCTCGCCCGGCGTCAGGTCGGTCCACGTCGGCGGGTCGGGCTGGGCAGGCAGGGCATCGAGGGCGGCTGCGCTGACCGGCGGCTCCTCGTAGACCATCAGCTGGACCTGCTTGCCGGCGATGGCGCCGGTGTCCTTACCGCCTGACTCGGTGTCGAAGAACAGCGCGTCGGCGGTGTTGCACGGTGCCTCCGGATCGGTGTCCGCGCTGTGCGTGGAACCGAAGATGAGGCGGCTGCCGTCACCGTGCGTCGTGCTCTGCACGACCGCCCGCCGGCACTGGGTGAGATCGCCGCTCTCGTTCTCGACGCTCATCTGCGCGTTCAGGTTGCTGACCAGATCCTCGGACTCGCCCTCGAAGATCAGGCCGAAGTGCACCGTGGTGCCCGGCGCGGTGCGTTCGAAGCGGTAGTAGCGCGCGCCACGGGTCTGGATCGTGTCCAGGTACTGCCCCGTCTTCACGGTGGGCGCGTCAGCGGCATCGGGGGTGCCCTTCACCGGGGTGCCGGTGAACTCGAACGGCCGCAGCGCGCGCTGCGAGGCGCCCGAGATCGACTCGCCGATGCCCTCGGCGTCATCAGCGTCGTAGTAGGTGCCGTTGCCCTTCTCGGCGATGCACTCGAGCTGCTTGCGGGCCTTGCCCGACACAGAGAGCCCGACGACGTCGATCTGCAGGTCGATGCCCTTGTCGGCGAGAGCCTGCGCAGCCGGGCAGGGGTCGCCGCAGGTCGACTCGCCGTCGGAGACGAGGACGATCGACCGCTTGCCCTCCGCCCCGATGTCCTCGGCGGCGCGCTCGAGGGCGATCGGGATCGGGGTCTCGCCGTAGGGCTTGTAACCGCTCACCGCGGACCTCAGGTCGTCGCGGTTGCCGGTGCCGGGCTCGACGACCAGCTGGGTGTCCTGGCACGCGCCCTTCTGCTTGCGCCCGAACACCTTCGCGCCGAACACCCGCATGCCCACGTCGGCGCTCTCGGGAAGGTCGTCGATGACGGTGTCGAGCGCCTGCTTGGCAGCCTGGATCTTGGTGGTGCCGCCGCCGGCCGGCTCCTTCATCGAGCCGGAGGAGTCGAGCACGAGCATCATCCGTCCGTACGTCCCCTGCTGCTGTTCCTCGGCGGCGGCGGGGGCGGTCCCGGTGCCGACCACGGCCAGGACGAGGGCGCCGGCGAGGCCGCTGGTGATCGCAAGTCTGTTCCGCATGCCCGCACCCTATGTTCACTAATGTATACGGCGCAAGTACGTTTGCGAATCTGTCGTCTACGTGTGTATATTCACGCCATGAGTGTCGAGGAGAACATCCGACGGCAGCGCGAGCTGTACGGCGAGCCGCTGGGCGAGCTGGTGCGACGTGCGACCGCTCCGTTGGGTCTCACTCAGGCGACGACCGCCAAGGTCCTCGGGCTGAGCCCGGCGATGCTGTCGCACCTGATGACCGGGCAGCGGGTCAAGATCGCCAACCCGATCGCGCTGGGGCGTTTGCATGCGCTGATCGACCTCGGGGCCGGTGCCGGTGACCTCACCACCTCCCAGATCAACGAGCGGCTCGACGAGATCCGTGAGCTGTCCTCGGAGCTGACCACCGGCTCTCGGGCTGCGACCGTCGAGGGAGGCGCGGCGGTGCGTGGCGTGCTGCGCGCGGTGGCCTCCGGGCGCGAGCTGCAGCAGGCGGCTGACGCGCTGCGCGACGTCGCGCCGGGGCTGGCCGAGGTGCTCGAGGTCTACGGCTCCGGGACCGACGAGGACGTCCGGGCTCACTTCGCCTCGATCCGCCACCTGCTGTGAGGGGAGCTGTCGGTGGTCGCGGCTAGGGTCGGGTGGATGAGTGAGACACCGTTCCTGGCCCCTGACGGTCAGACGCGTTGTGCGTGGGCCGGAGGAGCGCCGGAGTTCCTGGCGTACCACGACACCGAGTGGGGCTTTCCGACCGGCGGTGACGTCCGGCTCTTCGAGAAGATCTGTCTGGAGGGGTTCCAGAGCGGGCTGTCGTGGCGCACGATCCTCAACAAGCGCCCCGCGTTCCGTGAGGTCTTCGAGGGGTTCGACTACCACCTGGTGGCCGAGTTCGACGACGGTGACGTGGAGCGACTCCTGCAGGACGCCAGGATCATCCGTCATCGCGGGAAGATCGAGGCCACGATCAACAACGCCCGGCGCGCGGTCGAGCTCGTCGAGGAGCACGGGTCGCTGGCTGCGTACGTCTGGGGTTTCGAGCCCGAGCCGCTGGCGGTGCCGGAGGTGGTCGCGACCTCGGCTGCGTCCATCGCTCTCTCCAAGGACCTCAAGAAGCGCGGCTGGAAGTTCGTCGGGCCGACGACGATGTACGCGTTCATGCAGTCGATGGGGATCATCAACGACCACTCGCTCGACTGTGTGACTCGGGAACGGGTCGAGGCAGAGAGGGCGGCGTTCGTCAGGCCCTGACTTCGACGCCGGGCGACAATGTGATTAGGCTGTCCTAACTAAGCATTGCCTAACCCGAGGGTGGCCCCACCGTGATCCGTCGATCCGTACTCATCGTAGCGAGCGTCGTACTCGCTGCTACCGGCCTGGCTGCGTGCAGCACAGGCGCGACCGACTCCGCGGACAGCTCCGCGGACTCCGCATCGAAGGCCGACTCGGGCGCCTTCCCCGTCACTGTCGAGCATGCCTACGGCAGCACCGAGATCACCGAGGAGCCGACCAAGGTCGCCACCATCGGCTGGTCCGACCACGACGTCACGCTGTCGCTGGGCGTCGTCCCGGTCGCCGCTCAGGCGATCACCTGGGGCGGCAACGACCAGCAGTCGACCGACTGGTTCGACGCCGAGCTGAAGGAGGTCGGCGGCAAGCAGCCGGTGCGCTACAACGCCGACACCAGCATCCCCTTCACCGAGATCAGCAAGGCGACCCCTGACCTGATCCTGGCGACCAACTCGGGCATCTCCAAGCAGGACTACAAGAAGCTCAGCGAGATCGCCCCGACCGTCGCCTTCCCCGGCGACCCGTGGCTGACCTCCTGGCAGGACTCCCTGGAGATGGTCGGCAAGGCCACCGGCCGGGTCACCCTGTCCGAGGAGGTCAAGAAGGAGACCGAGGACGCGATCGCGCAGGCCCAGAAGGACCACCCGCAGATCGTCGGCGCCGAATACCTGGTCACCGGTGTCCAGGACAACTCCAAGCTCGGCACCATCGGTCTGTACGGCGCCGGCGACGCCCGCCCGCAGATGCTGACCCAGCTCGGCATGAAGCTCGCTCCGGTCGCCGACGAGCTCGTCCCGGCCGGCCAGTTCTACACCGACGTCTCCGCCGAGAAGGCTCCCCAGCTGGAGTCGGAGGTGCTGATCAACCTCGGCTACACCGAGGGCAGCTTCGAGGCCCTGCAGCAGGACAAGCTGCTCAGCCAGATCCCGGCGATCAAGAGCGGCCACTACCTCGACATCACCGACCAGCCGCTGTCTCTGACCTTCTCCGCCGCGAGCACCCTGTCGATCCCCTACTTCATCGACGAGCTCGTCCCCTCGATCGCCGAGGCGGTCGACGGCGGGAAGGTCAACGTCACCGCGGAGAAGTGACGGCCGCGTTGACCACCCCCACGCCTCTCGCCCCGGTCGCCCCGGCAGCGCCTGCTGCCGCGGTCGTCCGGGGCCGGCGACTTCCCGGGATCGGCCTGATCCTGGGAGCGTTGATCCTCGCCGCGGTCGTCTCGATCCTGCTCGGCGCCGAATGGGTGCCACCCAGCGCACTGCTCGACGACGGCAGCTTCGGGCACGCGATCTTGGAGAATCGGATCGCCCGCACGGCGACCGCCTTCGCGGTCGGCGGCGCGCTCGCGCTCGGCGGGGCCTGCCTGCAGGGGTTGACCCGCAACCCGCTGGCCGACCCCGGCCTGCTCGGGCTCAACGCCGGCGCGGCCTTCGCGGTCGTGGTGGCGCTCGTGTACGTCGGGGCCACCGGCCTGAACTCGCTGCTGTGGGCCGCCTTCATCGGTTCGGCACTGGCCGCGATCCTCGTGCACGGCATCGCCGCGATCGGCCGCGACGGCGCCACCCCCGCCAAGCTGGTGCTGGCCGGTGCCGCGCTGACCGCGGCGCTGACCAGCTGGACCAGCGGCATCCTGCTGATCGACCACAAAGGGCTGGAGGTCTTCCGGCAGTGGCAGGTCGGCACCATCGGCAGCGACTGGGGCGACCTCGCGATCTGTGCGCCGTTCCTCGTCGTGGGGGCCCTGATGGCCCTGCTGAGCGCCCCGGTCCTGAACGCGCTCGCGCTCGGTGACGACCTCGCCAAAGGTCTCGGCCGCCGCACCGGCCTGGACCGCGTGGTCGTCGGCCTCGCGGTGGTCCTGCTCTGTGGCACCGCCACCGCTCTGGTCGGCCCGGTCGCCTTCGTCGGCCTGGTCGTCCCGCACGCCGTACGCGCCCTGGTCGGTCCCAGCTACGCCCTGGTGCTGCCGCTCTCGATCGCCGCCGGCGCCGCGCTGACCGCCATCGCCGACGCGCTCGGCCGGGTGGTGCTGCCGCCCACCGAGGTGCAGGTCGGCATCATGACCGCGGTGGTCGGCGTACCGGCATTCGTCTGGTTCCTGCGACGTGGGCGGATGGCGGGCCTGTGAGCATCACCGCACCTGCCGAACCCACGCGGCCCGTCGACGTCGTACGCAAAGCCCGGCGGGGGCCGCGGCGGCACCATGCCTACGTCGTCGGTGTCCTGGCGGCGCTGCTGTTCGGGGCCTTCGTCGCCCGGGTGCTGCTCGGCAACTACATCATCACCGTGCCCGACTTCTTCCGGATCCTCGGCGGGGCCGAGATCCCCGGAGCCACCTTCCTGCTGATGTCGGAGAAGCTCCCGAGGGCGATCCTCGGGGTGCTGGTCGGAGTCGCGTTCGGTGCTGCCGGCGCGGTCTTCCAGGGCACCCTGCGCAACCCGCTGGCCAGCCCCGACATCGTCGGAGTCTCGCTCGGCGCCAGCGCGTCGGCGGTCTTCGCGATCGTGGTGCTCGACATGGAGGGCCTGGCCCTGAGCATCGCCGCGATCGTGGGCGCGATCGCGATCGCGGTGGCGGTCCGGCTCGTCGCCGGCTCCGACGGCAGCTACCGGCTCGTGCTCGTCGGGGTCACCGCGGCGGCCGCGATGACCGCGGTCGTCCACTACCTCTTCACCCGTGCCAACGAGTTCGACGCGCTGCTCGTGCTGCGGTGGCTCACCGGTGCGCTCAACGGCGTCACCTGGCCCACCATCTGGATCCTGCTCGGCTTCCTCGTCGTGCTCGTCCCGGCGCTGATCTGGACCGCCCGCTCCGCGCAGATCCTCCAGCTCGGCCCGGACGTGGCCACCGGCCTGGGCGTCAGCCGGCGGCGTACGGACCTGCTGCTCCTGCTCGCGGTCCTGCTCACCGCTCTCGGCGTCGCCGCAGCCGGGCCGGTCGCCTTCGTCGCGTTCGTGGCCGGACCGATCTCGCGGGCGCTCAACGGCGGGCGTACGACGCTGGTCGGCGCTGCGCTGGTCGGCGCCATCGTGATGGTGGCGGGCGACTACATAGCCGACTATGCGGTTCCAGGCGTCTCCTTCCCGGTAGGCGTCGTCACCGGTGCGTTCGGGGCGCCGTTCCTGTTGTGGTTGCTCGCCGCTGGGCGGGCTGGAAGGCGATGACATGAAAGAGGCCCAGATGAGACTCGCTGCGGAGAGTGTGAGCCTCGGCTACGGCGGAGATCCTGTCGTCGACGAGGTCTCGCTGGAGATCCCCGACGGGCTCACCACCGTGATCGTCGGTGCCAACGGCTGCGGGAAGTCCACCCTCCTGCGTGGGATGGCCCGACTGCTGAAGCCGATGTCCGGACAGGTCGTGCTCGACGGCAAGGCGGTCCACAAGCAGCCCACGAGGGCGGTGGCCAAGACGCTCGGCCTGATGCCGCAGTCGCCGATCGCGCCCGAGGGGATCACCGTCGTCGACCTGGTCGGACGTGGGCGCCAGCCCCACCGCGGTGCGCTGCAGCGCTGGTCTCCCGAGGACGGCGCGGCGGTCGCGGAGGCGCTCGAGCTGACCGACACGCTCGATCTCGCCGACCGGATCGTCGACGAGCTCTCCGGCGGCCAGCGGCAGCGGGTCTGGGTGGCGATGGCGCTGGCCCAGCAGACCGACCTGCTGCTCCTCGACGAGCCGACCACGTTCCTCGACGTCGCCCACCAGATCGATCTCCTCGACCTGCTCCACGGTCTGCGGGAGACCCGGGGCACCACCGTCGTGATGGTGCTCCACGACCTCAATCTGGCCGCCCGCTATGCCGACCACCTGATCGCGATGCGCGGCGGCAAGATCGCCGCGACGGGCCGACCTGGCGACGTGGTGACCGCCGACCGTGTCGAGGAGGTCTTCGGGCTCGAGGCGCAGGTCATCCACGACCCCGTCTCCGGCACCCCGCTCGTCGTACCCATCGGCCGCCACCATCGACCGTCCGCTCACCCCCACGCACAAGGAGCCTGACATGCCCATCCTCGCCCGCGTCTCGGTGCGCTCAGTGGAACGCCTCTCGCCGTCGTTCGCCCGGATCGAGCTGGTCGGCGACGACCTGGCTGACTTCGGCACCGACGGTCCCACCCTCGACCAGCGGATCAAGCTCCTCTTCCCGGCCGCCTCGGGCGTCCTGCCGGAGCTCTCGGCCGACGACTGGTACACCGAGTGGCTCGGCCTCCCCGACGAGGAGCGCCCGCGGATGCGCACCTACACGATCCGGTCGATCGCGGGGGAAGGCATCGAGAAGCGTCTGTACGTCGACTTCGTGCTCCACCCCGGAGCGCACGGTCCCGGCTCCGACTGGGCCGTCGCGGCGAGCCCCGGGGACGAGATCATGGTCGTCGGCCCGAAGCTCGGTGAGGAGTACGGCGGCATCGAGTGGCTTCCCGGTGATGCCACCCGGCTGCTCCTGGTCGGCGACGAGACGGCCGTGCCGGCGCTCGTCTCGATCATCGAGTCTCTGCCCGCGGATGCCACCGGATCGGCGTTCCTGGAGGTGCCGGTCGCCGGCGACGTACAGGACGTGTCTGCGCCTGAGGGGCTGAAGGTCAGCTGGCTGCCGCGCGACGGGGCGCCGGTGGGCGGTCCTGCTCTGGCCGCCGTCGGCGGGCTGCTCGGGTTCGAGGCGACAGCCGAGGACGTGACCTCGGTCGAGGTCGAGGACCCGGACCTGTGGGAGACCCCGATCTTCTCGTCCTCCGGCGAGGAGGTCGCGACGCTCGGGAACGGCTCAGCGGGAGCCGCCGAGGACGGCGAGGACGGGCGTTACGCCTGGATTGCCGGGGAGTCGCGGATGGTCACTGCGCTGCGTCGTCACCTGGTCAACGAGCTCGAGATGCCTCGCAAGCAGGTCGCTTTCATGGGCTACTGGCGAGAAGGCGTGTCGATGAAGGGCTGACCCAGCGCCGTTCTCGGGCAGGTGCGGGGTTAAGTTGGGTGCGCCCAATCAAATAGAAGGGTCTTGGGAATGCACACAGGCATCCTGGCCGCGGACACCCTGATCCAGGCCAACGCGGTCGACTATCTCCTGATCGCGATCTACTTCGCATTCGTCCTCGGAATCGGCTTCTTGGCCAGCCGCGGCATGTCGAGCTCGGTGGACTTCTTCCTGTCCGGCCGGTCGCTGCCCGCGTGGGTCACCGGCCTCGCCTTCATCTCAGCGAACCTCGGCGCCGTCGAGATCATGGGTATGTCGGCGACGGGCGCACAGCTCGGACTACCCACCGTCCACTACTTCTGGATCGGCGCCGTTCCGGCGATGCTCTTCCTGGGCGTCGTGATGATGCCCTTCTACTACGGCTCGAAGGTGCGCTCGGTCCCCGAGTTCATGAAGCGCCGTTTCGGCACCGGGGCCCACCTGGTCAACGCGATCTCGTTCGCGGTGGCGCAGCTGCTGATCGCGGGTATCAACCTCTACCTGCTCGGCTCCATCGTGCACGCGCTGCTCGGCTGGCCGCTGTGGATCGCGCTGATCGTGGCCGCGCTGATCGTGCTGTCCTACATCACCCTCGGTGGCCTGAAGGCGGCGATCTACAACGAGGTGCTGCAGTTCTTCGTGATCGTGGCCGCCCTGCTGCCGCTGACCCTCCTCGGTCTCTACCGGGTCGGGGGCTGGGACGGTCTGACCTCGAAGATCGAGCAGGCTGCGACCGCCAACCCCGACACGGTCGCGCCGGCCGCTGACCAGCTCAACTCCTGGCCCGGGTCCGCGCTGACCGGCTTCTCCTCCGACATCCTCTCGGTGATCGGCATCGTGTTCGGTCTCGGCTTCGTGCTCTCGTTCGGCTACTGGACGACCAACTTCGTCGAGGTCCAGCGGGCGATGGCGGCCAACTCGATCAGTGCCGCTCGCAAGACGCCGATCATCGGCGCCTTCCCGAAGATGTTCATCCCGTTCATCACCATCTTCCCCGGCATGATCGCGGCGGTCCTGGTCACCGAGATCGCGCGTACGAAGGCGGGGGAGTCGGTCCCGGGAGGGGCCTCCGGCGAGGGCGTGACCTACAACGACTCGCTGCTCTACCTGATGGCGGAGGTGCTGCCCAACGGTCTGCTCGGCCTGGCGATCACCGGTCTGCTGGCGGCGTTCATGGCCGGGATGGCGGCCAACGTGTCCGCCTTCAACACGGTGGTGACCTTCGACCTCATCCAGGAATACATCATCAAGGACCGGCCGGACGACTTCTACGTCAGGCTGGGTCGTTGGGCCACCGTCTCGGCGACCGCCATCGCGATCTTCACCGCGGTCCTGGCGTCCAGCTTCTCCAACATCATGGACTACCTGCAGACCCTGTTCGGGTTCTTCAACGCGCCGCTGTTCGCGACGTTCATCCTGGGTATGTTCTGGAAGCGGATGACCGCGACCGCCGGCTGGGCCGGTCTGGTCTCCGGCACCTTGGCCGCGATGCTCGTCGGCATCCTCGCCGAGGGCACGCTCGGCGGGCTGTCCGTCGGTGTGCTGCCGCTGTCCGGCCAGGGCGCGTCGTTCGTGGCTGCCGGTGCGGCCTTCGTCGTCGACATCGTCGTCAGCGTGATCGTCTCGCTGGTGACCAAGCCGAAGCCGGAGGGCTCCTTGAAGGGTCTGGTCTACTCGGAGACCCCGAAGGAGGACCTCGTCGACCCCGAGGACGCCGGACGCCCGTGGTATGCGCGGCCGGTGCCCCTGGCAGGTGTCGCGCTGGTCATGGTCACCATCTTGAACGTGATCTTCTAAGGAGGCTGAGATGTCCACCGAATCCAACAAGGCTGACTCCAACATGGCTGATTCCAACAAGGGGCTTCTCGGCACGCTGCTGGCGCTCTTCGACATCCGCAACGTGATCGGGGCCCTGCTCGCGATCTACGGCGTCATCCTGCTGCTGATGGGTCTGTTCGGCGACCCGGAGGTCGACAAGACCGGCGGGCCCAACGCCAACCTCTGGGCGGGCATCGTCCTGCTCGTCATCGGGGCGATCTTCATCGCCTGGGGTCTGCTCCGGCCGGTCGTGCCGGACGCCCCCGGGGCCGGCGAGGAGAAGTAGCCCTTCGGACTCAGAGCCCGACGAGGGTCACGTCACCGCTGACAGTGGTGGTCCGGAGCTCGACGTAGGGCTCACCCGCGGCCGGTGCGCCAGCACTCTGGACAGTGCTGGTGCACCGGCCGGTCACGGTGTTGATGTCGGTCCAGACCGGGGTGCCGTTCGGGATCCCGATGTGTACGTCGGAGGAGGCCCCCTTCACCGAGATCCGCCCCGCGCTGACCGAGTGGATCGCGAAGTCTCCGGCGCCGGTCGAGTGGCTCACGTCGCCCTCGACCTCGTCGATCTCCACGGTTCCGGATCCGGTCTTGGTATTCAGGTCGTGGGCCGTACCGATCCGGATGTCGCCTGATCCGGACTTGATCGAGGCGTGACCGCCGAGGGTGTCGGCCTCGATGTCCCCGGAGCCGGACTCGACCTGGAACTCCTCGGCGACCTGGTCGATCCGTACGTCGCCGGAGCCGGTCTGGATCCACGCCGCCCGGAGGACCCCCTGGGTGGCGATGTCGGCGCTTCCGGTGCGTGCTCGCAGCTGGCTGCGGGACGGCGCCGTGATGGTGATGTCGTAGCGCCGCGAGCGGCTGAACGGGCCCTTGTGCGGGTCGATGACGTTGATCGTGTCGCCGTTCTGCTCGACGACCAGACTCTCGGCGTCATCGCCGTCGACCTCGACGGTCGTCTCGTCGGTGTCGGTCGCCTGGACCTCGAGGTTGCCCTTGCCGAACTCGACGAAGAGCTTGGCGGGTGCGGTGGACATGAAGGTGTACGTGCTCATGGTGCTGCTCCTCAGGGTGTGCTGATCTACCGGACCGGCCGGGTGGCCGTCCGTTGGTGCGTCTCGGGTCAGATCAGAGCCAGCCGGTCATCCGGCGGTCGGACCTACCGCGGTTGCCCCCGCGGAAGGGATCGAGGTTGCTCATCGCCTCGTTGACGATGTGTGGGATCGCGGAGAGGTCGACGTCGACGCCGACCGTGTTCTCCCGCGTCGCTGCCCGCACCGCGCCGACCAGCCAGGTGTTGAGCGACTGGCCCGCGTCGGCCGCCGCCTCCTCGGCCTTCGCCTTGAGCGACTCCGGGATGCGGAGGCTCACCCGGGAGAGAGAGTCGTCGGTCTCGAGCTCCGGCGGGACTGGGGGAGCCGGGGGAGCGGGCGGTGTCGGCGGGGTGGGGGCGACCGGTTCGGCGAGCGCCGGAAGCGTGACGCCGAATTCCAGGTCGCGCCCTCGCAGGCGTACGTCCACGTTGCCCGTCGGCAGCTCTGCGGTGATCTCGGCAGCTGCCTGGCTCACCGCCTCCATCATGGCGAGCCGCGCGGCCGGGTCGAGCGCATAGGTGAGCCGCTCCGTGGTCTCCCGCGCCTCCGGCCCCGATGCCTCGGCCGCGGCCAGCAGGTCTCGTCGCAGGCTGTCGATATACGGCGTGATGTCCATACGCACCACTATGACATCATCGTGACGTCATAACAACCCCAGTCTGACATCACGTGACGTCAGAGCCCTCGCCGAGGCGTCACTCCGGTCGGCCGAGACGTCAGGTGCGTCGGTCGAGTGGACACGCTGGTGCCGTCTCGGCCGACGCGAGTGACGTCTCGGCCAAAATGACGATGACACCTTGTGAATCGTTCACAAGGTGTCATCGTCTGGAGCAGCCGGACTGGGCTGCGGTGGGATCAGAGGTCGAAGAGCGACCCTGTCTCGTGGATGTCGACGTCGGTACGCGGCGTGTGCGCCTCTCCGCTCACCGACGGCGCGGGCTTCGGCGCGGGCTCCGGCTCGGCCGGAGTCTCCGTCTCGACTGCCGCCTCCTCGACAGGTGCAGCCTCGACGGGTGCCGCCTCGGCCACGGTCTCCGCAGGAGCCTCGGCCACAGGAGCGGCCTCGGTGGGAGCGGGTGCGGCCGGAGCCTCGGCGGTGACCGAGCCTTCCGGAGCCTCGATGTCGAAGAGTGAGCCGAGACTGTCGAAGTCGACGTCGGTCTTCGGCTCCGAGGTCACTCCCGAGCCTGCCTCAGCCGGAGCAGCCGGAGCAGCCGGAGCGGCCGGAGCCTCGGCCGGAGCGGAGGCCTCGGGGGCCTTGGCCGGAGCCTGCTCGGGCTCGGCGGCCGGGATGTCGAAGAGCGAACCACCCGCGCTGAGGTCGACGCTCGGCTCCTCGGCAGCTGGCTCCGCAGCCGGGGCTGCGGCAGGTGCCTCGGGCTCGGCTGCGGGTGCGGCCTTGGCCTCGGGCGCGGCAGCGGGCTCTGCCTGCTGAGCGGGTACGTCGAAGAGCGACCCGCCGGCCCCGAGGTCGACAGCAGGCTCTTCAGCGGGCTTGGCTGCGGGCTCGTCGGCCGGCTTGTCGGCCGGCACGTCGAACAGCGAGCCGCTCGAGGCAGGGGACTCCTCGGTCGTCTCTGCAGGCGTGTCGAAGAGCGATCCGCCGTCATCGAAGAGCGATCCACCGGAGGCAGGCTTCTCCGGCTCGGCGGCCGGAGCAGGGGTGTCGAAGAGCGACCCGCCGCCCGACGTACCTCCCGAGGCCGGCTCGGCCGGCGCGGGAGTGTCGAAGAGCGAGGAGGCGTCGGACGGAGCCTTCGGGGTCTCGGTGGCCTCGGCCGGGGAGTCGAAGAGCGACGAGCCGGCAGCAGCGGAGGCCGAATCGGGGGCCGGAGCGGCCTCCTCGACGACCGGGGCGGCCTTGGCGGCGGCGCCGACCTTCGCACCGTCGCCCGGGGCCAGCTTGGTGGCCTGCTCGCCCTTCACGGACGCGAGCAGCATCTGCGCGACGTCGAGGACCTCGACCTCCTCGCGTGCGGCCCCGTTGGCCTGGGCCTTGGTCAGACCGTCGGAGAGCATGACGCGGCAGAACGGGCAGCCGACGGCGATCTGGTCGGCGCCGGTGGCGACGGCCTCGTCCGTACGGTTCTCGTTGATCCGCGACCCGATCTTCTCCTCCATCCACATCCGGGCACCACCGGCGCCACAGCAGAAGGAGCGCTCGGAGTTGCGGGGCATCTCCTTGTACTCGGCGCCCGGCATGATCTGCAGCAGCTCTCGCGGCGGCTCGTAGACGCCGTTGTGGCGGCCGATGAAGCAGGGGTCGTGGTAGGTGATCGAGCGCTTGTGGGCGCCGGCGCCGTCCGCGATCGGAGTCAGCTTGCCCTCGCGCACGAGCCGGTTGAGCAGCTGGGTGTGGTGGACGACCTCGAGCTCGATGCCGAACTCCTTGTACTCGTTCTTCAACGTGTTGAAGCAGTGAGCACAGGTGGTGACGGCCTTCTTGACCTTGAACTCCTTGAACGTCTCGACGTTCTGCTGAGCCAGGCCCTGGAAGACGAACTCGTTGCCGGCACGGCGGGCGGAGTCGCCGGTGCAGGTCTCGCCGTTGCCGAGCACGCCGAAGGAGACTCCGGCCATGTCGAGCAGCTCGGCCACGGCGCGGGTGGTCTTCTTGGCCCGGTCCTCGTAGGCGCCGGCGCAGCCGACCCAGAACAGCCAGTCGACCTCCTCCAGCGACTCGATGTCCTTGCCGACCTCCTTGACGTCGAAGGGCAGGTCCTTGGCCCAGTCCATGCGCGCGTTGGCGTTCATGTTCCAGGGGTTGCCCTTGCCCTCGAGGCCCTTGAAGAGGCCGTTGAGCTCGGTCGGGAAGTTCGACTCGACGAGCACCTGGTAGCGGCGCATGTCCATGATGTGGTCGACGTGCTCGATGTCGACAGGGCACTGCTGGACGCAGGCGCCACAGGAGGTGCAGGACCAGAGGACGTCCTCGTCGATGACGAAGCCGCCGTCCTCCGGGTTGTAGAACCAGTCGAGCACCTCGGTGTTGCTCTCGGAGCCAGCCGGGGCGCCGTCGGCCTTGCCGATGAGCGGCAGCTCCTTCAGGTCTGAGTCACCGGCGGCGGCGTAGGCGTGCTCACGCAGGCCCATCACCAGCAGCTTGGGCGAGAGCGGCTTCTCGGTGTTCCAGGCCGGGCACTGCGACTGGCAGCGGCCACACTCCGTGCAGGTGGTGAAGTCGAGGATGCCCTTCCAGGAGAAGTCCTGGATCGAGCCGACGCCGAGGATCGCGTCCTCGGGGATGCGGTCCTCCTCGACGTCCTCGAGGGTGACCGGCTTGCCGTCGATGAGCATCGGCTTGATCGCGCCGAGTGCGGTGCCGAGCGGGCGGGCGCCCTCGGTGTCGGACGTACGCGAACCCGGTTCGCGCTTGAACCAGATGTTGAACCAGGCGGTGAAGCGGTGCCAGGCGACACCCATCGTCAGGTGGGTGGAGACGACGGCCAGCCAGATCAGCGCGGTGATGATCTTGAAGGCCGCGATCGAGTAGATGACGTTCTCGAGCGTGTGGACCGCGTCGGGGCCGGTGGGGTAGAGCGCCCCGAAGAACTGCGAGACCGGAAAGTGGAACGCGGTGGCGTGCTCGGCGACCTCGCCGCCGTGGGCCTTGGCGAGGTTGTACTCCGCACCGCGGATGAACAGGATCGCCGCGCTCTCCAGCAGCACCATCGCCTCGACGAAGAAGGCCTGCCACTGCGTGGAGCCGAAGAACCGCGTGCTGCGGCCCATCTTCGAGGGCAGGTGGGTCACCCGGTAGATGATCAGCGGGATGATGCCCAGTGCGCCGAGCAGGCCGAGGAGCTCGGCGAGCCACTCGTAGACGAACAGCTGTCCGATGACCGGGAGCGTCCACTCCGGGTCGAAGAGCTGGAAGTACGCAGCCCCTACCGCCGTCGAGAGCAGCAGGAACGCGGCGAAGGCGAACCAGTGCAGCACGCCGATCCAGGTCCACTGCAGCATGCGCGTGTGGAGGACGGTCTCTTTCAACATCGTCAGGGTGCGGGCCAGCGGCTGGTCGACGCGGCTGATCGGCGTACCGATCTTGATTACCGCGAGCATCGACCGGACCGCCTTGATCACCAGGTAGGCGGTGGCCACCGTTGCCGCAAGACACACGACGATGGCGATGATCTGCAACATGCCTAGGCGCTCCTCATCAGGGGGCAGGACGAACCGGTTTGCAACCGAGCCTAGTGCTTGTGAGTCGGTTCGGTTGCTAAGGGTGGGTTGATACTACCCGCGAGTAACTTCATAGTGAAGAAACGGCCCGCGACCTGGGCAGGTCGCGGGCCGTTTCTTAGGTCAGCCTTAGTGGTTCAATGCCTCACTTGTTGGCGTTGACCTTGAACTTCGCGTGACCGATGTTGACCACCGTCTTGGTGCCCTTGGTCCCGTCGAGGAGGGTCAGCCGGAGGGCGACGACCTCGACCAGGTTCTTGCTGCGCTCGACGACGACCTTGGTCTCGATCTTGGCCAGGCCGGGGATGTCGACGCGGGAGAGCGCCGACTCCAGCTGGGCGAGGGAGACCTTCTGCTTGCCGATGTAGATGTCGCCGAACTTCGTGCCCGAGATGGAGCTCGTCGAGCCCTTGCCCTTGACGTACTTCGCGTTCGCCTGGGCGCGGATGGCCTCGATGCGGATGGCGCCGTCGCCGATGTTGACGTTGGCGACCTCACCGAAGGTGTAGCCCTCGGCGGTGGTCTTGGTCTGGTTCGAGCGCTGACCGCTCGTGAGACCCTTGACGTCCACGATGTTGCCAACCTCGCCCAGCGGGACATGCCCGATGGACTTGGTCTTCAGCTTGCCCTTGGTGCCGGCGCAGCCGGCGTTGGTCAGCGGGTTCTTGCCGACCTGGACGGCGCCACCGAGAGCGGAGGCGTCGACGGAGTTGGAGAAGCCGTTGAAGACCGCGGAGAAGGCCTGGCCGTTGATCTCCGCGCGGGAGCGACCGATGGTGACCTCGGAGTCGGTGCCGTGGAGCTTGATCCAGACGCCGTTGGCGTAGGAGTGCGCGCCGTCGGCGTTGGCGCGCTCGACGATGTTGCCGATGCCGATGGTGGCGATGCCCGGGATGACCAGCGGCTTGTCGCGGCCCGGGATCGGAAGGTCGATCGTCCGGCCGGGACCGGCCGGGTCGAGGACGATGTGGGCGATCTTGGCCTTCGAGTCGGACTTGTAGCCCTTGCCGTCCCACCAAGCCTGGGAGACCGAGCTGAGACCCTCGACGGTGACCTTGCCGAGCGGGCTCTTGTCGAGCACGACGTCGGCGATCTTGTGCTCCGAGATGGACTTCACCATCGAGCCGGACTTGATCGTCCGCTGCCGAGTGGTGGTGGCACCGATCGTGCCGAGGCCGGGCACCTTGGCGCCGGCGGTGTTGTTGCTGACGTCGTGACCAGCCTTACGGGTGCACCCGATGGTCTGGTACCCGAGGTCACCCGAGTTGGCAGGCAGGCTCCCACCGGTGACACGGGTGCCGAAACCGCTGGCGAACAGCCCGAAGTCGGTGTTCGTCAGAGCGGCCTGAGAGGGCGCTGGCACAGCCAGGACTGCGCCGACTACGGCGACAGAGGCTGCGGACAGCGCGAGCGTACGCATGCTTCGCATTGTTGGTTGGACTCCGATTCTGCGGTGGGGATCCCCCAAGATCCCCGCTACGGGGCCGTGCCACCTGCCAGATCCGGGGGAACCTGGCGCACTCCCGAGTTATGGGGTGGCACACCGCTCAAACGAGGGAAAACCGTGGAAGTTATCGGGACGGAGGTCCTTTTTCCGAATGACCCGTTCTGACTATCGCCAAGCCACCCAGGCGAACGTAAACGGGCCGTGACCTCGGCTGAGGTCACGGCCCGTTTCAGGGATCCCGGAATTATGGGGTCAGATCGATCTTGATGCCGGTGAGCGCGTCGACCACGCCGGTCACCGTGTCGAGCACCGGTGCCACCACGTTCTTGGTCAGCGTCGGTTGAGTCGGTCCGGGGGCCGGCTCGGGCGCAGGCGCTGGCTCGGGTGCCGGCGCCGGCTCAGGAGCCGGCTGAGGGGCCGGTGCGGGAGCCGGCGCGGGCTCGGGTGCCGGCGCGGGGTCTGCCGAGGTGCCCCCGCCGTTCGGCGCGGAGAGCGTTCGGCTCGAGGAGTGAGCGCCACCGTAGGTCTCGGCGGTGGAGGGTGCGTCGTAGTCGCCGTTGGAGTGCTTGCCTCCGGGCGTGGTGCGTGCGGAGGCGGGGGAGAAGGGAGATGTTGTCTCCGGCGCGATCACGCCGGGGGCGTCGATGACCTTCTGGTTGCCGGTGTCGACCACGGGCACTGCGTCGTACTGGCCGGCGTGCGCAGTGACCTGCTGAGGCTGGTTCTCGAGGTCTGTGCCCAGGTTGGACTGGGCGAAGGCGCCGACGCCGGCCGAGGCGATCGCCATCGCCGCGAGCGGCAGGAGCACAGCCTTCTTGTTGCGGCCGCGGCGCTCCGGCGCTGGGCCCTGGTCGGCGGCCGAGCCGTTCCTGGTCGGCACCTGGGCGGCTGCGTAGGACGGCATCGCGGGGTTGGCGAACATCACCGGTCCCGCCGGGTGCCGCTGCTGCGCCGCGTAGGGGCTCGGCTGGTAGGCGTACCGGGGCGGCTGCGTGTGCGGAGGCGACGGCAGCCGGTAGACCGGCCGAGGCGGCGGGGGCGCGGATGGCGTGTCGCGAGGTCGCGCCGGCTCGGGGGTGGTGTCCGCCTTGGGAGTGGCGAACCACGACTCGGTCGCCGGTGACAGTCCCTGGAGAGCGCGGTTGGCGATCTCGACGGGGTCTGCCGTGGTGTCGTTCGTGATGCGCATCTGTGGTGCTTGGTGTCGAGCCGGCGTCGGTGGGACGTTCGAGTGGTCCCCCGTCGCGGGCCGACGATTCGCTTCAGTCATCTGACGCTGTCTCCTGAGCGCTTAGCGAGTGTCGGTTGTATCGCGCAGCACGTAACGGAACCAGAATCTCGACTGTTTGTCACCTTCTTCTCAGAAAAAAGTTACCTCCGAGCTCGATGGAGCTCGGAGGTAACGACAAAGATACGGCGAGGGGTATCTTCGGAGGGTTACAGCGCGGCGATGGCCTCGGCGATGCTCAATGTGCGCCGCGCGGACTCGACGTGGAGGTTCTCCACCATCTTGCCGTTGTAGGTCACCACTCCGCCGTCGCTCGCCTCCCAGGTCTCGATGAGGCCCTTGGCGTCCGCCACTGCCTGCTCGCTGGGCGCGAAGCCGGCGTTGGCGCCGTCGACCTGCGCGGGATGGATCAGGGTCTTTCCGTCGAACCCGAAGATCCTGCCCTGCTCGACCTCGGCCGCGTAGCCCTCGCCGTCCTTCACGTTGTTGTAGACGCCGTCGAGGATGATCTTGCCGCTCGCGCGCGCGGCGAGCACCGCCAGCTGGAGGCTGGCGACCAGGTTGGCGCGGCCGGGGACGTGGTCGACGTACAGCTCCTTGACCAGGTCGTTCGTGCCCATCACGAGAACCGTCAGCCGTTCGGAGGCGGAGGCGATCTCCTCGGCGTGGAGGATGGCGTACGGGCTCTCGATCATCGCCCACAGCTTCGTCTGCTCCGGGACGCCGGCCTTCTCGAAGGCCGCGACGAGGTCGTGCACCTGCTGGGCGCTGTTGACCTTGGGGACGACGATGGCGTCGGGGCCGGCCTTGGCGGCGGCGGCCAGGTCGTCGGCGTGCCACTGGGTGTCGGCGCCGTTGATGCGGATGGTGAGGTACTTGTTGCCGTACTCACCTGACGTCACGGCGGCGGCTGCGTTCTCGCGCGCCTCCGGCTTGGCGTCGGGAGAGACGGCGTCCTCGAGGTCGAGGATCAGCGCGTCGGCGGTGATCGTCTTGGCCTTCTCGAGGGCGCGGGTGTTGGAGCTCGGCATGTAGAGGACCGAGCGGAGGGGGCGGCTGTGCCCGATTTCTTGGGTTGCTTCAGTCATTTCAGTCCACCTCGATGGCGTCGTAGAGCTCCTTGAGCTTCGGGTCGATGGCGGCCAGCTCCTCGGCGAGGTCGACGAGCACCAGGCACTGCTTGAGGCTGGCGTCGTCCTCCATCTTGCCGTCGAGCATGACCGCGCCGGTGCCGTCGCCCATGGCGGCGACCACGCGGCGGGCGTGCTTGATGTCCTCGACGCTGGGGGAGAAGACGCGGTTGGCGATCTCGATCTGCTTGGGGTGCAGGCTCCAGGTGCCGACGCAGCCGAGCAGGAACGCGTTGCGGAACTGGTCCTCGGCGGCGACCACGTCGGTGATGTCGCCGAACGGGCCGTAGTAGGGGTAGATCCCGGCCGCGGCGCAGGCGTCGACCATCTTCGCGATCGTGTAGTGCCACAGGTCCTGCTGGAAGACCGTGCGCTGCCCGTGGATGTCACCGTCGACCGGGTCCTGGCGGACGAGGTAGCCCGGGTGGCCGCCGCCGACACGGGTCGTCTTC
Organism: Nocardioides panzhihuensis; assembly: GCF_013408335.1. NCBI lineage: Bacteria > Bacillati > Actinomycetota > Actinomycetes > Propionibacteriales > Nocardioidaceae > Nocardioides > Nocardioides panzhihuensis. The sequence continues at coordinate 4,619,438 of NZ_JACBZR010000001.1, read as the reverse complement.
ATCTTGCGGTCGGCCGCGAGGTCGGCCGGGCCGAGGCTGATCCCCTGCATGCGGGGGGAGGCCGACGCGATCTCCTCGACGTTGGCCACGCCGCGCGCGGTCTCGAGGATGGCGTGGATCAGGATCGGCCTCTGTACGCCGCCCTTGGCCTCGAGCTGCGCCAGCAGCCGGTCCACGTAGTGGATGTCCTCGGGACCCTGCACCTTCGGCACCATCACGACGTCGAGCTTGTCGCCGATCTCGGTGACCAGGGTGATCAGGTCGTCGAGCACCCACGGGGAGTCGAGCGAATTGATCCGGGTCCACAGCTGCGTGGGGCCGAAGTCGGTTTCCGAGGCGATCTTGACCAGGCCTTCGCGCGCCGCGACCTTGTTGTCGGCCTTGACGGCGTCCTCAAGGTTGCCGAGGAGCACGTCGACGGTGCCGACCATCGCCGGCACCTTTGCGGCCATCTTCGGGTTGGACGGGTCGAAGAAGTGGATCGCGCGACTCGGCCGCGCCGGGATCTCCCGCAGCGGTGCGGGAGCGCCCACCGCCAACGGCGCGAAGAAGTCCTTGGGGCTCTTGTGACTCATGCCGGTCACCCTAATGGCCGGTGATTACCGGCCGGTAGGCGTCTCGGCTTGTAACGATCACGACCGACGTCGCGAGGGGTGGTTCTTCGGAACCTGGGCGCCGTGACGGACCCGGGCGCCGGCGTCGAAGCCGGCGAGGACGGAGCGAACGGTGCCGAGGACCTTGCTGGGGTTCTTCCTGTAGTTGGTCATGGCTCCATCGTGCCCGCGTCGACCGCGTTGGGGGAGTGGCAAGATTGACTAAGAGTGATAGATTCTTGCCATGTCCTCGAAGCCATCCATCGCCGTCCCGATCGTCGACGGGATGACCCTCTTCGAGATCGGGATGCCGCTCGAGGCGCTCGGCTACGACTGGGATCACGACGCCAGCCCGCTCTACGACGTGGTGCTGTGCGGTGACCTGCGCGGAGTGCGTGTCCACGGCGGGCCGCGGCTGACGCCGCAGCGGCCGATGACCGCGCTGGCCGAGGCGGGCACGGTGCTGGTGCCGGCGATCCGGCCGGGCGAGCCGATCAGTCCGACCCTGCTCCGAGAGCTCCGCCGGGCCGCCGACGCCGGCGCCGGCGCACGGATGGTCTCGCTGTGCACCGGCGCCTTCGCGCTGGCCGAGGCCGGGCTGCTCGACGGTCGCCGAGCGACGACCCACTGGCGGTGGGCGAACCTGTTCCGGCGTACGTATCCAGCGGTCGACCTCGACCCGCGGGCGCTCTACGTCGACGACGGCGTGCTGACCAGCGCAGGCTCGGCCGCCGGGCTGGACCTGTGCCTCCACCTGATCCGCACCGACCACGGTCAGCATGCCGCCAACACCATCGCCCGCAACCTGGTCATCGCCTCGCACCGCGACGGCGACCAGGCTCAGTACGTCGCGGCCGACCCGCTCACCGACCAGGCCCGCTGGCTCGACGAGCTGCGCGCCTGGCTCCGCGCGAACCTGCACGAGGACGTCACCCTCGAGCGTCTGGCGGCCGCCGCCGCGGTCTCCCCCCGCACCCTGGCCCGGCGATTCGAGCGCGACCTGGCCACCACCCCGATGCGCTGGGTGGCTGCCGAGCGGATCGCGGTCGCCAAGACCCTCCTCGAGACCACCGACCTGCCGATCGACCGGATCAGCCACGAGGCCGGCTACTACTCGACGGTGACCTTCCGGACCGGGTTCACCTCGGAGGTCGGGCTGACTCCGGGCCGTTATCGGATGCGGTTCTCGCACCGAGAGGTCGGCTAGGAGACCCGCCCTCGCCGCTGACCTGTCAGCGGCGCCACCACCGCTTCCGGCGCGTCTCCTTGCGGCGTACGTCTGCTCTGGCGGCCTCCAGCCGGGTGGCTCGGCGCTCGCGCCAAGCGGCCAGCGTGGCCTCGAGGTCGCGAGGCATGGTGATCAGCGGCGGCCCTTCGGGCGCGCCGTAGCGAGCCGCGATGACGCGCTCGTTGAACTCCTCGACGATCCTGCGGGCGCCGTCTTCGGTCGTCTCCCGATCGATGAGGTCATCGAGCTCGGCGTCGTCCTTGCGGAGCTGGACGGACGGGGGGAGCACCACGATCTGCTCGCGCTCGACGAGCTGCTTGACCCACCAGTCGGGGTCGTGGTCACGGTCGAGGTTCTTGATCGGCTTGCCGGCGCCGGGCAGGTTGTCGAAGTCGCCGCGCTGCATCGACTGCTGCACCTGCAGATCGACCCACTTGGTCTGGTCGCGCATCCGGGCCGCGGCCGCTGCCTTGCTCGCGGCATCGTCGAGCTGCGGCGGCGGCATCTCCGGGCGTCCCTCGGACAGGTCGTCGCTCTCGGGCATGTGGTTCACCTCCAGCGCGACAGAGTTTAACCCTCTTCTGGGGTCTGACCGGCCGTAGTCGTGCTGCGCGGCAGCAGGAGCAGCAGCCCGGCGACCAGAGCGGTGGCGCCGCAGACCGCCCATACGGTCAGGTAGCCCGACAGCGGTGCGTGGGCCTCGCCGGAGATCGACCCGTCCGCGGCGAGCGCGATGGCGAAGACCGCGGAGGCGATGGCGCCGCCGACGGTCTTGGTGGCGTTGGTCATGCCGGTCGCGAACGCGGTGCGGGAGGAGGGGGCTGCCGCGGCGGCCGCGGCCGGCAGCGAGGCCACCAGTGCACCCGAGCCGAGCCCGACGATCGCCATGTTGAGGAGTCCCTGGCCGGTGGAGTCGTGGAACGGGAGCCACATCAGGTAGCCGGCGGCCACCAGGAAGCAGGCCACCGCCTGGGCCCGCGTCGGTCCGAGGAACCGAGCCCACAGCGGCAACGTGAAGGCGGAGACGGCCATCGCGATGACGTACTCGGCGATCAGCAGCGACACGAACGATGCGTCCGCGCCCAGTCCGAAGCCGGCCTCCGCGGGATCGGTGCGCGCGAAGGTCGACAGCGGGATCTGGGCGCCCAGCACCGACATCCCGAACAGGAACGCGGTCAGCTGGATCGGCCATTGCCCTCGCGAGACCAGCAGACGTACGTCGATCAGCGGCTCACGCAGGCCGGCGTCGTCCAGCGCGGTCTCGATGCGCCAGAACGGGACCAGCGCGAGCAACCCCAGGACGACGAGGGCCCAGGGGAGCAGAGACCCGGCCCCGAGGACGCGTACGCCGACCAGGCCGGCCATCACCAGGCCGAGCACGACGGTGAGCACGGCCAGGCCGAGCCAGTCGAAGGCACCGCCGCTGGTGCCGGAGTCGGGCTCGATGCCGACGGCGATGACGACGAAGACCGCGGTCACGGCCACGGCCGGGAAGGTCAGGATCGCCCACATCGGGAGCACGCCGACGAGGGCGCCGGCAGCCACCGCGCCGATGATCACCGAGAGCTGCAGCGCACCGACCAGGATCCCGGCGGCCCGCCGGGTCAGGGCAGTGTTGCCGCCGGTGCGCTTGTGGACGATGGCGACCTCGAGCGGCAGCCAGATGACGTAGGCGCCCTGGATCGACCAGGCGACCAGGAACGAGCCGAAGTCGGGGGCGACGACGGTCCACCAGGTCGCGAGCGCGGTGATCCCGGTCGCCAACAGGAGGACCTTCTTGTGGCCGATCAGGTCGCCGAGCCGGGCGAGCGGCGGCACGCACAGCGCCGAGACGATCAGCTGTCCGGCCTCGAGCCAGTTGAGGTCGGCGTCGGAGACGCCGAGGTGGTCGGCGAGATCGGAGAAGATCGGGGTGTAGTAGCCCTGCAGGATGCCGCTGGCGAACTCGACTGCCACCAGGAAGCCGACGATCACCCAGATCCCGCGGGCGGCGTTCTCGACGCCGGTGCGCTGACTCTCGGTGGTCACAGCGACTCGATCAACCTGCGGTAGAAGACGATCCCGTCGAGGTAGTCGTCGACCCGGATGTTCTCGTCGGCGGCGTGGATGGTGGCCCGCTGGGCGGCGGTCATCCGGAACGGTGCGAACCGGTAGACCCGAGCGCTGATCTCGTAGAAGAAGCGGGAGTCGGTCGCGGCCATGACGGTGTAGGGGGCCGGCACCGACTCGGGGAAGATCTCCGAGATGGTCGCGGTGATCAGCGAGAACGCCTCGTCGCGAGGAGAGACCGGCGACGGCTCGCCGGCGCGGACGACCTCGATCTCGACCTGCTTGTCACCGATGGCGGCACGCAGCCGCTCGACGACCTCGGCGACCGTCTCGCCGACCATGATCCGCAGGTTGACCCCGGCGGTGGCGGCCGAGGCGATGACGTTGGCCGCCGGGCTCCCCTCCAGCGTCGTGATCGCGACGGTGGTGCGGGTCAGGGCAGCGGGCTCGGGGCCGAGCCTGGTGAGGAGCCGGGCCAGTGCCGGGGCCAGCCGGCCGGCGTTGGCCAGCACGGGCTGCAGGGGCTTGGCGGCGTACGGGGCGATCTGCTCGAACATCTCCACGGTCGGCGCCGGCAGCTGCACGGGCATCGACATCCGGTCGAGGCGGGTGATCGCGCGGGCCAGCCGCGCGGTCGGGCCGTTCTGTCGTGGGGTGGAGGAGTGGCCGCCGTCGCCGGTCACCCGCAGGCGTACGTCGGTGGTGCCCTTCTCGGCGACGCCGACGACACCGATCGGTGCCGCGATCCCCGGGAAGGCGTCGAACGCGACCGCGCCGCCCTCGTCGAGCACGAACCACGGCTTGACCCCTCGGGTCCGCAGTTCCTCGACCGCGGCCCGCGCGGCCGCACCTGTCGTCTCCTCGTCGGAGCCGAACGACAACCAGACGTCGTACGCAGGCTCGAACCCGTCAGCGAGGAGCCCCTCGACCGCGGCACAGATCGCCACCAGCTGGCCCTTGTCGTCGAGCGTGCCGCGACCATGGATCACCCCGTCGACGATCTCGCCGCCGAACGGGTCGTGCGTCCAGTCACCGGCGATCGGGACCACGTCCTGGTGGGCCATCAGCACGATCGGCTTCTCGGCCGAGGCGCCGGACCAGCGGAAGAGGAGTCCGTGCTTCCCGACCGGGGTCAGCTCGAGCGTCGAGTGGAGCAGCGGGAAGTGGTCGCGCAGCGCCTCGTGGAGCTGCGCGAACGCCTGACCCTCCGCGCCCGATCCGTCGTTGACGGTCGGAGCTCGAAGTGCGGCCTGAAGAGCGGCGACGGCGTCGAGGGTCATGGCCGAAACCTATCCGCGCGCAGCCGCTCCAAGGTGGCCCATGTCACCCTCGTGGCGGCTCCGTCACCAGTTTGTGGCCTTCCCTGCGCCGGGCAGCTCCACGTCGTCCGGGTGGATGACGTAGGCGACCCCGTCGGTCGAGGTCTGCCAGACCCGCTCGAAGTTCTCGCGGGTGTAGACGTTGCGCACCTCGTCGTTGGAGGGGTAGTTGGGGTCGTAGACGATCGGGTCGCCCTCGGCGGTGAATCCACCGATGACCAGGAGGTGGCCGTTGGTGCCGTAGCCGGACTCCGGCATGTCGGCGAGCTTCCAGCTGGCCGAGACGACCAGCGGGATCCCGGCCTTCACGAGCCGCTCCGCCTCGGCCAGCGAGCGCAGCCTGGTCACGAACCCGTCCAGGCCCCAGCGGGTGGCGTAGGCGATGTTGAACGGCCAGTTGCCGGCGCCCTCGTAGGCGTAGTCCCAGGTGTTGATCGCGGCATAGTCGACCTGCGGGTCGCCGTTGGGCGCCACGATCCCTTCGAGCTCGCTCGCCGGGACCTCGCGACCCCAGTGGTACTGCACCATCGTCGTCGAGGTCGGCGAGCACCAGACCTGTCCGCCGCCACCGAACTCCGGGTACTCGCCGCGGTGGATGTTCTGGCTGAACGGGGGCAGGCCGAGGTCGATCTCCTTGCCGAGAGTCGGCGTGCTGGTGCCGGGGTAGGCGGAGGCGGGCAGGTACTCGTTGGTCAGCGTGGAGACCGACCGCAGGCTCGGGGAGACGGTGGCACCCTCGGGGCGCAGCAGGGTGACGCTGGTCTGGAAGGCCTCGGGCTCCTTGCCGGTCCGGGCGACGTAGGTGTCGGTGTAGAGCGCTGCGTCGGTGTCGTTCTGCCCCTCGACCGAGGTGCGGTGGATGTCGCCGGCGGCGAAGTCGTCGCCGGCCGTCCAGCGACCCATCACGAACCACTTCGTCCAGGTGCCGTCTGCCTTCTGGCCGCGGAACCGGACCTCGGCCCAGGTGCCGGTCGGGGTGTCGACGTCCCAGGAGGTGACCGACTCGTCGATCGCGTAACCGGTCTTGACCACCGGCGAGGTCCAGGTGCCGTACTCGTAGGTCTTCGCCGTACCGTCGCCGAAGGGGTCGGTGTAGGTCGTCGTCCCGGCGTCGCGGCCGATCCGCAGGGTGCCGCGCCGGCCCGGACGGAGGTTGCTCGACCGGCCCTTCGCGAACTCGTCGCCGCTGTCCCACTGGGTCAGGGTGATGTCGGTCGGCTGGGTCTCGGACTCGGCCGCGTGGACCGGGGTCGTGGGCGCTACCAGGACGGTTGCGGCGGCGAGGGCGACAACGTACGCGAGGCGGGACCGTGGGCTCATGCCCGGCACGCTATTCCTCCTCGGAGGCTCCGGTCCTGACAATGCGCCAAGTCGGCTCACCAAGTCTTCTCCGAAAGGTCGGTGCCGGGTGGCATCCTTGCTCACCGTGAACAACTTCGCATCCGAGGGCTGGTTCAAGGACGAGTTCCACAAGAGGTACGCCGACTCGGCCAAGGAGATCGGCCGATTCAACCTGGCGGTGTTCGGCAAGACCGGAGTCGGCAAGTCGACGCTGGTCAACGCCGTCTTCGGGGCGGAGGTGGCGAAGACCGGGATCGGTGAGCCGGTGACCAAGGAGTCGACGCTCTACCTGCACACCAGCGGGTTCTTCGGCCTGCTCGACACCCAGGGCCTGGAGATCGGCGTCGAGGGCGACCGGGTGATCAAGGACCTCGCCAAGCTGATCCAGGAGCGGCGCCGCAAGCCGCAGTCGGAGCAGGTCCACGTGGCCTGGTACGCCGTACGTTTCGCCGACCGCCGCTTCGAGGAGACCGAGGCCGCGTTCATCCGCAAGCTCGCCGACCTGGGACTCCCGGTCGTGCTGGTGATGACCCAGGTGCCGACCTCGCCGACCGGTGCCTACCACCCGGATGCGGTCGAGTTCGCCCAGCAGATCGACTCGCGCGGCCTGCCGGTGCACGGGGCTCGGGTCTACCTGACCAACGCGAAGGCCGACGACTTCTCTGGCCAGCAGGTCCACGGGCTGCAGGAACTCGTTGATGCCACCTTTCGATGCGCGCCTGCAGGCGTCGAGGATGCCCTTGTCGCGGCGCAGAAGGTGGATCTCAAACGCAAGCAGGATCAGGCGAACACCGTGATCGCTGGTGCGGCGACCGCGGCCGGGGCCGCCGGAGCCACTCCGATCCCGTTCTCGGACGCAGTCGTCCTGGTGCCGATCCAGCTCGGGATGATGGCGCGGATCTCGGCGATCTACGGCATCGAGGTCGACAAGGCGGCGATGGCCTCGATCGCGGCCACCGCCGCCGCCACCCAGGCCGGCCGCACCGTGGCCGGCAACCTGCTCAAGATGATCCCCGGGTTCGGCACCGTTGGTGGCGGAGCGATCAACGCCACCGTCGCCGCCGGTTTCACCGGCGCCATCGGCGCGGCCTGGTCGACCGTGTGCGTCAAGCTCGGCGAGGGCAAGCTCCGCGGGGTCAACGGCGCCCTGGACACCGAGAGCGTCAGGTCGCTCTTCCTCGACGAGCTGAAGAACCAGATCTCGAGGCTGAAGCTCAACGCCAAGGAGAGGTGAGCCTCCGGCTCAACCAGCCATCGCCGCCTCGTACGCCGCGGCGAGCTGCTCGCTCGCCATCGGCGCGTCCGGGTCGGGTCGCGGTGACCCCAGATGGAGCTCGCGCAGCTCGTCCATGAACGACTCCACCATCTCGGGGTCGGCATCGCGGAGCAGCTCCGCGCGGACCCGGAGCTGCCGGGTGCCGTCGCGATGGGCGAGCCCCCAGTTGCCGAGGGCGACCATGATCGGCAGCGTCTGGATGCCTGCCTCGGTCAGGGCGTAGGCCGCCTTCTGGCCGCGGCCGGCCTCCTCCTTGGTGAGCAGGCCGCCGTCGACGAGCTTCTTCAGCCGGCTGCTGAGGATGTTGGACGCGATGCCTTCCTCGGAGCTGCCGAGCAGCTCGCGGAAGTAGCGGCGGTTCCCGAACATCACGTCGCGCAGCACGATCACCGACCAGGGGTCTCCGAAGACCTCCACGGCTGCGTTGATCGGGCACCCCGATCTGGGCTCGCTCACTCGGTGCCTCCTGCCCTCGAAAATAGTGGTTGCAATCTGCAATCGGGGAGTCTACCCTCGGCGCTAGTGATTGCAAAGTGCAATCACTCTTGCTCGAGGGAGATCGACACATGTCACTCGTACGCGCTCACACCATCGGCATCTCGCTGGACGGCTTCGCCACCGGCGACGGCCAGAGCCTGGAGACTCCGTTCGGCCATGCAGGCATGCGGCTGATGGAGTGGTTCTTCCCCACCGCGACGTTCCAGAGCGCGACCGGAGACCGGGAGCGGGTGGCGGTCGACCCGGCGGCCGAGCCCGACGACGTCTTCGCCAGGCGCGCCTGGGAGAACATCGGCGCCGAGATCATGGGAGCCGGCAAGTTCGGCCCTCCCGGATGGCAGAACGACGCCGACTGGACCGGATGGTGGGGCGAGGAGCCGCCGTTCCACACGCCCACCTTCGTCCTGACCCACCAGCCCCGCGAGTCGATCGAGATGAAGGGCGGCACCACCTTCCACTTCCGCAACGCCCCCATCGAGGAGGTGCTGGCCGAGGCGCAGGAGGCTGCCGCCGGCCAGGACGTACGCATCGGTGGCGGCCCGTCGTTGCTGCGGGACTACCTGGCGGCTGGCCTCGTCGACCACCTGCATGTCGTTGTCGTCCCGATCATCCTCGGCCGCGGCGTACGCCTCTGGGACGGGTTGGAGGCGCTCGAGGACGGCTACGACGTCGAGTCGACCACCACCCCGAGCGGCGTCACCCATGTCACCTTCGACCGGAAGACCTCGCGATGAGCAAGGTGCTGTGGCACTTCTCGATGTCGCTCGACGGCTTCGTCGACAGCACCGAGCCGGGGACCCGGGCGGCGCGCCGATCCGGCTGCACAACCTGATCGGCGACGATCCGCACCTCGAGGTCGACGTCCGCTACGCACCGGTGCGTCCGTCGCCCTAGGGTGCAAGGCGTGGTCAGCCTTTTCTCGCTCCCGCTCCTGCAGGCGCCCCGAGCCCGCGTCGCCCGTACGATCCGGGCGGTCACCGGCAGCCCAGGCCCGCTTGCTGGTCGCACCGTGCTGGTCACCGGCGCCAGCTCGGGGATCGGCGAGGCGACGTCGTACGCCGCGGCTCGACGCGGCGCGCACGTGCTCCTCGCCGCCCGCCGGGCAGAGGAGCTCGAGCGGGTGCGGAAGACCATCGAGGAGGCGGGTGGCCGGGCCTCGACGTACGTCGTCGACATGGCCGAAGGCGACTCGATCGATGCGCTGGTGGAGCGACTCCTGGCCGAGCACGGCGCGGTCGACTACCTGGTCAACAACGCCGGCCGGTCGATCCGACGGTCGCTGGAGCTGACCCACGACCGTTTTCACGACTTCGAGCGGATGATGGCCGTCAACTACTTCGGCGCCGTCCGGCTCACGATGGGCCTGCTGCCGGCCATGCGTGCCCAACGCTTCGGCCATGTCGTCAACATCGTCACCTGGGGCAACCAGATCAAGGCGCCCAAGTTCGCCGCCTACATCGCCGCGAAGTCCGCCCTCGACGTCTTCGGAAGGATCCTGAGCCGCGAGGCCTACTTCGAGAACGTGACCTGCACCAACATGCGAGTAGCGATCGTCCGGACCCCGATGATCGCGCCGACCGCCGAGTACGAAGGCCGCGGCGAGAGCCCCGAGGAGTGCGCCGAGCGAGTCGTCCGCGCCCTCGAGGACCGGCCGGTGACGGTGAACGGCGCGTTCGGCTCTGTCTACGAGGTCCTCAACATCGCCGCCCCGCGCCTGGCCGATCTCGCCATGGCGATCTCGCACGTGCGTACGCCCGACTCTGCTGCCGCTCGCGGGAAGGATCATGTGCGGTCCGCCGATGCTTCCTAGGCTGCCCGTGTGTGGTCGAGCAGCACGTCGCGCAGCACGAACTCTGCTCGGGACAGTGGTGGTGGGTCTGGTTGCCAGGTGTCGGGTGGTGGGCTGACGTAGGTATGGCCCGTTGGCGTGATGGTGATGATGCTGCCGTCTGGCCCGGGTCTGGCCTGCCAGCCGAGGGCTTCTTTCGCTTGGTTGCATCTTTCGCACAAGCCTTGGAGGTTCGCGGCCTTGGTTTCGCCTCCGTCTGCGTGGCGCTGGGCGTGGTCGATGTTGCGGATGGGTGCGTCGCAGCCGTTGGTGCGGCAGATCCCGCCGTCGCGGGTGGTGATGAACTCGGCCAGGCCGTCGGGGGCTTTGCGGGAGTGGGACTCCATCGCTACCAGCTGCCCGGCGGGGTCGGTGTACAAGCGGCGGATGAAGACCTCGGCGTCGGCGAGCGCCTCGCGAGCCCAGGCAGCGGGGACGGGGCCGTAGCCCTCGACCATGGCGGGCTGGTCGGTGTCGTTGGTGAGGGCGTCGGCGGTCATCACGATCTTGACCTCGATCCGAGGCTTCACCTCGGTGCCGGTGCGGCCGGTGACTCGGTTCACGAGGGTGTCGGCCATGACCTGACCCCTCGTCCGTTCATCCCCAGCAGCCTGCGCGGCCTTGGCTGCCTGGTCCAACGCCGCGTAGACGGCAACACCGTCCTTGACCGGCAGCAGCGCACCCAGCCAGGTCATCGTGTCCGGTGCCGGCCGGACGCTGACTCGACGGTCCTTCTCTGCGTTTGCGGCTCGGTTGACGACGGATTCTTGGTCGAGGGTGATCGCGAGCTTCTTGGCCGCGTTCTCGAGTTGTCGCAGCCCCATGGTCACGACCTTCGGAACTTCACGGTCTTGACTGAAAGCACAGAGTTCGTAGTCGATGACCCGGCGGTCCTCCATCGAGAGGCAGGCGGTTTCGCGGGCGAGGATGGTGGCTTGCCACTGCGAGAACAGGCCCGCCTTCATCAGAGCCAACGTGTGTGGCATCTCCGCAACCAGGATCTTCGCCAGCCCGAGCAGTATGGCGCCTTTGGCGGGTGAAACCCGCCGCGCCAATGCGACTTGGGAGGTGACGCCTTCGCCGAGCTTGCGGGCAGGGACCCCGGCCTCGGCCTGCCGGGCTCGGGTGGCTTCCTCGAGGCGTACCGCTGCTTCTGCCTGGACAGCCTCGGCGATGCACTTCACTTCTTCGAGCCGGCTGATCCAGTCGACCAGCTCACCTTCGGACGCACCCAGGGGCGGCCCGGTGAGGAGCTGGTCGACGGTCTCGTTCATACGCCTCATTATATGTGAAAGAGCCGCCCGCGGCTACCTGTTTGCGCTGGTCAGTCCCGATTTATGCAGTCCGTGAACAAGTAACCTGAACCCCGCGCCACACCCTCGCCGCCGCCCCGATAATGGCGAAATCTTTCTCGATCAGGTGCCGAGTCAAGGACCGCGAAGCGGCCGGCGAAGCCGGCGGGCCGAAGGCCCGTCCTTGACGCGGCGGCTGATCGAGAAACACTCGAAGAAGGGTCGGCGGCGAACACTGAAACGAAGTAGCAGTCGCTCAGCGAGGTTTCCCCGACGCGAACCGTGTTGGTCTCGACACGCCTCCGCCTAGCGGCTCCGGCGGCTCGACCAGCGGGAGGCAGGTCTCGACACGCCTCCGCCTAGCGGCTCCGGCGGCTCGACCAGCGGGAGGCAGGTCTCGACACGCCTCCGCCTAGCGGCTCCGGCGGCTCGATCAGCGGGACGAGCCCGTTGGCCGCGGCGGTTCGACGAGCGGGACGAGCCCGTTGGCCGCGGCGGTTCGATCAGCGCGGAGACCACCGCCCACGATGAACAACATCCCCGAGCGAAACCCGCTGACGCCGAGTAGGCGACCCCTTGGCACCCCCAGAAGCAGGATGCCCGATGGTGACGGCCCCGATGGGGTCGAACGTATCCGGGATGTCGAATGCCAGCCGAACCGCCGCGTCGGCCTCCGGCGGGATCCCGAAGTACAGCGCACCGAGACCTTCGTCGACCACGGTCTGCAGGATCAGCATGGTCGCCATCGCGGTGTCCATGTGCCAGAAGGGCATCGGCCAGTGGGCCTCGTCGCGATCGGTCCAGCCCTTGTCCGGCTCGGCGTAGCGGTCCAGGTAGGCCGCCTTGGAGGAGCACGGGATGACGATCACCGGTGCCTGCATCATCCCGGTCAGCCACGCGTCGGGGTCGTCGCCGGCCTTGACGCTCGGGGCGGTGGCCTCCCAGTAGCGGCGTACGTCCTCGGGGGTGTCGAGCACGAGGAAGGCCCAGCCCTGGGAGAAGCCGGCCGACGGTGCCCGGGTGGCGTTGTGCAGGATCCTGTCGAGCACCTCAGGATCCACGGGATCGCTGGTGTAGCTGCGGACCATCTTGCGGCGGCGTACGACCTCGGAGAACTCCATAGGTGAAGTGTCTCGTCTAAGGCGCCGAGCGCGTGGCCTAGGTGTGATGCCCAGCCAGGTTGTTCAACCGGGTGATGGGTGCGGCCTTCCCGATTGCTGAGTGGGGCCGGTGGTGGTTGTATTCGTGGACCCATGCTGGCAGAGCCGCGAGTCGGGCTGACTCGGAGTTGTAGAACTTCTTGAATGCCCAGCCCTCGGCCAGGGTGCGGTGGAAGCGCTCGATCTTCCCGTTGGTCTGTGGCCGGTAGGGACGGGTCTTCTTCGGGACGATCCCGAGGTTCGCGCAGGTCTCGAGCCACATGCGGCTGCGGTAGCAGCTGCCGTTGTCGCTGAGAACCCTGGTCACGGTGACGCCGCGTTCTGCGAACCAGGCGACCGCGTTCTTGAGGACCTCGGTCGCGGTCTCCTTGGTCTCGTCGTCGTGGGCTTCGACGTAGGCGACGCGGGAGTGGTCGTCGATCACGGTGTGCAGATAGCAGGTCCCCGTCAGTGGATCGAACCGCTTGCTGCGCTGTCCGGTCCGCTCGGCGGTGAGGGCCTTGTTCCGCCTGCCCTGGTGGCGACCGACGTAGCGCCAGCCGCCGCCGTCGGGGATCTTGCCGAGCTTCTTGACGTCGACGTGAATCAGGTGGCCCGGCTTCTCGTGCTCGTAGCGGCGGATCGGTTCGCCGGTGGCCCGATCGATGTGAGTCAGGCGGTTGATCCGGCAGCGGACCAAGACGGCGTGAACGGTCGAGGAAGGCATGTCGAGTCGGCTGGCGATCTCGACCGGTCCGAGTCGCTGCTTCCAGCGCAGGTGCACGATCTTGCGGACCACGGGTGCCGGTGTCCGGTTCGGCTGATGGTGTGGCGCCGAGGACCGGTCCAGCATCCCGGCCGGCCCCTCGTCGCGGTAGCGGTCAGCCCACTTCTTCGCCGTACGCCAAGAGACGTCGTATCGCTCAGCGGCGCGAGCGGGCGGCCAGCCGTCCTCGACGATCAAACGGGCGAGTCGCAGGCGGGCGCGAGGGGTCAAAGCCGCGTTGGCATGGGTAGCGTGGGACATGAAGGCATCTCCTGGTGGCGGCACTGGTTCCTAGACAGCTCCACTCCACACCAGGGAGGCCTTCACCCATCTACACCTCAGATCGTGTCGTCACACGATCTCGACCAACGTGCCTGGGCATCACACCTAGGTCGGGAAGCGAGGTGGCGGTGGTGAGAACTAAGGCGCGCGACCGATCCCGGTACCTACCTCAGCAGAGGAGTGTTCTCGATGTCAGCAGGAAACCCCAGCAGGACAAACCAGCAGGAGATCGAGATGTACACCACCGCAGGTTACGAAGCAGAGGTCAAGTACCGCCGCCAGCAGATCCAGAAGGACCTGGCCAAGCGCCAGCGGGCCAACCAGGCCCGTCAGGCACGGCGCGACCGCACCCGCTGAGATGCAGGCGCAGGACCGACAACGCCGAGCAGGAGAGATCCCGCTCGGCGTTGTTTCACGTCCGGGGCCCGGCGGTGTCGACCCCTCGGCCGACCCGGCGGCGACGAAAGGCGCGATGATGACCCTCATGGCGCAGAGTGCCGAGAGGCTTGTCGGACGTGATGCCGACCTGGAGACGCTGATCGGGCTGGTCGACAACGCGCGAGCGGCCAAGGGCAGGCATGTGCTCCTCGCCGGCGACGCCGGTGTCGGGAAGACCCGGATCCTGCGCGAGCTCCGCGGCCGAGCCGTCGCGGACGGCAGGCAGACGTTCGTCGGCCACTGCCTCGACTTCGGCGACAGCGCTGAGGCCTACCTCCCCTTCACCGAGATCCTCGACAACATCACGACCGCGCTGCCTGAGGTGGTGGCGCAGGTGGCTGACGTGCATCCGGCGCTCCTGCGGATGGCGCCGGTCGCCCGTGTGCTCGGCGGGGCTGACACCGCCGACCAGGAGGCGCTCGACCGAGGCAATCTCTTCGCCGCGATCCACGCGCTGCTGGAGCGCGCGGCCGAGAAGGCTCCGGTGCTGGTCGTCGTCGAGGACACCCACTGGGCCGACCAGTCCACCCGGGACCTGCTCACCTTCCTCTTCACCCGGCCGTTCATCGGCCCGGTCACGATCGTCGCCTCCTACCGCGCCGACGACCTCCACCGCCGCCACCCGCTGCGCCGCCAGCTCGCCGAATGGACCCGGCTGCCGTCGGTCGAGCGGGTCCATCTCGGGCGGCTCTCGGACGATGACGTACGCCTCCTGGTCGCAGAGCTCGCCGGCGATCTGGGGATCGACGTGGAGAGCGTCGTACGCCGCGCCGAGGGCAACGCCTTCTTCGTCGAGGAGCTGGTGCAGGCGGCGGGCGCCGAAGAGCTGCCCTGGGACCTCGCGGACCTGCTCCTGGTCAGGCTCGAGCAGCTCGACGCGACCGCCCGCGAGGTGGTCGACACCGCCAGCGCCGCCGGGCGCAACGTCAGCGACGAGCTCCTCGAGGCCGTCGCCGGCCTCGATCGGGCCACGCTCGACGCCGGGCTGAGGCAGGCGATCGAGCGCGCGATCCTGGTGCCGCGCGAGGACGGCTACTACCTCTTCCGGCACGCGCTGCTCGGCGAGGCGGTCTACGACGACCTGCTTCCGGGGGAGCGGGTCAGGCTCCATCAGCGCTACGTCGCGGCGCTGCGTGGCG
The DNA here is from genome assembly GCF_013408335.1 of Nocardioides panzhihuensis. Classification (NCBI taxonomy): domain Bacteria; kingdom Bacillati; phylum Actinomycetota; class Actinomycetes; order Propionibacteriales; family Nocardioidaceae; genus Nocardioides; species Nocardioides panzhihuensis. Next base: position 4,604,250 of record NZ_JACBZR010000001.1, on the reverse strand, counting down.
ATCTCACGACCGGTAGCGCGGCCGGACTTGCCCGCCACGCGCGTCTTGCCGGCGACCACGAGACCGCACTCAGCGCCGGGATCGAGGCGGGAGACGAGGCGGCAGCCACCGGCGGCCCCGACGAGGCCTCCCAGCACTATCAGCAGGCGATCGCCCAGCTCGCCGGTCACGCCGCCTCCGACCATGACACCCAGCGCCTCGTCGATCTGGTGGTCAAGGCCAGCGATGCGATGGTCGCCGCCGGGCATGCCGATCGGGCCGGCAAGCTGGCCCGTGAGCAGCGGGAGTCGCTTCCGCTCGATGCGCCCGGACTGTGGCGCGCCCAGCTGATGACGGTCGAGATCGAGACCAGCTTCGCCTACGTCAACGATGTCGAGGTGGGGGCGCTCGCGGAGGCGGCGATGGCCGCGCTCCCCGAGGACGCCCCGCCGCTGGTGCGCGCTCGTCTGCTCGCCGCGTACGCCCGGACGCTGATGATCTACCGCCGTCACGACGACGCCGAGAGGGCCGGCCAGGAGGCGCTGGCGCTGGCCGAGGAGCTCGGCCGGACCGGTCTCGCCGCGGAGGTCTCGGCGACCCTGGCCGGGACCTGGGGCCGCCCGCCGCAGGCCCGGATCGAGCCTCTCCGCGCGGCCGTGGCCAGAGCGGCCAAGGCCGGTGCGCTGCACCCGGAGCTGCGGGCTCGGATCCAGCTCGCCTTCGCCCTCGACGCCGCCGACCGTCTCGAGGAGGCCGGCGAGAGCTACCGCAGCGCCTTCCTGCTCGGCGTCGAGCGGGGCGTGCCGTGGGCGCCGTACTCCTTCGACGCCCGGACCGCCTGGCTCGGCCACCTCTACAAGATCGGCCGGTGGGACGAGGCGCTCGCGCTCACCGAGGCCTACGGGATCCCGCCGGCCCTGTCGCCGTGGCTGGAGGCCAACCGGCTGATGATCGAGCAGGACCGGGGCGCGGACCGCGGGGCGGAGGCGCGACGGCTGCGGCCGTCGTGGAAGCAGGAGGTGGCTACCGCGAGCGAGTCGGTGCCGGTGGAGATCAAGGCCGCCGGTGCGCATGGTGATGTGGAGACGATCCTCGAGGCCTACGACGCAGGCGTCGAGACCCTCGGCCGCACCTGGGGTAAGTGGTTCGGCGGCAACACCCGGCTCTCTGCCGTCGCCGTCAGCGCCATCAGCGCCGCGATCCCGGGGCTTCCGGTCGGTGAGCGCCGGCAGGTGACGGCTCAGGTGGACCGCATCGTCGCTGCGGGCATGCGACCGGCCGAGGCGAGGCCGACCTGGGGTCTGGAGGGCCAGGCGTGGACCGCACGCCTGGTGGCCGAGGGACTCCGGGTCCACTGGCTGGCCGGCATCGATCCGCCCGAGCAGGAGGAGCTCGTCGATGCCTGGCGGAAGGCAGTGGCCGCCTTTCAGGTCTTCCCGCACGTCCACGAGCTCGCCTGGTCGAGGGCCCGGCTGGCCGAGATCCTCCGTGCGGGCGGTGACGCCGCCGGCGCACGGGAGCTGGTCGACCAGGCCCGAGAGTCGGCGAAGCAACTCGGCGCCGAGCCGCTGCTCGAGCACCTGCGTACGTTCGGTACGACGCCGCAGCGGTCCGGTGCCGGTCCGTCCGGCCGGCTCACCGCCCGGGAGAGCGAGATCCTCGCCCTCGTCGCGGCCGGGCGGAGCAACGGCGAGATCGGCACGCAGCTGTTCATCTCCACGAAGACCGTCTCGGTCCACGTCTCGAACATCCTGGCCAAGCTCGGCGCCTCCGGGCGCACCGAGGCGGCCGCCATCGGACGACGCCGTGGACTCGTGGAGTGACCCGGATCACGACCGAATGAGGCACCTCTGACGTACTCCTAAGGCAGGCGCCTCATGTCCGGCCCTACCTCAGGAGCCGACTCTGGATACATGACCTACAACACCCAGATCAGCTACGACGCCGAAGTGGCGTACCGCCGTCAGAGCATGCGCGGCGCGGCTGCCGCCGACCGGCTCGCCCGCCAGGTGAAGCGCCGTCGTCCGCGCCGGATGGACTCGATACACAACTGAGTCCTCGGGCGACGGTAATGCAGGAGAATCCCGGGCCCGGAGGCGCGATGATAGGGGGCATGGCGCAAAGTGCTCGGTCCTTCGTAGGTCGCGACTCGGAGTTGCGGACCCTCACCGGGCTGCTCGGGGTGGAGTCGATGGGTGACACCCGGCGCCAGCACGTCCTCCTCGCCGGTGACGCCGGCGTCGGCAAGACGCGCCTGCTCACCGCGCTGCGCGACGGCGCGGTGACCGACGGCTGGCAGGTGCACGCTGGACACTGCGTCGACTTCGGCGAGAGCGCAGTGGCGTACATGCCGTTCTCGGAGATCCTCGACCGGATCGTCGCGGACCTGCCTGAGGTGGTCGAGCGGGTGGCGGCCGACTATCCGGCACTGGCCAGGCTGAGGCCCGTACGCCGCGTGATGGGTGCCAACCCGGGCTCCGCCGCGGCAGGGACCGACCGGGGCCAGCTCTTCGACGCCGTCCACACGCTCTTCGAGGCGGCCGCGGAGAAGGCGCCGCTGCTGGTCGTGGTCGAGGACACCCACTGGGCCGACCAGTCCACCCGTGACCTGCTGACCTACCTCTTCACCCGGCCCTACAGCGGTCCGGTCGCGATGGTCGTGTCCTACCGCGCCGACGACATCCACCGCCGCCACCCGCTGCGCCGCCAGGTGGGCGAATGGGGCCGTCTTCCTGACGTCGAGAGGATCGTCCTCGAGCCGCTCTCCGACGACTCGGTGCGGCGCCTGGTCCACGAGCTGGCCAGCGGCAAGGTCGACGCCGAACGAGTCGTCCGCCGAGCCGAGGGCAACGCCTTCTTCGTCGAGGAGCTGGTGCAGGCCGGCTGCGACGAGGACCTCCCTGTCGACCTCGCCGACCTGCTCCTGGTGCGCCTGGACCGGCTCGACGGCGCTGCTCGCAGCGTGGTCCGCACCGCTTCGATCGCCGGCCGCCGCGTGACCCACGAGCTGCTCGCCGCGGTCACCGAGATGAAGACCGACGAGCTCGACGACGCGCTGCGCACCGCGGTCGAGCAGAAGGTGCTCGAGCCGACGGGCTCGCGCTACACGTTCCGCCACGCGCTGCTCGCCGAGGCGGTCTACGACGACCTGCTTCCCGGTGAGAAGGTGCGGCTGCACGCCCGGTTCGCCGAGGTGCTGAAGGAGACCCCCGGGCTGGGTGCGGCCGCTGAGCTCGCGCTGCACGCCAAGCACGCCGGCGATCTCGCGACCGCGCTGCGCGCGCGCATCGCCGCGGCCGAGGAGGCCCGCAACGTCAGCGGTGTGGGCGAGGCGGCCCACCACTACGAGAAGGCGCTCGGTCTCGCCGCGGACCCGAAGGTCGCCCAGGCGGCCGGGGTCGACCTGGACCGGGTCTACGAGCGGGCTGCCGACACGCTCATCCTCGCCGGGCTGCCCTCGCGCGCCGACGCGATCCTGGCCGAGCGGCTCGACGCGATCCCAGCCGGCCGGACGGTCGGCCGGGCGCTGCTGCTGGCGACCCGGGCCGAGGCGGCGCACGCCATGGAGAACGGCGACCCGCTCACCCACTCCCGCGACGCGATGGACGCGCTGCCCGACGACGCCGAGCCGAAAGCGCGGTGCGCGGTCCTCGCCGTGCGCACCCGGACGCTGGTCGCCTATCGCCGCATCGAGGAGGCCGAGGCGGTCGGGCTGGAAGGCATCGAGATCGCCGAACGGCACAGCCTCTCCAAGCTGGCCTCCGACATGGCCACCAGCCTGTCGATGCTGAAGGTACGCACCGGCCGCGGTGGCGGCGACAAGGTGGAGGGCTTCCGTCAGGTGCTGCGCGAGACCATCGACCAGGCGCGGCGGGTCGGGTCGACGTACGCCGTCAGCCGCGGGCTGTTCGCGCTCGGCCGCTCCTACGACGAGGCCGGGGACTACGCGGAGGCGCTGAGGTGGTTCCGTGCGGTGATCGAGGAGACCGGCGGGGAGTCGCTGCAGTGGTCGCCCTACGCTGCCGCGGCCCGCTCCGACATCGTCCGGATGCAGATGGTCCTGGGGGACTGGGACGAGGCGCTGGCGCTGACCGGTGGCAACCTGCCCGACGCGCCGCCGATCCCGGTCGCGCTCCTCGACATGCTCCGGATGATGATGGAGCAGGCGCAGGGAGCGTCGGTCGGTGAGGCGGCCGCAGCGCTGCGTCCCTACTGGACCCAGGAGGGCTTGATCGCGCTCTACGGCGCCACCGTGGAGATGGTCGCCGCGGGTCGCGCCGGAGACCATGCCGCCGTCTTCGCGATCTATGCCGACACCGTCGAGACGCTCTCGCAGTTCTGGACCGAGTGGTTCGGCGGCAGGGTGCGGCTGGCGGTCGTGGCCGCCTCCGCGATCGCGCAGATGCTGCCCTCGGTGCCGGCGGTCCAGTGGCCCGCCCTGGTCGAGGCCGTCGACGGGCTGCGCAGCGACGGCGAGCAGGTGGTCGCCCAGTATCAGCCCGGCGAGTGGGGTCCGGAGGGTCGTGCCTGGGCCGCGCGGCTGGAGGCGGAGGTGCTCCGTGTCCACTGGCTGGCCGGCATCGACGCGCCGGCTCAGGAGTCGCTGCTGGCGGCGTGGGCGCGCGCGGAGCAGCAGGTCGAGACCTACGGCGACGTTCCGGGACTGGCCGCCGTACGCACGACGTACGCCGTCATCCAGCGCGCCACAGGCGACGTCCCCGGGTCGCGGGCGACTGCCGACAAGGCCAGGGAGACCGCGAAGCGGCTCGGCTTGCAGCCGCTGCTCGACGAGCTGAGGTCGCTCGGCGCGACCGCGGTCAAGCAGCAGCAGGCGACGCCGACGTCCCTGACGCCTCGGGAGAGCGAGATCCTGACGCTGGTCGCGGCGGGACGCAGCAACGGCGAGATCGGCAAGCAGCTGTTCATCTCGACGAAGACGGTCTCCGTGCACGTCTCCAACATCCTCGGGAAGCTCGGCGCGGGGAGCCGTACGGAGGCGGCCGCCATCGCGCGCCGCCAGGAGCTGATCAGCTGAATTCCTGGTGCCGGGTGTGAACGTGTGGCTGAATTGTCACCATCGCAGGTTTCTGGGCTGAGGAGCACACGTGGAGCAGGGGAAGCGGCATCCGATCGCAGCCGGGGTCACGGCACTGGTAGCGGTCGCCGTGGGGGTGGGGCTGATCGTCGGGATCGGGATGTTCGTCGGTGCCAACATCCTGGGTCTCGGTGGCGATGGTGCCGCCAGCGACCAGGCCACCGACCCCGATGCGGGCGCGTCGCTCTACGCGCCGTCGCCGAAGCCGACCAAGACCGCCACCGGTCCGGCGATCACGCTCGACGCCTCACCCACGAGCGCTCCCGAGAAGAAGGCCGGGTCGGTCTCCGCCTCCACGAGCTCCTCGTCCGCGGCCGCCGACGAGAAGCCCGCGAAGAAGATCACTCTTCAGACCGGCGTCGTCGTGGCGAAGCCGATGGAGCGGATCGACATCACCGGCATCTACCCCGGCGGCGAAGGCGCGATCCTTCGGCTGGAGCGGGACGAAGGCGAGGGCTGGGAGGAGTTCGGCATCCCCGACGTCTCGGTGACCGGCGAGCAGTTCTCCACCGCGATCCAGACCGGCCGGATCGGGAAGCACATGTTCCGGATGAAGGACATCGACACCGGCGCCTACTCCAACGTGGTGACCGTGACGATCGGCTGAAGCTGGAGCCAAGCTGGAGCCAAGCTGGAGCCAAGGGGTGGAATAGGTCGCGACTCACTTGGTTGTATGTGGGTATGACGGTTCCCACGATCAAGCTCAACGACGGCACTTCGATCCCACAGTTCGGTCTCGGCGTCTGGCAGGTTCCCGAAGGCGAGACCGAGCAGGTTGTCAGCCAGGCCCTCGAGGTCGGCTACCGCCACATCGACACCGCGCAGATGTACCAGAACGAGGCGGGCGTCGGCGCCGCACTGAAGACCGCCGGACTCGCCCGCGAGGACGTCTACGTCACCACCAAGCTCAACAACTCCCAGCACGACCCCGCCAAGGCCAAGGCTTCGCTCGAGCGGTCTCTGATGCTGCTCGGCCTGGACCACGTCGACCTGTTCCTGATCCACTGGCCGCTCCCGACGCAGTACGACGGGACGTACGCGAAGACCTGGGAGGCCCTCGTCGGCCTGCGTGAGGCGGGCCTGACCACCTCCATCGGCGTCTCCAACTTTCAGCCCGACCACCTCGACAAGATCGTCGCCGAGACCGGCGTCGCCCCGGCGGTCAACCAGATCGAGGTCCACCCCTACTTCACCAACGAGGACGCCCGGTCCGCCACTCTCGCCCACGGCGCGAAGGTCGAGTCGTGGTCGCCGCTCGGGCAGGGCGGCGGGGAGCTCTCCGACCCGGTGGTCGCCGAGATCGCCTCCGCGCACGGCAAGTCGCCCGCCCAGGTCCTGCTCCGCTGGCAGATCGACCGGGGCGACATCGTCTTCCCCAAGTCCGTACGCCGCGAGCGGCTCGAGGAGAACCTGGCGATCTTCGACTTCGAGCTGAGCGCAGACCAGATCACCGCCCTCGCGGCGCTCGACAAGGGTGAGTCCGGCCGCTCCGGCCCCAACCCCGACACCTTCGACTGGATCCCGTCCTTCTGATCCATTGCCACCGAGTCGGCCCGTTCTGACGCAAACACACGCCGAGTCGGCTCGTCATGACGAGCCGACTCGGCGGGGTTTTCGGTCAGGATGAGCCGACTCGGCGTGCTTTTGGCTGGGGCTGGAATAGTGGGCGTAGGGTCTTCGTTGTGGGGAGTGAACGAAGTTGAGTTGAATCGACTCAACTTGTTTGCAAGACTCAGCGTCAGCCGTTGAGCGGCGCCCACATACACACAGCTTCAACAAGCGGAGGTAGCAAAGATGGCACGTGCCGTCGGTATCGACCTCGGGACCACCAACTCGGTCGTCTCGGTTCTGGAGGGTGGCGAGGCCACCGTCATCGCGAATGCCGAAGGCGCCCGTACGACGCCTTCCGTGGTCGCGTTCAGCAAGTCCGGTGAGGTGCTGGTCGGTGAGGTCGCCAAGCGCCAGGCCGTCACCAACGTGGACCGCACGATCAGGTCCGTCAAGCGTCACATGGGCACCGACTGGAAGGTGAACATCGACGACAAGGACTTCACGCCGCAGCAGATCAGCGCGTTCGTCCTGCAGAAGCTGAAGCGCGACGCCGAGGCCTACCTCGGTGAGCCGGTGACCGATGCGGTCATCACCGTCCCGGCGTACTTCTCCGACGCGCAGCGTCAGGCCACCAAGGAGGCCGGTGAGATCGCGGGCCTCAACGTCTCCCGCATCGTCAACGAGCCCACCGCCGCGGCGCTGGCCTACGGCCTCGACAAGGGCGACGACCAGACCATCCTCGTCTTCGACCTCGGTGGCGGCACGTTCGACGTGTCCCTGCTCGAGATCGGTGAGGGCGTCGTCGAGGTCAAGGCGACCTCCGGCGACAACCACCTCGGTGGTGACGACTGGGACAACGCCGTCGTCAAGTGGATGGTCGAGAAGTTCAAGTCCGCCAACGGCGTCGACCTGGCCGCCGACAAGATCGCCGCTCAGCGCCTCCAGGAGGCCGCCGAGAAGGCGAAGATCGAGCTCTCCTCGAGCCAGAACGCCTCGATCCACCTGCCCTACATCACCCACGGTGAGTCCGGCCCTCTCCACTTCGAGGAGACCCTGACCCGGGCGGAGTTCCAGAAGATCAGCGCTGATCTGCTGGACCGCACCAAGAAGCCGTTCGAGTCGGTCCTCAAGGACGCGGGCGTCGCTCTCAAGGACATCGACCACGTCGTCCTGGTCGGCGGCTCGACCCGGATGCCGGCCGTGACCGACCTGGTCAAGAGCCTGCTCGGTGGCAAGGAGCCCAACAAGGGCGTCAACCCCGACGAGGTCGTGGCCGTCGGTGCCGCGCTGCAGGCCGGCGTGCTGAAGGGCGAGGTCAAGGACGTACTGCTCCTCGACGTCACCCCGCTGAGCCTCGGCATCGAGACCAAGGGCGGTGTCTTCACCACCCTGATCGAGCGCAACACCACCATCCCGACCAAGCGCTCTGAGATCTTCACCACGGCTGACGACAACCAGCCCAGCGTCGAGATCAAGGTCGCCCAGGGCGAGCGCCCGATGTGGTCGGAGAACCAGCCGCTGGGCAACTTCGAGCTCACCGGCCTCCCGCCGGCGCCGCGTGGTGTGCCGAAGATCGAGGTCGCCTTCGACATCGACGCCAACGGCATCGTGCACGTCTCCGCCAAGGACCAGGCCTCGGGCCGCGAGCAGTCCATGACGATCTCCGGCGGCTCCGCGCTGTCGAAGGACGACATCGACCGCATGGTCAAGGAGGCGGAGCAGTACGCCGAGGAGGACGCCAAGCGTCGCGAGTCCATCGAGATCCGCAACCAGGGTGACAGCCTCGTCTACACCACCGAGAAGTTCATCACCGACTCCGGCGACAAGGTCCCGGACGACGTGAAGACCGAGGTGCAGGCCGACCTGGACGCGTTGAAGAAGGTCCTCGAGACTGGACCCGATGGGGGCGAGGCCGACAAGGACGCCATCCAGGCGGCGATCACCAAGCTCGGTGAGTCCTCGCAGAAGATGGGTGCGGCCATGTACGCCGCGGCCGAGGCCGAGCAGTCCGCTGCCGGCGGCGCGACAGGTGCGACCGGCGAGGCCGACGACGACGTCGTCGACGCCGAGATCGTCGACGAGCCTGTCGAGGGTGAAGAGGGCGACAAGAAGTGACGAAGCGCCGCCCCGGCGGGGCGGGCGAGGCCGTCGAGGAGACGACCTCCGAGACCCCGCCGCCCGAGACCGACCCTGAGACGAAGGCGGACGAGGAGCCGACCGAGGACTCCGAGGCGGACGCCCCTGAGGGCGACGCCTCGGACTCGGACGACGCTGCCGAGGCCGGATCCGACGAGGATGGCTCCGCCGAGGCGGCCGAGGACGAGGCCGAGGTCGCTGCTGAGGATGCTGCCGAGGACGACACCGAGGTCGACTTCGGCGATGCCGCCGATGAGATCGACAAGCGGGTCGCCGAGCTGACCACCGATCTGCAGCGTCTCCAGGCCGAGTACGTCAACTACAAGAGGCGGGTCGACCGTGACCGCGAGCTGGTCTCGCAGAACGCGACCTACAAGGTGCTCACTCCGATCGTGGAGGTGCTCGACACCATCGACCGTGCCCGCGAGCACGGCGAGGTCGAAGGCGGCTTCAAGGCCGTCGCCGACCAGCTCGAGAAGATCGTGACGAACCTGGGTCTGAAGAAGTTCGCCGAGCCGGGCGACGTCTTCGATCCCAACCTTCACGAGGCGCTCAGCCACATGGGCACCGACCCGGAGGTCGAGGAGACCTCGGTCAAGCTGGTCGCCAAGGCCGGCTACATGATCGGCGACCGGGTGGTCAGGGCCGCGCAGGTCCTGGTCGTCGACCCGGAGTGACAACGATGGGCAGACGAGCCTGTCGAGACATCGACAGGCTCGTCTGCCGAGAAGAAGGGAGGAGGGGCTAGGTGGCAGAGAACGACGGGATCCGGCCGGACTGGATCAACAAGGACTACTACGCCGAGCTGGGCGTCAAGAAGGACGCCTCGAGCGACGACATCAAGAAGGCCTACCGCAAGCTCGCGCGGGCCAACCACCCCGACTCCAACCCTGGCGACGACGCCAAGCACGAGAAGTTCAAGAAGGTCGCCGAGGCCTACGACGTCGTCGGCGACCCCGAGAAGCGCAAGAAGTACGACGAGGTGCGCACTCTCGGCGCCTCCGGCGGGTTCCCGGGTGGCTTCGGCGGCGCGGGCGCCGGCCGCGGCTACAACTTCGACGACCTCTTCGGTGCCGGCGGCACCCAGGCCGGCGGGCTCGGCGACATGTTCGGTGACCTCTTCGGCGGTGCCGGTGGCGCCGGCGGAGGCTTCAGCGGGCGGCGTACGACCCCGAGGGCCCGGCCGATCAAGGGTGCCGACGTCGAGACGAGTGCCACGATCGGGTTCACCGACGCGCTCGACGGCGTGACCATCTCGCTGCGCCTGACCTCGGACTCCGCCTGTCCCGACTGCAACGGCACGGGCGGCAAGCCCGGCACCAAGCCGCGGGTCTGCCCGGAGTGTGAAGGCGCGGGCTACGTGGTCAACTCCGTGGGCGGTGCGTTCTCGATGAACGAGACCTGTCCGCGCTGCGGGGGCCGTCAGCTGATCTACGACGAGTCCTGCCCGACGTGCCGAGGCTCCGGCCGCGGCACCTCGGCGCGCACCATCCAGGCTCGTATCCCTGCCGGGGTCAAGGACCGGCAGCGGATCCGGCTCAAGGGCAAGGGTGCCGCCGGGGAGAACGGGGGACCCTCCGGCGACCTCTACGTCACGGTGCACGTGACGCCTCACCGCGTCTTCGGCCGCAAGGACGACAACCTCACCATCGACGTGCCCGTCGGGTTCGACGAGCTGGCGCTCGGAGCAGAGGTGAAGCTGCCGACGCTCTCCGGTTCGCCGGTGACGCTGCGGATCCCCGCCGGCACCCCCAACGGACGTACGTTCCGGGTCCGGGGCAAGGGATTCCGGCGTGCCGACGGCACCATCGGCGATCTGCTCGCCACCGTCGAGGTGCACATCCCGGCCGTGCTCGACGCCGACGCCAAGGCCGCAGTCGAGGCCTATCGGACGGCGATGGCCAGCAAGCCACTGCGTACGTCTCTTCTCGAGGAGTCATGATGAGCGACGGATTCGGCAGCCCGTCTCCGGATGCCGCGGTGTATGTGATCAGCGTCGCCGCGGAGCTGACCGGGCTGCACCCGCAGACGCTGCGCACCTATGAGCGGATGGGCCTGATCACCCCCGGCCGCACCGGGGGCGGCGGGCGGCGCTACTCCTTCCACGACATCGAGCGGCTGCGCTCGATCGCGGACCTGACCGGGGCCGGGATCGGCATCGAGGGCGTGCGTCGCATCCTGGCTCTCGAGCAGCACGTCGACGCCCTGCGCCGGCGCAACGAGGAGCTGCTGCACGAGCTGGCCGCCACCCGCGAGGCGCTCGCCCAGGCGAGGGCGGCCGCCCCTGAGCCGCAGGTCCCGGCCAGCAGGCTTCCCGCGGTTCGGCAGGCGCCGCCCGGACAGGCGATCGTGGTCTGGCGGCGGCAGCACGGTTAGCACGTTCCTAACTGATCGCTTGACAGATTTGTTGGCGAGTTGTGGATTTCGGGTAAAACCGATGTTGGTCCACTGCCCGCATACTGATGAGCAAGCCGCGAGTGTCGGACCAACCCCCATATGGTCGGGGCACGCGCGGCGGACCCGGTGGTGCCGACCCGAGACGGACCCACCGGGTCCTTCCACGTTTTGGGGGTCGAGGTGCAGCGATACCCGGTTAACCGGGTATCGCTGCACTTCTCCGGCAATGCAACACCTGAGAAGTGCAGCAATTGCCTGTACGCCGTGACAGATGTGACTCCCGTTGCGTGCGTCGCTCTGGACCGAACCCAGGTGATCAGGCAGGATCTGAAGTGACGCCTGCGCACGGCGCAGGCGCTATCTCCCAGCTCGGTGACTCTCGGCGCGCCTTCGTGTCGATCGGTGCAGTCTCCGGACAAGAGGGAGACTCACTGACCGAAATACGAGGGGTCCCGTGTCTAGCGTCGTCGACGTGCTCTCCGGGTGGGACATCGACTGGTTCGCGTTCTGGTCCATACCCGTCTTCACCGCCGTGATCGGCTGGCTCATCAACTGGTCGGGGCTGTGGATGCTCTTCTCCCCGATCCGCTTCCACGGGATCACCGTGCCGGGGCTCCAGCACATCGCCGGCTCGCTGCCCCGCAAGATCCAGGAGATCCCGGGCATCCTCCGCGGTGGTCTGGGCTGGCAGGGGATCGTGCCGGCGCGGGCAGCGAAGATGGGCTCGATCGCCGTCGACCGGGCGCTGTCGCAGATGGCGACGGCCCGTGACTTCTACGAGCAGCTCGAGCCGGACAAGATCGCCGCCCACATCGTCGACGTCTTCCGTCCCGAGATCCCGTTCCTGGTCGACGAGATCATGTGGCGCGAGCACCCGCGGTTCTGGCGTGACCTGCCGCGTCCGTTGCGCGCGACGGTGATCGAGCGGGTCCAGGCCCGGCTCCCGGAGGTCGTCGGCGACGTGACGGTCGAGATCGGCAACCACATCGACCAGCTCTTCGACCCGAAGATCATGGTGATCGAGAACTTCGAGAAGGATCCCTCGATCATCGTGCGGATCTTCAAGGACTTCGGCGCCCGCGAGCTGCGGATGATGGTCGTCTTCGGCGCGGTCTTCGGGTTCCTGCTCGGAATCCCGGTCGCCGTCGTCGACCAGGCCTTCCACATCTGGTGGCTGCTGCCGATCCTCGGTGTACTGGTCGGCTGGACGACCAACCTGCTCGGCATGCTGCTCATCTTCGAGCCCGCCGAGCCCAAGCGGATCGGCCCGATCAAGATCCAGGCGCTCTTCGCGCGGCGGCAGTGGCAGGCCTCCGACGTCTACGGCAAGCACATCGCCAACGACGTGATCACGCTCGAGCACATCGGCGAGCACCTCCTCAACGGGCCCTCCGGCGACCGCACCCGCCAGATGCTGGCCGCCGCCCTCGAGCCGGCGGTCGACGCGGCGGTCGGACCGGCCCATGGCGCGGTCCGGGTCGCGGTCGGGACCAGGAGGTTCGACGCGATCCGGTCCTCGGTCGCCGAGCAAGCGGTGGAGTACACCCTGACCCCGCTACGCGACGCCGCCTTCAGTCAGCAGCAGTCGTGCAACATCCGCCGACTGATCGCCGACAGGTGCCGGGCTCTGCCACCGAGGACCTTCGTTGAGATGATGAGAGCGGCGATCAAGGAGGACGAGTGGCTGCTCTACGCCCACGGGGCGATCATGGGGCTGGCGGGCGGGTTTCTGCACGTGGCAGTCTTCGAATGGTGGAACGTGTTGTGAGCGCCCTGCACATCAACACCGAGCCAGGGGCTCTCCGACCGGAGAGCGACGTCGTCACCCCTTCGACCGAGCCGACCGAGGAGCTCGTGCAGGGCCGCGAGGGGATGCACCGCATGCCCACACCGGCGCCGAGCGGCGGTCTTCTCGACGAGGCGACGGACGTTCTACCGGGTCTGCTCAGGATCTCCGCGGTGACGGTGGCCCACACCGCCGGGTGGGGCCTGAGGACGTACGCCCGTGGGGTCGGTCGGGTGGCGAAGGCGGTCGTCGATCCCAACGAGGCGGTGCGGCTCACCGAGGACGTGGCGTCCGGCGCCCGCCAGGTGACCGGCTTCGCAAAGCGGGTCGCGACGGGCAACCCGGTCACCGGTCTGCTGGAGCGCTTCGCGCTTCCGGCGGCCGAGAACGCGAAGGCGGCGATGGAAGGTCGTGCCGCGCGGGTCAACGGCGCCGATCCCGGCGACGGACCCGACCGACTGCGGCGGAGCGGTGAGGAGCTGCTGCGCCGCTCGCGCGACGTGTGGGACGAGAACGAGCGCCATCCGGCCTTCGCCAGCATCCTCGACGAGCTGGCGCCCGACGAGGCCCGCATCCTGGTGCTGATGCTCAAGGGTGGCCCGCAGCCGGCGGTCGACGTGGTCGAGGGCGGCCTGATCGGCCACCTGCGTGGATCGCGGATGATCGCCCGGGGTCTGACGATGATCGGCGCGCAGGCCAGCGCGCGCTACCCGTCGCTGGTTCCGCAGTACCTCAACAACCTGGCCCGGCTCGGGCTGGTGTGGCAGTCCGAGGAGCCGGTCAGCGAGCTGATCCGCTATCAGGTGGTCGAGGCACAGCCCGACGTACTCGAGGCTTGTCATTCCACGGGCGGCGCCCGGATCAAGCGGCGCTCGATCCACCTGACCCCCTTCGGACAGGACTTCGCCCGGGCCTGCTTCGCCGATGCCGAGGACCTCCATCGGCTGCCGAGCCACGAGATTCCGCCCAGTGCGGCGACGGAAGCGTCAACCGAATAGCAGACGCTTCGGGGTGTGTGCGTTCGCCTGTGGGTAGGGTACGCATACCGACGGTCTGGAACTCTGGCGGAAGGAGCTCGAATGTCGCCGGAGTGGCAGGACTCGCTGGTCAGCTGGTTCGAGGACTGGGCTGCCCATGTCCACTGGCTCTCGCTGATCACCATCCCGATCTTCACCGGGGTGATCGGCTGGCTGATCAACTGGTCGGGCCTCTACATGCTCTTCTCCCCGCTCAACTTCAAGGGGTTCCAGGTCCCAGGGCTGCGCGAGCTGGCCAGGGTGCTGCCGCACAAGCTGCAGGAGGTCCCGGGCTTCGCCCAGGGCGGGCTCGGCTGGCAGGGCATCATCCCCGCCCGGGCCGCGAAGATGGGCTCGATCGCCGTCGACAAGGCGATCGCCAAGCTCGGCACCCCCAGCGACTTCTACCAGCAGCTCGGCCCCTCGGAGATCGCCACGCACATCGTGGAGACCTTCCGCCCGGAGGTGCCCGAGCTCGTCGACCAGATCATGATGCGCGAGCATCCCCGGCTCTGGCGCGACCTGCCGCGGGCGGTCAAGGACGCGATCACCGTTCGGGTGCAGGCACAGCTCCCCTCGATCGTGCACAAGGTCACCGACGACATCGGGGTGCACATCAATCAGCTGCTCGACCCGAAGCTGATGGTCATCGACCACTTCCGCAACAACCCTGCCCTCGTGGTCAGGATCTTCCGCGACTTCGGTCAGCGCGAGCTCAACCTGATGGTCGCGTTCGGCTTCATCTTCGGGTTCCTGCTCGGCATCCCGGTGGCGCTGATCGACCAGACCTTCCACATCTGGTGGATGCTGCCCGTGATGGGCGTGATCGTCGGTTGGGTGACCAACCTCCTCGGCATGTGGCTGATCTTCGAGCCCGCCGAGCCCCGTCGCATCCTGGGGATCAAGGTGCAGGGCCTCTTCCCGCGCCGCCAGGAGCAGGCCGCGGAGGTCTATGCCGACATCATCGCCACCGACGTGATCACGCTCGAGCGCATCGGCGACTTCCTGCTCGACGGCCCCCGCGGCGACGCCACCAGAAAGCTGCTGATCAACGCACTGATGCCCGCTGTCGACCGGGCGGCCGGGCCCTACCGGGGGGCGGTGCGGATCGCGCTCGGGTCGGAGCGGTTCGACCGGATCAGCACCTCGGTCGCCAACGAGGCGGCGGATCGTACGCTGGTGCCGTTCCGTGATCCCGGTTTCAGCCGTCACCAGGCAGACAAGATCCGCGACCTGGTCGCGCGGCGCACCAAGGAGCTCCCGCCGGGTGACTTCGTGGACATGATGAGGTCAGCGATCAAGGAGGACGAATGGATGCTCTACGCCCATGGCGCGATCATGGGGCTCGCCGGCGGCTTCCTGCACCTTCTAATCTTTCCGACATGAGCGAGCGTCAGCGAGTGATCATGGAATCCATCATGGCGCCGCGTCCGTATTCTGGCGCTTGCGCTACGGAGGTGGCGACATGAGCCTTTTGGGCAAGGTCGTCCCGACCGCCTCCGCCGTGGCCGGCACCGCTCCCGGCCTGGCGCGGGTGGCGGCAGGCGCTGCCTGGCAGACGGCCGGGTGGGGGCTACGCACGTCCAGCCGCGCCGGCTTCCGGGTGGCGCGGGCGATGGTCGACCAGGACGTACGCGACGGGTTGGTGCGGGAGACGGCCGAGGCCGTGGGGATCGTCGCCGGCACCGCCGCCCGGATGATCCGGCCCGGGTCGAGGCCGGTGATGGAGCTCTCCGCATCCGACTACGAGACAGCCGGCCACGATGTCGTGCTCGCCCGTACGCGGGAGGCCGAGGCATCCGAGGACTCACTGCCTGTGCTGCGCCGCCGCGGAGCCGATCTGCTCGACCGCTCCCGCGACGTCTGGGCCGACGAGCAGGGACACCCTGCGTACGCTCGGATCCTCGACGAGCTCGCGCCCGACGAGGCGCGGATGCTGCTCTATCTGCTCCAGGCGGGGCCGCAGCCGTCGGTGGACATTCGCACCGGCGGGCCGACCGGGCTCGTCGGCAGCACCATGATCGCCCCCGGGCTCAACATGATCGCCGGACGTAGCGGCGTGCGCTATCCGGAGCGGGTGCCGGCCTACCTGAACAACCTGTTCCGGCTCGGGCTGGTGTGGTTCTCCAAGGAGCCGCTGCCCGACCCGCTGGAATACCAGGTCCTCGAGGCGCAGCCCGACGTGCTGGACGCGCTTCGCTCGGTGAAGTTCGCCAAGATCGTGCGTCGATCGGTGCACCTGACGCCGTTCGGCGAGGCCTTCGGCCGCACCACGCTGGTCGACGAGGGCTCGGCCGAGTCGGCCTACCCGGAGCACCAGGCGCCGGTGACCGGCGGGGCCGATCTGCCCAAGGCCTGATTGCTCAGCGCGGACTCAGCCCGGACTCAGTCGCCGCCGCCGCAGCTGCCACCGTCGCCGCCGCAGCCGCCTCGCTCATGAATGTGCTTGCCGTCATCGGTGCGTTTTCGCCTCTCGTGTTCGCCGTCGAGGTCGATCATGAAGCTGATGAGGACGATCAGGATCGGGCCCAGGACCGGCGTCAGGAAGATGACGGCGAGCACGATGATGAGCCAGGTGGGCATGTCAGCCACGGGTGAGGACCGCCTCGGTGAGCTTGGTGAACTCGGGGTCGACGGTCTCCGGTGACACGTCGGTGTCGCGTTCGAGCATGATCCCGGGGAGCGGGCGCCCGGCGTACGCCTCGACCGCGGTCGTGAGCAGCGACAGCACCGGCGGTGGCATGGGATGGGCGTGGGTGTCGAGATAGAGACCGTCGCGCTCGGTGCCGC